>JAPUEC010000001.1 GCA_027492775.1 Rhodocyclaceae bacterium
TCACTCCCCCCTCCCCTTCACACCCCTTCGGGTGGGCTGCGCGCCGGGGAGGGCTGGGGTGAGGATGGGGTATTCATCGCTTCGTCCTCAACCTATCCCCACCCAGCCTCCCCCTGCGCGAAGCTTACCCGAAGGGGTGCGAAGGGGGAGGCGCCAGTCGCGACACCCGTCGTCGCGTCAATAATCAGTTCCGTCAAGAGCAAAGCACTACATTAGTGGTCGCTTCGGGGGAAGGCTAGCCTCGGGGATTGCAGAACCGTGGCCTCGAATCGGAGGGGAGCAGCGCACAACCGTGTTCAATCTCGCTTTCGATTAGCGTGCACTGGTTGGCCGCATTGCAGGGCGGATGGGTGGCGGGAGATACAAGAATGCACTGCTTGACGAGGGCCGCGGCCTTTTTCTCGCCAACAGCTTCCCGGCAGGAACGCGGGGATGCCTGAGCCCCTGAAAAATCCATCGACTTGACGAAGTGGAGTTCCTCGTCGTCACCGGGCCCGGCAATTCGCCCCTTGTTCAATGTCGTCGAGTAGGAAAGAACGACGTTCTGTCCGCGTAGATTCTTCTTCAACTGCTGCGACTCGGCCTCGCCAGGAACGAACCACGGACCGCAATTGCCGCAATAGGCGGTGATTTTCTTGCCATCGTCGGTTTGAACGACAATGAACATATCGTCTGTTCCTCCGCCCGACACCAGTGTCCCCCGGATTGTCGCCGCCCAGGTGGTTGGTAGGAATAGGAGTGCCAAGGCCAAGGCGGCCAGCCATTTAATGACCGGTAATGCAGTCTGTCGTTTCATCGGGTTAATTTGTGTATGTAAAGATTCAAACTGGTCGGAAACACTTGGGTTCTGAAATATGAAATGTCTCTGACCTCTATGGCGCTAAGTGGCCGCGCTGTGGATTGTGCCACGTTCGTCGCGTGAGCCTGATGGCGGGCCAGATTGAGTGCCATGAAAGCATTTTGAGGCCCGTGTCGAATTTGGAGCTCGCCGTTCGTCGTGTAGATGCAGGCGGTCGCATTGGTCGGCCGTGATAAGGAGTCTTCACATGACAAGGTATTTGATCTCGTTCGACGATGGTTCGATGGACCACATTTCCGAGGAGGACTTGCCAGCGGTGGGCGAGTCTGCGCACGCTGTGGTCCGGGAGGCTAAGGCCGCTGGCGTCTGGATCTTGGGTGGCGGGGTCCAACGCCAGCAGTCGAGCATTGTGGCGGCCGACGGGACCATCATCGATGGACCCGTACCCGAGACGAAGGCGGTAGTTGGCGGATTCTCGATCATCGAGGCGTCCTCACGCGAGGAGGCAATCGCTTGGGCGGGTCGGATCGCCAAAGCGTGTCGTTGCGCGCAGGAGGTCCGGGAGATCATGTTCGATCCGGAGTCTTGATCGACCGTGAGATGGTTGGACTGTCCGGTTGACGGAGGGGTTTGGCGTCAGCCTATGCATGCACAGGGGCAGCAGCGAGTTTCACCCCGAGAAGTAAGTGACCCGAGGTCCATCACGCGAGAGACATCCATAGAACGGCCGCGGTTTTGATGACCACTTATGGCTTTCTTGCAGATCGCCCGCTTCTGGTCGAACCCTCCTGACCCAAGCCAATCGGATTTTGAAACTCGACGTTGCCTTGGGCCGGCGTTACTTGCCGGAATAGCGGATACGGTAAATGGCGTCGGCGGTGTCGTCCGAAACCAGCAGCGAGCCATCCGGCAACACCAGCACGTCGGCCGGCCGTCCCCAGGCCTTTTCTCCTTCCAGCCAGCCGGTCGCAAACGGCGTGTAGGACACCGCCTTGTCGCGTTCGAGCTTGACCAGGCTGATGCGATAGCCGCTCTTCTTGCTGCGGTTCCACGAGCCGTGTTCGGCGATGAAAATCTGGTTGCGGTACTCCGCCGGGAATTGCTTGCCGGTGTAGAAACGCATCCCCAGCGCCGCGACGTGGGCGCCGAGGTTCTGCGCCGGCGGGGTGAATTCCTTGCAGGCCCGTTTTTTCCCGAATTCCGGGTCGGCAATGGTGCCGCCGTGGCAATAGGGATAGCCGAAATGCATGCCTGCCTTGGGGGCGTGGTTGAGCTCGTCGGGCGGCACGTCGTCGCCCAAGAGGTCGCGACCGTTGTCGGTGAACCACAACTGCTTGGTGGTCGGGTGCCAGTCGAAGCCGACAGTATTGCGGATGCCGCGGGCGAAGGTTTCGAGCTTGGAGCCGTCCGGTTTCATGCGCATGAGGTTGGCGTAGCGGTCGGCATCGGGTTCGCAGCTATTGCAGGGCGCGCCGACGGGCACGTAGAGCAGGCCGTCCGGGCCGAAGGCGATGAATTTCCAGCCGTGGTGGCCTTCCTTGGGCAGATCGTCGCGCACTGTCACCGGCGTCGGCGGATGGTCTAGCCGGCGGGTAATGTCGTCGAAACGGAGGATGCGGTCGATGGCAGAAACGTAAAGGCTGCCGCCGCGATAGGCGACGCCGACCGGCATGCGCAGGCCGCTGGCGATCACTTTCGCTTCGCCGCTGGCCCGGAATTCGGAATCGAGCCTGAGCGCATGGACCTTGCCGGCCCGCATCGAGCCGACATAGAGCACGTTGTCGTCGCCGAGCGCCATCTGCCGGGCATTGGGCACGCGGGCGAGCAATTCGATGGTGAAGCCGGGCGGTAGCTGGATGCGTTGCAGGGGAAGCGAATCGGCGGCCAGGGCAACGCCGCACAGAAGCCAAGCGCCGAGCGTCACGACCCAACGTTTCATGATCCTCCCTTGGCGCATCTGCGCCCAGCCTTCAGGCGCGCCGCCAGTGAAGACGGAGCGCTGCGACAATCGCCATCGCCACCAGCACCGGGTCGAAGAGCGCATCCCAGAGGTTGGCGAAAATCCCCAGCGCGTAAGCGGCGAAATCGAACGCGAGGATCAGCAGCCAAGCATCGAAGCGCCGGCGCCAGAGCCAGAAAGCGAACGGCGCCAGCGCCAGCGGCAGGATCGGGTTGCGATAGCCGAATCCGTAGGGATCGACCGGCCCCAAGCCGAGGGCGAGCAGGTAGAACCCGAGCGCCAGCGCCGCGAAGCCGATCAACAGCGGTTTTGACCGTGCCGGCGGGGGGCGGTTCAGGACGACGAGCAGGGCAAGCTGCGCCAGGGTGAAGGAAGGTGTCGCCAGCGCGCCGTGCAGGGCGACGGCGATGCCGGTTTCGCCGGAGAGGGGAATGAGCGCTGCAGCGAACGCCGCCAGCGGCAGCCACCAACGGTATTCGCCGCCGGCCGCGCGCAGGCAGAGGGCGATCAGCGCCGCGAAGAGCAGGGCGCAGGCGAGAACGCCGTAGATCGCGCTCATGGCGTGGTCTCCAGCGCCGCTTCGGTGAATACCGCGTGGCGGATGCCCTGGCTCAGCCTGGTCCTGGCGAGGTGAATGCGGCCATCCCGCGCGACGTAAAGCGCCGGGTAGGAGAACTCGGTCTTCGGGTCCGGGGTGGCGGATTCCACTTCCCGCACCTTGCGCCAGGTGCGGCCCTCGTCGCTCGAAAGATGAAGTTCGAGGATGTGGCGCCCGGCGGCGGGGTTGCCGGCGAGCAGGAGCTTGCCGCTGGGCAGGCGGACCAGCGCCACCGAGGAATTGGGGTTGCCCACCGGCAAGGGCGGCAGCGCCAGCCAGCTGTGGCCAGCGTCGGCCGTGGCGGCGGCGCGCACGCGGCCGGGACCCGGTCCGGCGTCGCGCAATAGCGCGAGCGCCCGGTTGCCGTCGAACACCGCGACTGCCGGCTGCAATTGCGGCCCATCGGCGGGAAGGCGGATTTTTTCGACAATCGCGCCGCTGCTATCCAGGCGCAGCCACTCCCCATGCTTGGCGATGAACTCATGGTAAATCGGCAATCCCCAGCCGCCGTCGGCCAGCGCCAGCGGCCCGGTGCGTGCCAGGGTGCCGAGATTCAGGAAGGGCGAGGTCGCGAGCTTGACGGCAGGCGACCAATGCTGGCCGCCGTCGGTCGAGATGGTGTGGTTGATCGAGCTACCCGCCCAACCGCCGATGCCGGCGCTGACGAACCAGAGATGCAGGCGCGGCCCATCGGCGAGCAGCACCGGATTGCCGAGCTTGCGGACATAGGCTCGAGTGTCGGCGATGGCGCCTTCGCGGGTGACGATGGCGCGCGGCGGCGTCCAGCCGGTCTTTTCGCGCAGCGAGAACCAGACCGAGACGTCGCGCGCGCCCTCGCGCGAGCCGGCGAACCAGGCGGCGGCGAGGCGGCCGTCCGGTAACTCGGTCAGGGTGGCGGCATGCGCCGAGGGTGCGGCCACCGGCAGCATTTCCACCGTGAATTCCGCCGGCAGGCCCTGGTTCACCGGGGGTGGCGGCGGGACGAACGCCGCCGGCGCCAGCGGCCAGGCCCGCCAGACGGCGCCAGCGCAGGCGACCGCGAAGCAGAGAGCGATCAGGGGCCGGGGCAAGGTCATGACTTGCCGACC
>JAPUEC010000002.1 GCA_027492775.1 Rhodocyclaceae bacterium
ACCCAGCATCTGCAGCCCGCGCCCACGGTTGCCGGCAAGGTTCCGGATTTTGCGACCGCGCCGCCCCTGCCGCTCCCACCCAAACCCGCGGCCAAGCCCGAGGTCTACAGCGTCGTCGTCCACAACGTCGAGGTTCAGGACTTGCTCTTCGCGCTGGCGCGGGATGCCAAGATCAACGTGGATATTCATCCTGGCATTAGCGGCACGGTGACCATGAATGTGCTGGACCAGAGCCTGTCCGAAATCCTCGACCGGGTGGCGCGCCAAGTCGACATGCGCTACGAAATGAACGGCAAGAGCCTCTCGGTCATGCCGGATTCGCCGTTCCTCAAGAACTACAAGGTCGATTATCCAAACATCCAGCGCAATGCCCAAAGCGGCATCAGCACCTCCACCAATGTCGCCAGCACCGGCACGGCGCCCACCGGCAGCAGTGGCGGAGGCGGCTCGGGAAGCAATTCCTCGACGACGACCATCAGCAACACCAGCAACAACCGCTTCTGGGAAACGCTCGTCGCCAACCTGCGCGATTTGCTGCGCGAAACCGACAAAGTCTTGCCTGAAGGTTCGAGCGAAACGACGACCGAGCAGACCACCCAGCAATCGGCGACCCAGCAGCCCGGCGCCGCGCCTACGCCTGCGACGGCGACGACCACCACTTCGGCCAATGGCAGGCGCACCACCACCGTGCCGGTGCCGGCGCAACTTTCGCAGCAAGGCAATACCGTGGTCCGTCGCACAACCTTCCGCGAAGCGGCATCCGTCATCGCCAACAGCGAAACCGGCATCATCAGCGTCCGCGCCACACAGCGCCAGCACGAGAAAATCCGGGAATTCCTCGATCGCATCCTGGGCAATGCCCGGCGGCAAGTGCTGATCGAGGCCACCATCGTCGAGGTCGACCTGTCGGAGCGTTTCCAGCAGGGCATTGACTGGACAGCGGTGCGCAACATCAGTGCCAAATCAGGCTGGGCCATCGACCTGCGCCCGGAAGGGCCCGCCAGCGGAATGGCCACGGGCGGCCTGGTGAGTACACTCGCGAAGCTGGGCTACGGCAAGGTTTTCTCCAGCGGCAGCGGGGTTTCTGCCATTCTCAAGCTACTTGAATCCTTCGGCAACCTGCGCGTGCTGTCGAGCCCGAAAATCTCCGTCCTCAACAGCCAGACCAGCGTTCTGAAAGTTGTCGATAACGAAATCTACTTCACCATCTCGGTCACCCCCGGCACGGCAGCAACGGCGACCACGCCGGCGGTCGCGCCCACCTACACGACCACCATCAACTCGGTGCCCATCGGCTTCCTGATGACCGTCACGCCGCAAATCAGCGACAACGGTGAAGTCATCCTGAACCTGCGGCCGACCATCAGCCGCATCACCGGCTACGCCATGGACCCCAGCCCGGCACTGGCCGAATACAAGCTGACCAATCCCATTCCTATCGTCCAGACCCGGGAAATGGAATCGATCATGCGCGTGCAATCCGGCGATATCGCCATCCTCGGCGGGCTGATGCAGGATAGCCGCGACAACAAGACCGACGAGGTGCCCCTGGTCAACCGCATTCCGGTCGTCGGGGAGTTGTTCAAGTTCAAGAACAACCAGAGCCGCAAGTCGGAACTGGTCGTCTTCCTGCGTCCGACAGTGCTCACCGATGCCAGCCTGAACGGCGATTTCCGGGACATGCGTTCCGTGCTGCCCGAGGCACGAGAGGCTTTGCTCCCACCCAAGGCGCCCGCCGCGGCCGCTTCTGAAAACAACCGCTGAACATGAGCCTGCTTCTCGACGCCCTGCAACGCGCCAGCCAGGAGAAAGACAAGTCCTCCCAAGCGGCAGCGCCCGAAAAAACGTCTGCCATGGCGCTGGAACCCGCGCTCCCGGGCGACGAAGCCACGGTTGCGCCACGCGTCGAAAAGCCGGAGGCGGAAGCCATCCCGGCTTTGGAGCCCCTCAATCAAGCAGCCATGGATAAACCCGCTCTGGAATTCTCATTCAAGCCGGAAGAGATCCCCGCAGGAGCGGTCCCCGCGGCCCCGCATGTCGAAGCGCCGCCAGAACCCACCGCAAAAGCGCCGGCGCCGACAATGGCGGCACCGAAACCGGCGCCTCCGCCAGCTCCCGTGGTCGACGCTCCCGCGCCAGCGCCATCTGCGCCACCGCCATTCCGCGAAACCGTACCACCTCCGGCTTCGCAGCGGCCAGCCGCGCCGCCGCCACTCTCGCCGCGCACCGCCCGCGAGATACTGGGCGCATCCGCTCCGCGCAAGAAATCGGGAAGCCGCGTGATCATTCTGGCCTCGCTGGCGGCGGTGCTCGCGCTCTCGCTCGGCGGCGCCTATCTGTTCCTGGCCATGCCCTCGAATAGCGGGATTCAGCCGCCAGCGACAGCCTCGGCGCGGTCTGCGGCGGTGGCGATCCCCGCTGCGTCGACTCCGGCCGCGCCGGCGGAATCCGCGCCGGGGTCCGCTCAGAACGAACCGGCGGTTGCTCCGGCTACACCGCCCGCGCCAGCCGCCACGCCGACGGCCGCGATTGCGGAGAAGCCGACGCCCGTTGCCACCGCCAAGGCGCCGGCGCCGAAGACACCGGCAAAATCCGCACCCTCGCAACGCACCAAAGTCCCCGCACCGACACCGCTGCTCCTGACAAAGGGTTCAGGCGGCGGCACCAGCCCGTTGGAAACGGCGTATGCCGCGCTACTTGATGGCCGGATGGAGGTCGCCGCCGAAGCTTACCGTCGCGCCCTCGCGCAAAACGGAGAAGAACGCGATGCCTTGCTCGGCCTGGCCTATATCGCCCATCGCCAAGGTAAACGCGACGATGCCCGGGTCTACTACGAGCGTGTTTTGCGGCTCGATCCGGAAAACCCGGTCGCCAACTCCGGCATGCTGGCGATCCTCGCAGAAGGCGACCCGGCTGCCGCCGCCAGCCGGGCGCGGGATATCGCCGAAAAGAATCCCGGCTCGGCCGCCGCTTTCGCCACCCTCGGCAACATCCTGGTGCGCGAAGGGAATTTCGCCGATGCCCAGCAGGCATTTTTCCGCGCCGCGGCCCTCGATCCGGCAAGCGCCTTCCACGCCTACAACCTCGCCGTCGCGCTCGACCGCCTGCACAAGAGAGACCTCGCCGCCAATTACTACGCCCGCGCGCTTGCCTTGGGTGAAAAGCCGGGCCAGCAGGCCTTCCCGAAGGAAACCGCCCGGCAACGCCTGGAGCAACTCCGTGCGTCCCAGAATTAAGCTCGGCACACGAGCGATCCGCCACGCCCAAAAACGCCGTCACATCGCCGGCACCGTCAGGGCCGCCCGATGACCGGAATCCCCACGCCCCCCGTCAAACCGCCTTTCCGCCTGGGCGACCTGCTCATCGAGCGCGGGCTCATCACTCAGGACCAGTTGCGCATCGCCCTGCAGCAGCAAAAGGGCTCCGGCAAGCCGCTCGGCGAATCGCTGCTCGACCTCGGCTTCGTCACCGAAGATGCGATGCGCAAGGCCTTGGCCGAGAAACTCGGCGAGGAGGCCATCAGCCTCAAGGGCATCGTCGCCGACCCCAAGGCTCTGGCGCTGATTTCCAAGCAACTCGCCAAACGCCACGTCATTTTCCCGGTCAGCCTCGACACCGCCCGCAACGAGTTGCTGATCGCGAGCGCGGACCCGAACGACATCGTCGCCGCCGATCAGATCAATGCCTTGCTCGCGGGCAATCCGCGCCCGGTTTGGCGACTGGCCAGCAGCTCCGAAATTCTGCCCGCGATCGAACAGTTCTACGGCCACGAACTCTCCATCGACGGCATTCTCCAGGAACTGGAAACGGGCACCATTGACATGGCCAGCCTGACCCAGGCGACCGGCGGCTACAGCCATCCGGTGGTGCGGCTGATGGATTCGCTGCTCGCCGACGCCACACTGCGCGGCGCCTCGGACGTGCACTTCGAACCGGAAGCGCAGTTCCTGCGTATCCGCTATCGCATCGACGGCGTGCTGCGGCAGGTCCGGGCGTTGCACCAGCGCTATTGGTCGGCCATGGTCGTGCGCTTGAAGGTCATGGCGGGGATGAATATCGCCGAAACCCGGGCGCCCCAGGACGGGCGCATTTCGCTCGCCATTTCCGGCCGGCAGGTGGATTTCCGCGCCGCCGTGCAGCCCACCATCCATGGCGAAAATTTCGTCCTCCGGATTCTCGACCGCAAACGCGGCATCGTTCCCATCGACGGCCTGGGCTTCTCGGAAACACAGCTCAGCCTCATGCAGCTCATGCTGGCGCGGCCTGAAGGCATTCTGCTCGTTACCGGCCCGACTGGCTCAGGCAAGACGACCACGCTTTATTCCATCCTCGGCCACCTCAACCAGGAAGGGGTCAATATCATGACCCTGGAGGACCCGGTCGAGTACCCCATGCCGATCATTCGCCAGACCTCGCTCTCCGAC
>JAPUEC010000003.1 GCA_027492775.1 Rhodocyclaceae bacterium
TTGGCCGCAAACCCCTTCATCACCTTGCCCTGCAGCGCTTCGCTATGCGAGAGGTTATGCATCACCCCCGCCGCGCAAGCGGTTTCGAACATTGCCTTGGTTCCTGGCTTGAGGCCATCCCACACCTTCTTGTTAACGATCATGTGGAAGGCGGTGTAGGTTTGATGCCAGCCGGGGAAGTAGTTGAACTTGGCCACCTTGTCGAAGCCCAGTTTTTGGTCGACGGCCGGCGAGGCAAACTCGGTTGCATCGATCGCGCCCTTTTCCAGCGCGGCGAAGATTTCGCCACCGGGAATCAACGTGACCGAAGCCCCCGCCTTTTGCATCACTTCGCCGCCCAAGCCGGCAACCCGGATCTTCATGCCCTTGAGGTCGGCCATGGTCTTGATTTCCTTGCGAAACCACCCGGCTGTTTCCGGCCCGGTGATGCCACAGAGAATCGGATGCACATTACGCTTGGCGTACAACTCCTCGGCCAGCTGACGACCGCCGCCGTAGTACCACCAGCCGGTGAATTCCCAGGGCTCCATGCCGAAGGGACGGGCGGAGAGCAGCGGCGAGGCGGGATTTTTTCCGGCATCGTAGCCGAGCCAGGTGTAGCCGGCTTCGATGGTGCCATTGCCGACGGCATCGCTCAATTCGAGGGCGGGAACGAGATTGCCGGGTTCGAAGACCTTGAAGGCCAGGTCGCCACCGGACATGGCGCTCAGCATGTCGGTCACACGCTGGGCATTGTCGCCGAGGCCGGGAAGAGTGCTGGGAAACGCTTGGGGAAAACGCCATTTCAGTTTATCGAGATCGGCGGCCAAAGCACTGCCGCCCATGGCCAAGCTCAGAACGGCGACCGACACGGTTTTGAAGAGATTTTTCTGCAACGCGATACGCATTTTACATATCTCCTTGTTTTGGATAAAACAATCTATTGGGGTGTGATGCGGTGGCGATATTACCATAGGCATGGAATTACGATAGCAAAATCGGAATTACGCTATACGTGTTAACTGACTGATTTTTAATCTTTAATTAAGCATTCAATTTATCGATTACGATGATGTATATTTATATTATTTCATCGATATCGAAATCTCAGCCTTGGCTTGGTTAAGGGAGCGTTAGATTCGAGATCCCGATAGCTGCCAGCCCCGGCGCAGAAAAATTGGCATTTTCATTGCGCTTGCGGTTTCAGGTGATCTATTCTTTTGACCCTGTGAATTTGGACATGAGCGCTTGATGACCATATCGGCGATAAACCATGCTATTTATATGGTTATATGCCATATAAATAACTCGCCCCGGCTTTTGGTATGCAATGATTCACGCGACAAAACCAATCGCTTGCAATCGTCCGTCATCGGCCGGCACAGGTTTAGGTGCGCTACCAATGGAGCTTCGGTTCCACTACTAAAACTGGAATGAGGGACGAATAGCTCTTGTGGGGTTTCTCGGGACAAGCGCTCGGGGCCAGGGCAGCGAGCGCTGAAAGGCAGCTGACGCCCCGAGAAACCTCATCCTCCGACGGCAGCTACCGAAACGAGACAGCGGCCATCAACAGACAAAAGCGTGCAACTTCCACCCTTATTTGATCCCGATCTTGCTGAAGATGGTAGCGATGATGTCCGGCTTGAAGGCGCGCTTGTCGTCGCTGCGCCAGCGTGAAGGGTTGAAGATGTAGGCAACGTGGCCGGTTTTCTCGTGAATGACGTTCTCGCAATTCTTGCCGAGGATGGTCTTGAGGATATCGGCGGTATGCGGGTCGACTAGATGGTCGTTGCCGCCAAGGAAGGTGAGCACCTTGACCTTGGTTTTTTTCAGATCGTTGAGGTTGAGGGCCTTGCCTTTGTAGGTGCAGGGGAGGAAGCCCTCCTGCGAAACACCCTGGGCAAACAGGGGCGTGAAGAAGCGGTAGAGATCCTGTGAGAGCGGGTAGTAGGAGCCGTGCTCCAGGCTGAGCCAATACCAAGCCGCCAGTTCGGAGCGCTGGCGCGGCGTCAGGTCCTCGATCTTCTCGACCTTGGCGTAGTCCTTGTTCTTCCAGCCGTGCACCAGCGCGCCCAGCGGCGTCTTCTCGAAGTTGCGCTGCTGAACGGTATCGAGCACCTGGCTGATGGTCCTGCCGTCGATATTTTTCTCTGAAGGATTGAGGTAATTCAGGGCGCGGTGCATTTCCTCGAAAATGGTGCATTTGCGTCCATCGAGCGGCGAAACGAAGGTCACGATCAGGTTGAAGCGCGCCGCCATGTTCTCGATGTCGGCCAGGTAAGAAGTGTAGGTGTGCAGACCGGTGCCGCAATAACCTTCGAGGATCATCTTCTTGCGGCCGGCGTGCTCGAAGGCGATTTCGGAAAAGGCGTGCACCGTTTCAATGATGCGTTCGACCGAGAGATCGAGCAGCTGCGGATTGAAGCGGTCGGTGGCGCACTTGCACTTCATCTCGTAGACCTCGATCCCCTTCTCGATAAAGCGGTCGAAGAAATTCGCTTCGGGCAGCAGGCGGAAGAGGTTGTCCGAATACGGCACGAATCCGCCGACGTGGAACATGGTCGCCTTCTTTTCGACGCCCGGCTTGACCGGGATGTGCGTCAGGCGGAAAAGGTCGTTTTCCGCCAACGGGGTTTCGCCCTCGAAGGTCGCCGACCCGAACAACTGCTTGCCGAAGGTATGGACAAAATAATGGAAGTTGATCGCCGACTGTTGCCGCTCCGCCCAGTCCCACCACATCTGCATCGGCAGCACATTGGCGTCGAACTTGTTCAATGCCGCCATTTCATCGGCCAACGGCAGTAGAGTCGATTTGAGGACCATCAGGTTGTAGAGCGCCATCCCGCGAAGCTGGGCGATTTCCGGCGAATCCGGCTTGGGCGCCGACAATGCCGCGCTCGGTTCTGCGAGGGTTTTATCCTTGTTGGTCGCCATTGCCTCACTCCTCCGGTTGTCCGGCTGGCCCCGATCCGGATTTCGTCCGACAGGGCCGGCACGGCATTTCTGGACATGCTGATATTTTGCGGTGGGGCACCGGAATCGGCGAATGGTTCCACCACCTTGGCAGCGCTTGCCGCGCTTCCCGGATGACCGCCGTTCCTCTGCCCTGCCCGTCTATCATGCCACCAATCGCCGGAAATGCAGCATGGTGATCATCGGCTCGTGTCCCATAATCAGCTGGATTTCAACCGCTGCTGCGCATGCCTTCCCATTGCTTCTGCAATCGCTTCACCGACACCGGCACCGGCGTCTTCAGCTCCTGGGCGAAAAGGCTGACGCGCAGTTCCTCCAGCAGCCAGCGGAATTGCTCGATTTGCGGATCGCCGCCGCCGAGCTTGGCGAGCTGGAGGGCGCGGCGCTCGTAGTTGGTCCATAGCGGCGCATATTCGGCCATGAGCCGGGCGTCGCGGGCGGGATCGGCCTTGAGCTTGTCAAGCCGGACCTGCACCGCCTTGAGGTAGCGCGGAAATTCGCGCAGGCGCTCGAAAGGCGTATCGACGACGAAGTTCTTGTGCACCAGGCGCTTGACCTGCGCCTCGATGTCCTGCACCGCCGCCGGGTGCGCCTTGAAGGCCGCCAGCTTCTTCATCAGCGCCTGCCATTCCGCCAGCACCGCGCCAACGAGGCGGCAGATTTCCTGCATCACCAGCCCGAGGCGGCTCTTGGCCTCGGCGCAGCGCGCCTTGAACTGCTCGGCGTTCTCGGGCCAGGGCTCGGCCAGGCAGGCGCGCTCGAAGGCAAGATCGACCAGTTGCCGACGCAGTTCCTCGGTCGTGCCCAGCGCCATGTATTGCATGCCCATCTGCGAAAGATTGGGCACGTTCTTGTCGAAGTACTTGGCCTGTTCGCGCAGCTGGATCATGAAGAGACGCAGCAGGCCCCAGCCGTGGGCGGCCTGGGCCTCCTCCTGGGAATCGAAGACCTTGACGCTAGCCGATTCGCCTTCATCCACCAGCGCCGGGTAGCCGATCACCGTCTGCCCCGCTATCGGCACTTCCATCAGTTCTGGCAGCACGCCGAAGGTCCAGTCGACGAGGCCGACGAACTCCGAAGGCGACTCGTGCAGGTCGGCGAATTCCTGCTTCGCCTCCTTGCCCCACTGCGCCCGCAGCTCGGGCAGATTGCGGCCCATGTCGAGCTGGCGCCCATGTTCGTCGAGCAGCCTGAAATTCATGGAAAGATGCAGCGGCAAGGCATCCGGCCGGAAGGCGTCAGGCGTCACGGCCCAGCCACGGGCGTTCAAGCCACGATGTTCGAGGATGTAGTCGATCAGCGCCGGCACCACGCCGGCCGCCATCCGGCGCTCGTCGGCGCCAAGCGCGGCGACGAATTCCTCGGCGAATTCCGGCACCGGCACTAGCTTGGCGCGGATTTTCTGCGGCAGGGTCTTGATCAGCTGGATGACCTTTTCCTTGATCAGCC
>JAPUEC010000004.1 GCA_027492775.1 Rhodocyclaceae bacterium
CGAATTGAGCCGGGCGACCAGCACCGCCAATGTCGCCGCCGGCGAGAGATGCTCGCCCAGGCCGCAGCCATGGTAGCGCGTCAGATGGAGCGGCAATTCGGCGACCAGTTCGGGCGGTACCGCAACCGTGCAGGAATCCCCGTAACCGGTATTGACGCCATAGACGATGCCCCCATCCGCCAGCAGGCGTTCGAGATAGCGCGCGCCGGCGTCGATGCGGGCGGTGAAATCCGGTTGCGCGGAAAGGGCGACGTTGGCGCCGCCGTTGGCAACGGCGACGACGTCTTCGATGGAAAGACGTCGGCTACCGATGTCTTGGATGATAGGTTTGGACATGAATTCTCGGTAATCGGATTACTTGAGCTTGACGACCGTGCCCTTGAGGGCGACGCCGGACATCAATCCGCCGCTGCCGCACATGTACTCGGTCGGACTGCTGGTTTCGTGGCTCTTGTAGTTGCTCTTGATGTTGATGACGGCATTGCCGCCTTCCTTGCGCGCCCGCTCCTGCAATTCGAGGACGGCACTGAGGAAGGTCCATTCGCAAGCCTCCTTGTCCGACTTGTTGAAGCCGTTGGTTTTCTTGTTGGTCTTGAATTCGCCGAAGGTCTTGGCCGGGGCCGGAGTTTTCTGCTTGGCGAAATAGAGCTTCACCCCTTTGTCCAGTTTAGCCTGAGCGGCCGGCGTGTTGAGCGCGTCGCTGATCGGGAACATGTGATGGGTGTCGCGCGCCTGGGCGGCGAGGGCGAACGTGGCGGCAATCAGGGCAAGGACGATCTTACGCATTTTGAATTCCTTTTTTTGGGGTGGAGGAAGCAGGGGGTTCGGAGCGCCAGAAATCGAAGAAATTGAACCATTGCAGCGGCGCCTGTTGGCAAAGCGTTTCCAGCCGGGCGGCGTAGCGGCGCGCATAGGCGGCGATGGCGGCCTCCCGTTCGCGGCGGGGCAGGAC
The DNA here is from genome assembly GCA_027492775.1 of Rhodocyclaceae bacterium. Taxonomy (GTDB): domain Bacteria; phylum Pseudomonadota; class Gammaproteobacteria; order Burkholderiales; family Rhodocyclaceae; genus UBA1934. The sequence continues at coordinate 953 of JAPUEC010000004.1, forward strand.
GATCTTGTCGGCGAAATGTTCGAAATAGACGCGGTAACCATCCGCCTCGTGCAGGCAGAAAAACAGGTAAACCGGGCATTCGAGCAAGGAGGCCCGGATGTAAGGCCCCTGCGGACAGGGCGCGGGTGCGCCGAGGAAATTGACATTAACGACCCGGCCATTGCCGGCCGGCGGCGTCCGGTCGCCGACGATGACCATGACCTCGCCTTGATCGATCTTGTCGCGCAGCTGGATGGCGGTTTCCGGCCCCAGGGTGCCGATAGGAATGAGATTGATGCCGAAGCTTTCGTTGGCGGCGGAGAGCGAGCCGGCGAAACGTTGGGCGTGCTCGGTGTAGACAAGCGCATTGATCGTCGCCAGTTGGTTCTCGACGGCGATGGCCCGCATCATTTCGAGATTTCCCAAATGCGCGCCGAGCATGACGATGCCGCGTCCGCCAGAGAGCAGCTCGACGAACTCGGGCCGGTTGGGAAAATTGACGTCGGCCTGCTTGATGCGCCCGGTCCAGCCACCCAGCTTATCCAGCGCCGATTCGGCGAAGGCGAGCAGGTGACGCCAGGCATTGCGCCAGTTGGGGCGCGGCGAGCTTTCGCCGCTAAAGCGATACAGCCGTCCCAGATAGTCGAGAGAAGCTCTTCGTGCCGTCCGGCTGGCGACAAGATGCCAGGCGACGATGGGGCGGAGCATGGCGCGCACGAGCGCGTCGCCGAGCAGGTGATGCAAACCGATCAAGATGCGCATTCCCAGGCCGCTGCCACGCTCTTGAAGTCGCGACCAATGCGATTCGTCGCTCGCCGGGCGAAGCTTGCGCCACAGCAGTAGCGGCAGGCGCGGCACCATGCCGATGGAGAGGCGGGTATGCATCCAGGAAATGCGCAGGTTGTCGCGCCGCATGTCGAAGTGGGAGAGGCCTTCGGGCGGATAGGTGACGCGGGTGGAGAGGTTCTCCACCGGCACGCCGTCCCAGGCCAGGCGGACGATGATTTCGGTATCGAAATTCATGCGCGTCGGGATGGCGACGCGGTCGATCAAGCGGATGGTGGGCGCCAGCGGATAAAGCCGGAAGCCGCACATTGAGTCGCCGATAGCGAACGAGAGCGTTTCCACCCAGACCCAGAAATGGGTGACGATCCGGCCGTAGAGGCGCGCCTTGGGCACCGAGGCGTCGTAGATCGGCTTGCCGGCGATGACGGCCCAGGGGCGCTGGCGGCCACGTTCAAGAAAACGCGGCACGTCGGCCGGGTCGTGCTGGCCGTCGGCGTCGATCTGCAGTGCGTGGGTGTGACCATCGGTGAAAGCGCGCCGCATGCCGGCCATGACGGCGGCGCCCTTACCGGCATTTTGCGGCAGGCGGGATAGCCGGACCAGCGGTTGAACAGCGGCCAATCTGGCGAGCGTGGCCTGAGTTGGCGCATCCGAGCCATCATCGACGATATAAATGGGGACGCCGAACGGCGCCAATCTGGCGACGGTCTCGCCGATGGTCGCACCATGGTTGTAGATGGGAATGACCAGCGCCGGCTGAAAACTCACGCCGCGTCTCCCGCGAACAGGAGATGTCCGGTGGCGCAGGCGCGCTCGCCGGCAGTGTAGGTGAATTCCAAACGCGATTTTTCCGCCGACCAGAGCAGCACCAGTTTGAGCGTCGTGCCGGGAAGCACGGGTGACGTGAATTTCAGGTTCTTGAGCGCCGAGAATCGTTGACTCGGGAGAGTGAAGTGGCGCTGGGCCAGGCGCACCGCCCAGTCGATTTCAACCACGCCGGGCAACAACGGCTGCCCGGGAAAATGGCCGGGAAAATGGGCGAGGTCGGGGGAGACCAGGAGTGAGAACTCGGCGCGGTTGTCGACGACCGATTCTTCCAGGATTTCGGGATCGAATTTCATTTCGGGGAATCCGTGAAGTGGGCTGCCAGGGCGGCCTGCGGCAGCTTGCCGCGCTCGTCGGTCGGCAAGCTGGGCGCGAAGCGCCAGCGGCGCGGTAGCAGAACGTGGTCGTAGGTGGCGGAGAGGTGTGTTGCCAGCGCCGAGGTCACCGTTCTCTGCCCGCTTTTCAACAACGCCGCTCCTTCAGCCGAGGGAACGATGAGCGCTCCGATCAACGTGCGCCGCCCGCCGCTTCCGGTAAGCGGCACGACGGCGGCTTCCTTCACCAGCGGGTGAGCGGCGAGACGGGCTTCCATTTCCGGCAAAGACAGGCGCTTTTCCTCGATCTTGACGATGCGGTCGAGGCGGCCTTGCAGCAGGAAGCGGCCGTCCGGGAGCAACTCGACGGCATCTTCCATGCGCAGCGGGGCGTCGTCGCCCAGAAAAGGTGAGCGCACAGAGAGCGCGCCGTCCGATTCGCGAGTGGCGAGGACGCCGGGGAGTGGGCTCCAGGCAAGATTGCCGTCGGCTTGGGATCGCCAGGCGACGCCGCCGCTTTCGGTGCTGCCGAAGACCTCGATGGGCGCCGCGCCCCAGGCGCGGTTGAATGTCTCTGCCGTGCTTGCGCTGAGTGGCCCGCCGGAGGAGAACACCAGTGCGGGTGTCGCTAGGTGCGTGAGGTCGATGAGTTCAGGCAAACGGGCAAGATGGGCCGGGCTGGAAACCAGTACCGTCCGGGGTTGCAGTCCCAGGCGCTCCTTGAGCAGGGTGGGCTCGGCGGCGGTGACCGCGTCGAATGGACGGCCGGCAAGCAGCGGCCAGAAGACCCGGAAGAGCAATCCGTAAATGTGATGCGACGGCACGGTGGCGACGATGGCCGCATCCGCCAATTGCGCCCCCCAGCACTCTTCCAGCGCCCGGCACTCGGCTTCGATCTGGGTCAACTTCTTGACCAGGCGCTTCGGCTCGCCGGTGCTGCCGGAGGTGCACAATTCCAACGCCGGCGCTTCGGGCAAGGCGCCTTCCGCCAGTTGTGTGGCGAGGACGGAAAGCGTTCCCGGCTGAAAGTTGGGCGGGATGACCGGCACCTGTCCCGCCATCAGGGCGGCAAGCAGGTCGAGCGCGAAGGCGAGCGGCTCGGGTTGCGTCAGCAGCAGGCGTTGCCGTGGCAGGCCGGCAAGGGCGAGGCGCCGGTTTTCCAGTTGCCGGGCGAATTCCTTCCAAGCGAGCGCACCCTCGGCGGTAAACGCAACGGTCTGGCCCGGGTGCGTCGAGTCAAGCAGGTCTTGCAGCGAAGGCAGGATGGTGCCGGTCATGCAGCCGCCGACCAGCGGGCCCGGACGCGGCGACGAATCAGCCACTCGCCGGCGAACAGCGCGCCCATCAAAACGTAGGAAATCAGCCCGTTCCAGAGCGTCCACAACTCGCGCGATGCGAAGACGGTCAAGAGGGCAATGGTGCCGTTTGCGGCCATGAATACACACCACACCTGGGTTACACGGCGGGTATAACGTACGCCGCTGGGTGGCAGATCGGGTTCCGAGAGGCGGGCAATGCGCTCGACCAGCGAGGGTGGGCGAAAGAGGCTGTGAGCGAAGATGGAGAGGACGCCGAAGCAGGCCAGCGCAGGATAGAAACGGAGGAGCGGTTCGCTGTTGGCAACGACGATGGCAATGGCGAGCGTGACCAGGACCAGCGGCAACATGCGTTCCGCCATCGACATGCCATGGATGAAGCGGGCGGCGTCGCGCCGGTGGCGCAATAACAGAATGAGCAGCAGCAGCGCGCCGAGCGAACGCGGTTCCAGCACCATCAGACCGAAATAGACGAGTGCCGGATACGAGAGCGCGAGCAGCAGCGTCGCGATGCGCCCAAGGGACATCAGGCGGTGGCCAGCAGGCCGCGGACGGCGGTCATGACGTCGCCGACAGTGCGTACGGTCTTGAATTCATCCGGCTTGATCCGTTTGCCGGTCAATTCCTGCAGCTTGATGGCGAGATCGACGGCATCGATGCTGTCGAGATCGAGGTCGGCGAACAGATTGGTGGCGGGCGAAACCCGCGCCGGATCGATCTCGAAGGTTTCTTGAAGGATGACGCGCAGTTCATCCAGGATTTCGTTGTCGGTCATGTGATCAGCCTATGGCAATGTGGATTGAGGTTTGGTCTGGGCGGCGACCAGGGCGGTGAGCGAGGCGATGGAACGGAAGTGTTCGCGGGTGTTGCTGTCCCCGGCCTCGAGCACGATGCCGTATTTGCGCTTCAAGGCAATGCCCAGTTCGAGGGCGTCGATGGAGTCCAGCCCGAGCCCCTCGCCGAACAGCGGGGCGTTGGTTTCGATATCGGCGGGCGTCATATCCTCAAGGTCGAGCGCCTGGATGATCAGGGCCTTGATTTCATCTTCAAGTGTTTGCATATGTGTTCAGCTCTTCGGTGAAATAGCTTTCCAGCGCCGTCGTCAGGCGTCGGGCGCCGATTGGGGTGGGATCCGGAGTGGCGACCAGGGCTTCCAGGTGCAGCGGTTCCTGCACGGCAATCCGCATCTCGAACGGGCGCGGCGGAATGTGGTACCAGGGCGCGCACTTGGTCAAGGTGGCCGGCTCGCAGGTGATCACGACCGGCAACAGTGGCCGCCGGCATTTAAGCGCGACATAGGAGGCCCCGCGCATGAAATCGAGCGGCGCGCCGGGAAGGGTGCGGGTGCCTTCCGGGAAAATCAGCAGCGATTCGCCTTCCGTCAGGCGCCCGGCGCAATCTTCAATCAGCGATTCGGGCGAGGCGTTGTCGATATACCCCGCGGCGCGAACGACGCCCCAGTAAAAAGGATTCGCCCAGAGCGCCGCCTTGACGACGCAATTGGCCTGAGGATAGAGCCAGAGGAGGATGACAACGTCGATCAGCGTCGGGTGATTGGCGATGATGAGCGCGCCTTGATGGCGCCGCAGGCGCTCGAGGCCGGAGACTTCGAGGCGCATGGTGCCGGTGACACAGAGCGTGCGGATCATGAGGCCGAACATGGCGCCGATCAGGCGCCGGGCGCGCAGGTGGTGCTGGCGCCGCGTTCCGGGCAGCAGCCGCAGAAGCGGCAAGGCGACGAGCGAGAGCAATCCGCCGCCGATGGCAAAGCCGCCGAAGCAGATCCCGGTGATGAACAGGCGCCAAAGGTAGTTGAGGGAAATCGCCGGAGTGGTCATGCCAACACCCATTCCCAGTTGCGGTGGGATGAAGACCAGCTTGCCGCAATACCGGAAAGGCAGGGTAAAAAGGCGGCGGCTTGAGAGATTCCTGGGGCCTTTTCCGAAGGAGCGGCTTCCCAATGGCTGCTGCGAAGATGGCGGGTGGCGGCGGGATCGATCAGCAGTGCGATAGCCAGGACGTCTTCGGGATCGTCGGCTTGCGGGCCTAACGGCGCAGGCGCCGGGGCGTCCGCATAGACATAGAGCACCGGTTCGGCCGTCGCTTCGGCCTGGGCATGCGCTTCGAGCAATCCGAAGCCGAATGTTTCTTCGCCGGCGGCAATGGCGGTGGCCGGCGAGTGATCGTTGCGCGCAATGGAATAGATGCCGGCAGCGGAATTGAGCACCGAAAGGCTGAAAGTCGTCGGTGATAGCGGCTCTGCGTTGGCGATGCCCTGCAGCAACTCGACCGTGCGTCCTAGTTCGCCGTGACGGGAGGCATAAACAAAACGGACTCGGGAAATGTTCGCGGCGCAGATATTCGCGACATGCAGAGCCGCGCGGGCCAATGGCGAAAGCCGACGACGCAGCATCGGCCCGATAAATTCCAGGTCCGGCTTCGTGTCCGCGCCAGCGCCGTCCCAAACGCAAAAGCGCGCAACCGGCGTGCTCCACCCCCGCGGAACCTTGTCGCTGCCTGCCATTTGGATACCTTTCCCCCTAATGCAAAAAAAGAGATCTTTGCCCCTTTTTCTTAGGACGAAATTATAGCTTGCAGACACACACAGAGGGAGGCTCAGGCACGCTTTAAAGCGCATTCTTTGATGCTGTCTGCGCGCTATTCACTTACCCCATGATCTGGATCATTTTCACCGGCAGGTGAGCTAAAATCGCCCGGTGAATATCCCGGACACGCTGTTGAACGCAGGTTGGTTCTGGGCGGCTTGGGTCGTCTGGGGGTTGGTCGCGGCACTAGGACTTCGCCAGGCGCCATGGGGGACGTTGCGCGATTCGGTGCGCTTTAATGTTTGGCTCGGAATGGTGGTTTTGCTCACCGTTCTCTGGAGTCTCAAGGCGGGGGTCAAGCCGGGACTGGATTTTCACTTCGTCGGCGCCGCGCTTTTCACACTAAGCGCCGGGCCGTGGCTGGCCTTCTTCGGGCTTTCGCTGGTGACCGCCGGTGCCGCCTTCAACGCCGGTACGGGCGTTTTCGGCTTTGCGCTCAACGCTATGCTGGTTGCGGGCGTCGGCACGCTGGTGAGCACCTTTTCACTGCGCTTGGCGGAACGCCATCTGCCGCATCAGCCGTTCGTTTATATTTTTGCCAACGGTTTTTTTGGCGCCTGGCTCGCCGTCATCGGCATTGGGGGCTGCGCGGCCGCGGTTCTGGCGGCCGACGGGGCATACACAATCGACTATTTGCGGTCGGAATATTTGCCCTATGTGGGTTTGCTGGGATTTGCCGAAGCGTGGTTGTCGGGCATGATGGTGACTATATTTGTCATTTATCGTCCATCGTGGATATCGACCTTCAACGATACGCGCTATCTAGGCAGTCAATAAAAATGAACGGGTGTCCAGCCTCCCTGCCTCGGGCTTTGGCGTTGGCCGCGTTGCTGATTTGCGGCGATGCCTCCGCGCTTGCGCTGGGCGAGATCCATAGCGCTTCGCGCGTTGGAGAACGCCTGCATGCCGAAATCAACGTCATTGCCAAAGATGGCGAGCGCATCGAGGCGGGGTGTGTGCATTTCCGCAAGCCGGCGATGGGCGACGGGCCTTGGCTTAACGCCGGGTCTTTCAGCGTCCGCGAAGAGCGTGGTGGCGCCGTGCTCGATGTGCGCTCGGCCGAGTTCATCCGCGATCCGGTGGTGCGCATTGGCTTGGCGGTGGGCTGCGGGTTCGGGGTCGAACGCGATTACGTTTTGAACCTGGAGTCTCGGGCGCCGGTGCAGGGCGCATCGGCGGGTTCGACGCCGGAACGCGTTGTGACGGAAAGTTCTGCTTTTTCGAAACCATCCTCCGCCACCCCGCGCCGTAGCGAAAAGCGCATCGCCTTGGCGCCGAGGGACCGCGTCCTGGTTTCCGCGGTCGATACCGCTATCGGTGATCCCGGTTTGCGGCTGGCGCTCGATCTGCAATCTTGGACGGGCGACGATGCCCGGGAGGCGCGGCGTGATTTGCTCCGCACGGAATATCGCCTCTTGCAGGCCCTAAACGAACAGGCCAGTTCGCAGTTGGATGCAGCCGAGAAGTTACGTCAGATGGAAGATGCGCTTGGTGGATTGGGAAAACGGACCGACGATTCGGACCATGGTCCGGCAGCATCGTCCGCCGCACCTGCGCCAGCGACAGCCGCACCGGCGGTTGCGATGGTCCCGCCCGAGAGCGAAAAGAGCAGAAAAAATGTCTTTGCGGAATGGGGCCTCTGGGGCCTCCTGGCGCTACTGCTGTTGGCGCTGTGCGGGATTGCGCTTTGGCGCAGTTACGAGCGCCGCCTCGAGGCAAAATCCCGCGTTCGTGCTCGCCCGCCGGTAGCGGCGTCCGGGCAAGCGGACGAGACCGACGATTTCGACGATCCGCCCCGACCCGCTGCCTTCTCCGGTCATGCACACCAGGGAACGGCGGAGGCCACGAATCCCTTGCCGGTTCTTACGACGGAGGCGCCGACGGCTGACGCCGACGATATGCACACACCGCCGGTGCCCGCGGCGCTCGCCGGCGCGACCGTTCACGAGCACTATCAGATCAATCCGGTGATGGAACTGGCGGACATCATGTTGTCGTTCGGTCGTGTCAAGGGCGCGGCGCAGGCCCTCCAGGAATTCATCGATCACAATCCTGAAGAGGCCTTGCAGCCTTGGATTCGACTGATGGACGTATACCGCATGGCCGGAATGCGCAGCGAATTCGAGCGTGTCGCTGCCGATTTGAATCAGCACTTCAATGTCGAAATCCAGCTTTGGGATGATGGGGCGAGTAGTCCCGGTGGCGCGGCCGAGGTTTCCGAAGCGGCGCCGGCCGAACCCTTGCCCATTCAATGGCCGCAGGGCACGCCCAAGGCGAAATCGATCGAGGAAATGGAGCATGTCCGGATCCGGCTGCTCCAGTTATGGCCCACCGAGGAATGCGCCGATTATCTCAACCAGTTGCTGCGCAACAATCGGGGAGGCTTGCGTACCGGGCTGGCGCTACCAGTCGTGGGAGAAATCATGTTCCTTGTCGAACTGCTGAAAACCCGCGCCAGCCTTGAGGACGAGGGTGACTCGCCTTGGTGAAATCGCTTTGATCCAGGCGGGGATTTGATGTATCGTGAAGTCAGGCCCCGCCTGAAAGAAAGTGTGATCACATGAGCTTCCTCGATTCCCCCGTCTGCCGCTGCGAGTTGATGCGCGCCATGGTATTGACCGATCAAACCCAGGGGCAATGCGCCAGCGAGCACGAATGCCCGCCCGGCCAAGCGTGCCCTTTGAAGGATTGTTTCGATGAATCCTCCGGGACCGCGAACGCCGCGGTGATGCAGCAACTCACCGGTACCAAGCCACGGCCTTAAGCGCCGTCCGCTTCAGACCACTGCTTCCAGTCGCGTTAGACGCTTATAAGACGTCTGGGTTAAGGCGCGTCGCGTCCTTGCGCTTGTCGCGCTCGATCAGCGCATAAGCCGAGTGATTGTGGATGCTCTCGAAATTTTCGGATTCGACGACGTAGGCGCCGATACGCGGTTCCGCATTGAGGCGGGCCGCCACGTCGCGCACCATGTCTTCGACGAATTTCGGGTTGTCGTAGGCCCGCTCGGTGACGTATTTCTCATCCGGCCGCTTCAGCAGGCCAAAAAGCTCGCATGAGGCTTCGCTTTCGATGAGTTCGACGATTTCCTCGATCCAGATGAAGTCTTCCAGGCAGGCGGACACCGTCACATGCGAACGCTGGTTATGGGCGCCGCGCTCGGAAATCTTTTTCGAGCAAGGGCATAGACTGGTTACCGGCACGACTACCCGGACCATGGTGCTGATCTTGTCGCCGCAAATTTCGCCGATCAGAGTGACGTCGTAATCCATCAGACTTTGCACGCCGGAGACCGGGGCCGCCTTGTTGATGAAATAGGGGAAATTCATCTCGATGTGGCCGCTTTTGGCTTCAAGGCGGCGCAGCATTTCCCGCAGCATCACCGGGAAGCTTTCCACCGAAATCTCCCGTTCGTGCCCGTTGAGGATTTCGACGAAGCGCGACATGTGGGTGCCCTTGAAATTGTGGGGCAGCCCGACATACATGTTGAAGGTGGCGATGGTGTGCTGGACGCTGCCAGTCTTGTCGCTGACCTTGACCGGATGTCGGATCGCCTTGATCCCAACCTTGTCGATGGCCAGTTCCCGGGTATCGGCAAAGCCTTGGACGTCCGCGATGGGAGCGGGAGATGAAGAGGGCTGGCGGGCGTTCATGGAGTTTTCCGTTCAATTATGGTGGCGAGGCGTTCGCGGACCGCGCGAACGATACCGTGGCTGTCGAGTCCGAGTTCAGCCAGCAGTTGCGCCTGATCGCCGTGTTCGATGAAGCGATCGGGTAATCCTAATCGTAGCAGGGGGATGCAGATGCCGCGCTCTTCCAGGGCTCGTGCGATCTCGGTTCCTGCACCGCCGATGATGCTATTTTCTTCGATGCTGACGAGAAGTGAATGGTTCCGGCAAAGATCCGCGATCAAATCAGCGTCGATGGGCTTGATGAAGCGCATGTTGGCGACGGTGGCGTCGAGTTCTTCGGCGGCCTTGACGGCGGGGGAAACCATGCTGCCGAAGGCGAGCAGGGCGACTTCCTTGCCCGAGCGCAGGACTTCTCCACGCCCGACCGGCAGCACATCGAGATCGCCACCAGGCGTCACCCCGGTGCCGGAACCGCGCGGATAGCGCACGGCGGTCGGGCAATCGAGGTGGAAAGCGGTCGTGAGCATGCGGCGACACTCCGCCTCGTCGGCCGGCGCCATGACCACCATGTTGGGAATGCAGGTCAGATAGGAAAGATCGAAAGTGCCATGATGAGTCGGGCCGTCGGCACCGACCAGCCCGCCGCGATCGATCGCGAACATCACCGGCAGGTTTTGCAGCGCCACATCGTGAATGAGTTGATCGTAGGCGCGCTGGAGGAAGGTCGAATAGATGGCGACCACCGGCTTGAGGCCCTCGCAGGCGAGGCCGGCAGCGAAGGTGACGGCATGCTGCTCGGCGATGCCCACGTCGTGGTAACGCCCGGGGAATTCATTGGCGAAACGGACCATGCCTGAGCCCTCGCGCATCGCCGGGGTGATGCCGACGAGCCGCATATCGGCGGCGGCCATGTCGCAAAGCCAGTCGCCGAACACCTGCGTGTAGGTCAGCTTGCCCGGCTTGCCGCTGCCGGAGGCGATTCCCTCGGCGGCGTCGAACTTGGAGACGCCGTGATAGAGGATGGGATCCGCCTCCGCGAGTTTGTAACCTTGGCCCTTCTTGGTGACGACATGCAGGAACAGCTTGCCCTTCAGGGATTTCAGGTTTTCCAGGGTCGGGATGAGCGCATCGAGGTCATGGCCGTCGATGGGGCCGAAGTAATGAAAGCCGAATTCCTCGAACAGCGTCGAGGGCGCCAGCATGCCCTTGACATGTTCTTCCGCGCGGCGTGCAAATTCGAGCAGCGGCGGTGCGACGCCGAGGACGTTGCGGGCGCCTTGGCGCGCTGCGGCAAAGGCCTTGCCCGACATCATGCGCGCGAGAATTTTGTTCAGCGCGCCGACCGGCGGCGAAATTGACATGTCGTTGTCGTTGAGGATGACGAGGAGGTCGGCATCGGAAACGCCGGCGTTGTTGAGCGCTTCGAAAGCCATGCCGGCGGACATGGCGCCGTCGCCGATCACCGCCACAGACTTGCGGTCCTCGCCTTTCTGCCGCGCCGCGACCGCCATTCCCAGCGCTGCCGAAATGGAAGTGGAGGAATGGCCGACGCCGAAGGTGTCGCAATCGTTTTCGCACCGCTTCGGGAATCCCGAGATGCCGCCGGCCATGCGCAGCTTGGCCATGCCCTCGCGCCGGCCAGTCAGGATCTTGTGTGCGTAGCACTGATGGCCGACATCCCAGACCAGGCGGTCGTGCGGGGTGTTGAAGACATAATGCAGCGCCACCGTGAGTTCGACGGTGCCGAGATTGGACGAAAGATGGCCGCCGGTCCGGGAAACCGATTCGATGAGAAAGGCGCGCAGCTCGTCGGTCAGTTGCTGCAACTGACGGCGATCGAGGCGACGGAGGTCTTCCGGGTGGCTGATGGAGGAAAGCAGTGCGGAATCCGTAATTTTAAAAGGAGCGATCGCAAATGAAATCGGCCAGTTGGGTCAGTCGGCCGGCACGGTCGCCGAAGGGCGCAAGCGCCTCGAGGGCGTCGTTGCGCAATTCCTCGGCGTAGGCGCGGGCATCCGGGAGTCCGAGGAGGCTGACGTAAGTGGGTTTGTCGGCAGCTTCGTCCTTGCCGGCGGTCTTGCCCAGGGTGGCGGTGCTGGCCGTGCAATCCAGGATGTCGTCGACAACCTGGAAGAGCAGGCCGGCGCGCTTGGCGAAACGGTCCAGCGATTCTTGTTGCGTATCGGCCATCGGCCTGCCGCAGAGCGCTCCGAGCAGGGTGGCGGCGCGAATCAATGCCCCCGTCTTGAGCGCATGCATGAGTTCGAGCTCGGGTCGATCGAGGGCCTTGCCCACCGATGCGAGGTCGATCGCCTGGCCGCCCGCCATGCCCTGCGAGCCGCTGGCATGGCCCAGCAGGGCGATCATTTGCAACTGGCGCGGGGGCTCGGCAAGCGGCTGTCGTGCCATCAGTTCGAAGGCCAGCGATTGCAGGCTGTCGCCAACCAGCAGCGCGGTCGGTTCGTCGTATTCGATGTGGCAGGTCGGTCGGCCGCGGCGCAGCATGTCGTCGTCCATGCAGGGCAGGTCGTCGTGGACCAGCGAGTAGGCGTGGATCATTTCGACCGCGCTGGCAACGACGTCAAGGCGTTCCGGTAGCGCATCAGTCAATTGGCCGGCGGCAAAGGCGAGTAGGGCGCGAATGCGCTTGCCGCCGCTCAAGGTCGCATAGCGCATGGCCGCGTGCAGCCGGATGGGAATGGTATCTGCCGGGAGAAATCGGGCCAATGCGGTTTCAGTGCGATCCTGGATGCCGCTCATCCAGGCGAGAAATTCCGTTTCGCTCACTCCTGCTCCCGATTCGCGGGTTCAAGGTTCTTGAGGGTACCATCCTCGAGAATGCGGATTTGCTGCTCGGCATCGGCCAGCTGCTTCTGGCAGTGCTTGAGGAGTTCGACGCCGCGGCGATAGGCGGTAATGGAATTTTCCAGTTCGAGTTCGCCGCCTTCCATGTTGCGGACGATGCCTTCGAGCTCCGCGAGGGCCGCTTCGAACTTCAAATCATCGGGGGGAGTCTTAGCCATAGAAAAAACGGCGGGAGCGCGCGAGGGAAACCAAAGAAAGTACCTTATGGGGCGCGTCTTGGTCAAGCGCAGGGAGGTTACAATTCGCGATGCTTCGACCCAGTCTTTCACCAACGTTCAAGTCCTAGCAGGAGGTATGGCATGACCGATCTTGCGAGTCGGCTCCGTTTGTCCCCGGCGGCCTCGCAACTGCCGGTGGATTGCTATTTCGACCCCAAGGTATTCGAGCGCGAGCAGGCGTTGTTTTTCGATCAGGGGCCGGGATATTCGGGCCATCAGCTTATGGTTCCGGAGCCCGGCGACTGGCGCTCTCAGGAATGGCGGCGCAACGGAAAGCTGCTCGTCAATGGCGGCGACGATGGCCACTGGCTGATGTCGAACGTATGCCGGCACCGGCAGGCCATCATATTGCGTGGGTCGGGACATCTCGAAGGTCCCATTGTCTGTCCGGTGCATCGGTGGACGTATGACCGCGAGGGGCAACTGATCGGCGCGCCGCATTTCCCGCAGAACCCTTGCCTCAATTTGAACCGGCAACGGCTGGAACCTTGGAACGGCCTTCTTTTCAAGGGCCCACGTTCACCAAGTACCGATCTTGCCGGCATGCGCCTGGCTGATGTTTTCGATTTCACCGGCTATAAGCTCGATCATGTAGAACTGCATCAATGCAACTACAACTGGAAGACCTTCATCGAGGTCTATCTGGAGGATTACCACGTCGTTCCCTTTCATCCCGGCCTCGGTAACTTCGTCACCTGCGACGACCTCACTTGGCAATTCGGCGATTGGTATTCCGTACAACGCGTCGGCATCACCTCGCTCATGAAATCGGGTTCAAAGGCATACGAACGATGGCAAAAGGCGGTACGGGACATTTATGGCGCAGAAGGCAAATCCCCGGAGCATGGTGCGATCTGGCTAACCTATTACCCGAACGTGATGGTCGAGTGGTACCCGCATGTTCTCGTGGTGTCATCGCTGGTTCCGCAGAATGTCGACAAGACCTTGAACGTCGTGGAGTTCTATTACCCCGAGGAAATCGTCGATTTCGAGCGCGAATTCATCGAAGCCGAGCGCGCCGCCTATATGGAAACGGCGATCGAGGACGACGACATCGCCGAGCGTATTGACCAGGGACGTTATGTCCTGATGCGCGAAGGGCGCAACGAATACGGGCCTTATCAGAGCCCGATGGAAGATGGCATGCAGCACTTCCACGAGTTTTATCGCCGGATCATGGGGTGGCCAGATTCTTCCTGTTGATGCGCTTGGCCGGATGGCATCGCGGCTGGAAGATTTGGATTTTCCAGCGTTGTGCAAGCGAATGGGGCGAAATTGTTTTTCACCTTGACAAGGATATTCGCTTCAGCGAACGATTCGCGACGATCATCGGTTGTCAATGCCGTCCACACATTGTGGTGGGGCGTTCGGCCGAACCCGTTTAGAATTCAAGCAGGACAACCCGCAGGAGACCCCCCATGATCGTCACAGATCACCAGCCGCACCGTGTCAATGTCAACGTTTATGGCGAATTCACCTTGGCGGACTATCGCGAATTCGAAGAACTCATCAATTTCAAGGTCAAGTTCGAAGGCCCGGTGGATTTGCTTTTCGATGTTTCGAAAATGGCCGGCGTCACCGTCGACGTTGCCTGGGAAGACATCAAGTTCGCGCGCGCCCATTCGCAGGATTTCAAGCGCATCGCAGTCATCACCGACAGTGAGTGGGTAACCTGGAGTGCGTGGTTGTCGCAGATTTTCGTTCAGGCCGACATCGAGGTCTTCGACAATATCGAGGAAGCGCGGGTCTGGCTGGACGAAGCGGCGTGACCTACACCACGCTCATCGATGCGGAAACCTTGGCGCGCCATATCGATGACGGCGCCTGGCGCATTTTCGACGTCCGCCATCAACTTGCCGACGCCGCCTACGGCGAACGCGAATACGCGGCCGGGCACATCCCGGGCGCCACCTTCATGCATTGCGACCGGGATCTTTCCGGCCCCAAGAACGGCAGCAACGGCCGCCATCCCTTGCCCGATCCGCAGAAACTGGCGGATATCCTGAGCGCAAAGGGCGTTTCAAATGACAGCCAGGTCGTTGTCTATGACGACGCCCAAGGCATGATCGCCGGCCGTCTGTGGTGGATGCTGCGCTGGCTCGGGCACGACCGCGTTGCGGTGCTCGACGGCAGTTTTCAGGCCTGGAAGGCCTATGGCGGCGCGATCAGCCGGGAGACGCCGGCGTTTCTGCCGGGGAGGTTCGACCTCAACCTTCGCCAATGCCTGGTGGATGCCAAATGTGTCGAGGCGAACCTGGAATCAGCGGGAATGTGCGTGGTTGACGCCCGCAGCCCCGATCGTTTCCGCGGTGAAAACGAAACCCTGGACCCGGTCGGTGGGCATATCCCCGGCGCCCGCAATCGTTTCTTCCGCGACAACCTGTCTGCCGACGGGAGATTCAAGCCGCCGGCGCTACTTCGCGAGGAGTGGGAAAGCATTCTTTCCGGCACTGCGCCGCAAAACGTCGTGCACCAATGCGGCTCCGGAATATCGGCCTGCCATAATTTGCTGGCGATGGAGCAGGCCGGTTTTGCTGGATCGCGTCTCTATCCAGGCTCATGGAGCGAGTGGTGCGCGGACCCGCTACGACCGGTTGCGAAGTAACCGCTCGAAAAAAACTTCATTGGGCTGTCAACCAGGGCGCTCACCGCTCGTTAAGCGCTGTGACCAACAAGCTATTGGTCTTCTAATAAACTGATTTCGAAATGAGGATACAAACATGAAACTGATTTCTCTGATTATTGCTGCCGCTTTCGCTTTCTCCGCTCAAGCCGCTGACGCCCCCAAGGCTGCCGACAAGGCTCCGGTTGCCGCCGAGAAGGCTGCTGCTCCGGCTGCCGCCCCGGCCGCTCCGGCTGCTGACAAGGCTGCCGCTCCCGCCGCTGACAAGGCTACCAAGCCGGCTAAGGCCAAGAAGGCCAAGAAGGCCAAGAAGGCCAAGAAGGCTGCTCCGGCTGCTGACGCTGCTGCCAAGTAATCGGATTGTTCCGAATGAAAAAGCGGAGCTTCGGCTCCGCTTTTTTTTGGTACGCGGCGCATGCCGCTTTTCTTTTTTCAAGCCGCGCTCAGCGATTCCAGCACGCCGCTCATGGCGCGATCGAACAGCGATTCGTCGGAGATGATGGCGGCTTCCCCTTTGCGGATTTTCTTGGCCAGTGCATCCGGCGCGATCGAAATCGCCTTCGATGCCTGATGGTTGCTGAAAACCATTAAGTGACCGCGGGGGCTGATCCAGGTCAGACGCTCACGCGACGCTGTGCCGTCTTCCTGCCTGAACTCGACCCAACTGCCACGTTCAAGGTCTGCAACCTGCCGCGCAACTTCGCGGTCATCGGCACGCCATACCGGCTTGGCGCCGACCAGGGTCACTTCTTCGACTTCCACGCCGTTGGCGATGCTGCGAGTGATGATGAGATCGCCCTCGGGATTCTGGGGGGTGACGTTTGCAGCCGGAGCCTCTTTGGCGGGAGGCAGCGGCGGAAGCGTCGGGGCCTCGCCTTTGAGCGCAGCAGTATGCATGTCGACCAGCGCATCGAAAAACGGGCGCCGCGCCGTCTTGTCGTCATTGACCAGATCCAGACCACGATTGACGCGGCCGAGCAGGTTGGGCAGCGAGCTGATAAGCGCCATCCGTTCGTCGGCGGATTTCTTGGGGATTACGCTTTTCGGAAGGTCGCCCATCAATTTGACCGCATCCTGCCACTGGCTGCTTTCGGTCGAATGATTGACGGCGATGCGCTGCAGAACTTCGGTCCATTGCTCTTTCAGGAAGACTGCGATCACTCCCGGTATCGACGCCTTGATTGCCTCGTCCACCGCGGCGTGAGCCTGTTCCCAGGCGTTGGATTCGCACTCGCGGCGTGTTGCCATCTCAGCCGCAACCTTTGTCGTCGCGGCTTCTTCAAAGTCATGATTACCGACGAAGGCATGCAATTCTTCGAGCACTCGACCGAAGACTTCCACATCGCATTCAAACTCGTCCTGAATGCGCTCGATCAGGTCGGCGAGGGTGATGTAAAAAGGATCGCTTTGCTCGATCTCGCCGCCCCAACGCAGGGAAATGCCTGAGATTTCGTCGAGGAAACGACGCGCGGGATGAGAGCGATTGGCGAAGAAACTCTGGTCGAGCATGGCGACCTTGAGCACCGGGATTTGCAGGCGCCCGACCAGCGCCTTGACACCGTTGGAAATGTCCTTGTCGTTGAAAATGAAGTCGAACAACATGGCAACGATGTCGATGGTTACCGCCTCGACATGGCCGACCTGGCGAATGGCCTCGGACGAGCGGATGGCATTGATCTGGTTCACCATGCCATTGCCGTCTTCAACCTGGAAATGCTCGAGCGACGCGAAAAATGCCCGGCTGAGCGCGGTGGCGTCGATGGCGACGCTGTTACCGCTACCGGCAGGGGCTGCGCCCGGAATAAAAGCAGTCGCGGCGCCCGGTGAATCCGCTTGCGCCGTTTGGCTGCCTTCCACGCGTGCGGCGATGAGGCGCTGCAGCGCGTTGAAGACATCGCCGTCGGGTAATTTCACCGCTGCCGCCGGCTGCGCTGCAGCGGCGGTTGCTGCCGGGATTTCCGGCTGGGAAGACGTCCGGCGGTAAGTGCGCTTCAAGTCGGGCAGGACATTGAGGCTAATGAGGTATTCGTTGAGTTCGCGGTAGATCTGCGGTTGGGATTGATGCAAGTGTTTCTCAATGCGGCGCAGCAATACGGTGCGTTGGCCGGAATCCTCGACCAATGCCGCGCAGCTCTCAGCCAGGGCAGGGCAGATCGCCGCCGGGCCAAGCGGGTTTTCCAGCTTATCGACGTCGTCGATATCGAGCAGCGCGGCAATCCGGCGGTCCAGTCCATAAAGCTCATCGTTGCAAGTTTCAGCCAGACGAGCGGATAACTCGCCGACGAGAATGTTTTCCGAGAGTTTAGTGTCGTCCACCAGTTCGAGCCCGGCAAAATCGGCGATTTGCAAGGTAACGGTATCCGCCGAGGTTTCCTTCGACTGAAAGGCTTTCTCGAAAGCGCTGGTCAGTTCGGGCCACCGCCGCTGAATGCCATTGCGCAGATCGAGGTAGCGGGTTTGTTCGAGGCGATTGGCCGTGCCGTCGGCGAGAATGAATAGATCCTCGGCGATTTCTTCGCCAACGCCCGCCAGCCAGTCGACCATGCTCTTGGTCAATCGGTTTTGGCATTCTCTGACGATGCGCTGCCCAGGGTCGCGTTCGCGCCCGGAGCCGGTGATGGGGACGACGTTGGTGGTGTACATGCTCATGGCTGCATCCTTCCAAGTCTTGCGGTCGGATTCAGGCAGGGCGACGGGGAAAAGTCGAACGCGTGCGGCTTCGCATCGAGGCGAAGCGAGACGTTCGTTACTGGCGTATGAATATCCATCAACCCTGCTCTCTGGTGGTCCCGCTACCATGGCCTCGATGCGATGCGAGAGGCTGTAGGTCGGTGACTTTGCGTCCCCACCTTTCGATGGGTTTGCCTTGTTTCAGGTACCGGCGCAAAGGGCGCGCCGGCCAGGTTGACGATCAGAAAGATCGATCAATCCAGTTACAGTTATAGCTTAATGGCTAAAAAAATCAACTTCTTTGCTCATGTTGTCCGAGCGCCCAGGCGACATGCTCGCGCACCAATGGAGAAGGGTGTTCAAGCCGCGCGCGAAGCGCCGCGACGACTTCCGGCGTGGTTGGCGCGTTGCCGAGCGCGACGGCAATATTGCGGAGCCAGCGTTCATGACCGATGCGCCGGATCGGGCTGCCAGCGAGGCGGGTTTCGAATTCGCTTTCTGTCCAGGCGAACAATTCGGTGAGCAGGGCGTGATCGAGGCCGTTCCGTGCGGCGAAGGCGGGATCGCCGATCTTGGCGAAGCGGTTCCACGGGCAGCAGGTCTGACAATCGTCGCAGCCGTAGATGCGATTGCCGATCAGCGGGCGCAATTCCTCTGGAATGGAACCCGCCAGTTCGATGGTGAGATATGAAATGCAGCGCCGGGCATCCACTTCGTAAGGCGCGACGATCGCGCCGGTGGGGCAGGCGTTCAGGCAGGCGCTACAGGTGCCGCAGTGATCGGCGAGCGGACTATCTGCGGGCAAAGGCAGGTCGGTATAGATATCGCCGATGAAACGCCATGAACCTTGCTGAGAAAGCAGCAGAGTATGCTTGCCCCGCCAGCCCAGCCCAGCCTGCCGGGCGAATTCCACTTCCATGACCGGGGCAGAATCCGAAAAGACCCGATAGCCGAAAGCCCCGATTTCAGCGCTGATCGAATCCGCCAATTGTTGCAGACGTCGGCGCATCACCTTGTGATAATCGCGGCCGAGCGCGTAGCGGGAAATCACCGCTTGCAGCGGATCTTCGGGGTCCTGAGCTTCGGCGGCCGCCGGAAGATAGTCCAATGTGGCGGAAATGACGCTGATGGTTCCCGGCACCAGGGCCTGCGGGTTGCTGCGCAGGTGAGCGTGCCGCGCCATATAATCCATCTCGCCATGGCGGCCGAGCGCCAGCCATTGCAGCAGCCGGGGGGATGCTTCGCTGACGTCCGCCCGGGCGATGCCGATGGCCGAAAAACCATGTTCCAGCCCCATAGTCTTGATCCGGCTTGCGAGTTCGGCAGGGTCTCGAGAGGAGTGTTGTTCTTGCATAGTGTCGATGTTACCGCCGAATTTATTCTGCCCGATGAGGCTGCGACGCAACGTTTAGGGACATTGCTGGCGCCGTTGATCGACCCTGGCCTGGTTTTTTACCTCGATGGTGAGCTAGGGGCGGGGAAGACCACGCTGGTGCGCGCAATGTTGCGCGCCCTGGGTTACGACGGACCGGTGAAAAGCCCGACTTATTCACTGGTTGAATTTTACGTAATTTCGAGCTTATACTTGTATCACTTTGATTTCTATCGCTTCGAGTCTCCAGAGGAATTTTTCGATGCGGGTCTTGGCGAATATTTTGATGGCAATTCAGTTTGCCTGGTCGAATGGCCCGAGAAGGCGCAAGGGTGCGCTCCGCCGGGTGATGTCCAGTTCCGGTTTATTTACTCGGGGGACGGGCGTCGTCTCGAAGGAATGGCCACATCGGAAGCGGGTGCGCGGTGTCTGAACGCGCTGCACCGGATCTGGCAAGAAGAAGGCTCCTGCACTTCGCCGGCGCCTCGCTGATCCTTTCGCTATCGCCGGTCGGACAAGCGGCGACGAAGCTCCCCTCCATTCTCGCCGTACGCATCTGGCCGGCCGAGGAATACACCCGGGTCACGCTTGAACACGATGCCCCGCTCAAATTCAATCAATTCACCGTCGAAAACCCGGATCGGCTTGTCGTCGATATCGAAGGTGTCGAATTCAACAGCGTTCTCGACAGCATTGCGCGCAAGGTCGGGGACGACGATCCCTACATCAAGCTGCTCAGAGCCGGCCGCTTCAAGCCGGGCGTGGTGCGGTTGGTGATGGAACTCAAGACCAAGGTCAAGCCGCAGGTTTTTTCATTGCCGCCGGTTGGCGAGTACGGTCATCGCCTGGTGCTCGACGTTTATCCGGTCAATCCGCCAGATCCTTTATTGGCCTTGATTGAAGGCCGGAAAGAGGCGGTTGAGCCGTTGAAGTCGGAGGCCCCGGGCTCGAAGAGCGAAGAAAAAACCGCATCGAACCCGGATGCGCTGGATGCGCCGGAAATTAAAACGACCCGCAAATCCGGCAAACCGATCGTCGACCGGCTCGTGACTATCACCCTCGATCCCGGCCATGGCGGCGAAGACCCGGGCGCCGTGGGCAAGCGCGGCACGCATGAAAAAGCGGTGACGCTGGCCATCGCCCGCCGCCTCAAGGCGCGGATCGATGCGGAGCCCAATATGCGGGCCGTCCTCACCCGCGATTCCGATTTCTTCGTGCCGCTGCATATGCGTGTGCAGAAGGCTCGGCGCGTGCGTTCCGACTTGTTTGTCTCCATCCACGCCGATGCCTGGATCAGCCCGGATGCCCGCGGTTCCTCGGTATTTGTGCTCTCGGAGCGCGGCGCTTCGAGCTCGCAGGCACGTTGGCTGGCGCAAAAGGAGAATGCCGCCGACCAGATTGGCGGCGTCAATTGGAGCACCAAGGACCCGTTCCTGGCGCGGACCCTGCTCGATCTTTCCCAGACCGCTACCATCAACGACAGCATGAAACTCGGCAAGTACGTGTTGGGCGAGTTGGGAGGCATCAATCGTCTGCACAAGAACAATGTCGAACAAGCTGGATTTGCGGTGCTCAAGGCGCCGGATATTCCCTCGATTCTGGTCGAGACGGCGTTCATCTCCAATCCCGACGAGGAACTGCGCCTGACGGACGAAACCTACCAGGACAAGATGGCCGACGCCATCGTGCGCGGTATCCGTCAGTACTTCGTCAAGCATCCGCCTTCCCCCAAGGCTAAGATCGCGACGCTCAGCTAAGGTCCATGTCAAATTGGCCGGTCAGGCCGGGTATAATTTGACATTTTTTCAGGCAGTTGCATGCGCGTTCTCCGCGGCTTTTCGACCCCGGTTCCAACCCCAACCGTGCTCACCATCGGCAATTTCGACGGTGTCCACCTGGGTCATGCCGCCTTGCTAGAACGATTGATGCAATCGGCGAAGCGCCAAAGCCTATCGCCCGCTGTTCTCACCTTCGAACCGCATCCCCGCGAATTCTTCGCGCCCCAATCCGCCCCCGCCCGCTTGGCGATCCTCCGGGAAAAGCTTGAATTGCTCGCCGCCAGTGGTGTTGAAACGACCATGATCTGCCATTTCAACGCCGCCTTTGCCACGCTTCCCGCCGATCAATTCATCGACCAGGTCTTGGTGGGAGGACTGAAGGTCAAGCATTTGATCATCGGCGATGATTTCCGCTTTGGGCGAGGACGTTGCGGCGATTTCGCTTCTCTTGTCGAAGCTGGGCGCCGTTGCGGCTTTACCGTCGAGGCGATGGGCACGGTCATGGTCGATGGCGAACGCGTTTCCAGCTCCGCCGTCCGCGATGCCCTGATGCAGGGCGACATGCAGCGCGCCGCGCGCCTGCTCGGGCGGCCTTACATCATCGATGGCCGCGTGGTGCATGGGGACAAGCTTGGTCGCAAGCTAGGCTTTAATACCGCCAACATCCATATCCGCCACAATCCGGTGCCGATGACCGGCGTTTTCGCGGTCGAGGTGGATGGGCTGGGCGATATGCCGCTGCCCGGTGTCGCCAATCTTGGCGTGCGCCCGACGGTGGGCGGAACACGACCGCTCCTGGAAGTGCACCTTTTCGATTTCAATCGCTTCATCTATGGCGCACATCTGACCGTGCGCTTCATGCACAAGCTCCGCGCGGAGCAAAAATTTCCCGATTTCGACGCCCTCAAGGCCCAGATCGCACGCGATGCGCTGGCGGCGAGGCAATATTTCAAGCTGTGAAAACGACGATGGCCGACTATAAAGACACCCTGAACCTTCCCGATACTCCTTTCCCGATGCGCGGCGATTTGCCCCGGCGCGAGCCGCTTTGGGTGCAGCAATGGCAGGAGGGCAAGCTCTACGAGCGTATCCGCGAGGCCTGCAAGGGTCGGCCGCGCTTCATCCTGCATGATGGTCCGCCCTATGCCAACGGCGATATTCATACCGGCCATGCAGCAAACAAGATCCTCAAGGACATCATTGTCCGTTCGCGCACGCTCGCCGGGTTCGACGCGCCCTATGTTCCGGGGTGGGATTGCCACGGCCTGCCGATCGAACACCAGATCGAAAAACTGCATGGCAAGAACATTCCGGCCAACACGGTGCGCGAACTTTGCCGCGCCTATGCGGCGGAACAAGTTGAGCGGCAGAAGAATGATTTCATCCGACTTGGCGTCCTCGGCGACTGGAACAATCCTTATCTGACCATGGCGTTCAAGGCCGAGGCCGATGAAATCCGCGCCTTGGGCAAGATTCTTGAACAGGGCTATCTCTATCAAGGCCTGAAGCCGGTTAATTGGTGCCTGGATTGCGGATCGGCCCTAGCCGAGGCGGAAGTCGAATACGAGGACAAGAATTCCCCGGCGATCGATGTCGCTTTCCAGGTGCACGAAAACCACGCGGAAAAGCTTGCTCATGCCTTTGGTCTGGCGCATTTGCGCTCCCCGGCCTTCGCCGTGATCTGGACGACGACGCCCTGGACCTTGCCGGCTAACGAGGCGGTGAGCGTTCATCCGGAACTGACCTACGATCTGATCGAAACCGAGAAGGGCGCGCTGATCCTGGTGCGCGAACTGGCCGAGTCCTCCCTCAAGCGTTATGGCCTTGAAGGTCGGGTCTTGGCCTCTGCTCTCGGTTCCAAACTGGATCAGATCCTGCTGCGCCATCCTTTCCAGGATCGCGATGTCGTCGTGATTTGCGGCAAGCATGTCACGACCGAAGCCGGCACTGGCTTGGTGCACACCGCGCCGGCGCATGGTGTCGATGACTACAACATCGGCAAGGTCTATGGGCTGCCAGTCAAGAACCCGGTGGGCGACGATGGGCGTTTCGTCGCCGGCACGCCTGCGCTTTCGGTCGGCGAACTTGCCGGGAAAACGGTCTGGGAAGCGAATCCGCTTGTGCTCCAGGAGCTGGAAGCGCGCGGTCGTTTGCTGCGCTCCGAACGCGTTCAGCACAGTTATCCGCACTGCTGGCGACACAAGACGCCGATCATCTTCCGCGCCACGACGCAGTGGTTCATCGGCATGGAGCACAAGCACGACGAAAACGCGCCGACGTTGCGTTGGATCGCCGAGCGCGCCGTGGATGAAACGCAGTTTTTCCCCGCCTGGGGACGGGCTCGCCTGGAAAGCATGATGAAGACGCGCCCCGATTGGTGCGTTTCACGCCAGCGCAACTGGGGGGTGCCGATTCCTTTCTTCCTGCATAAGGCCACCGGGCAATTGCACCCGCGCACGGCGGAATTGATCGAAGCCGTTGCCCAGCGTGTGGAAAAGGCGGGTATCGAGGCTTGGTTCAGCCTGGAAGCTGCCGAACTGCTTGGTGCCGAGGCGGAACAATACGTGAAGATGCGCGATACGCTCGATGTCTGGTTCGATTCCGGTACGACCCACTGGCATGTGATGCGCGGCTCGCATAAGAACGAACACGAATATCCGGCGGACCTTTATCTCGAAGGCTCCGACCAGCATCGTGGCTGGTTCCAGTCCTCGCTGCTCTCCGGATGCGCGATTGATGGCCGCGCGCCTTACAAGGCGCTGCTGACGCACGGCTTCGTGGTCGATGGCAAGGGCCGCAAGATGTCCAAATCCGAGCGCAACGCGGTGGCGCCGCAGCAGATTTCCGACAAAATGGGTGCCGAAATCCTGCGCCTCTGGGTGGCGACGACCGATTATTCGGGCGAATTGTCCATCTCCGATGAAATCCTGAAGCGCGTAGTCGAAGCCTATCGCCGCATTCGCAACACCTTGCGTTTCTTGCTGGCCAATACGGCCGATTTCGACCCTGCCCAGATGCTGCCGGTCGAGCAATGGTTCGAGATCGATCGCTATGCGCTCGCGCTGACTCGCGAGTTGCAGAACCGCTGTACGGCGGACTATGAACGCTACGAGTTCCACCATGTTACCCAAGCCTTGCAGACTTTCTGCTCTGAGGATCTTGGTGGCTTCTATCTCGATATCCTGAAGGACAGGCTTTACACCACCAAGGCGGATTCGCTGGCCCGGCGTTCGGCGCAGTCGGCGCTCTGGCACATCCTGCAGGCGCTGACCAAGCTGATGGCGCCCATTCTCTCCTTCACGGCCGAGGAAATCTGGCAGGTGCTTACCGGCAAGCCGGAAGAGTCGGTGATGCTGCACCGCTGGCACGACCTGCCCAAGCCGGAAGGCGAGGGTGCGTTGCTGGATAAATGGTGCAAGTTGCGCGAAGTCCGTGGCGAAGTCACCAAGGCGCTGGAAGAACTGCGCGTTGCCGGCAAGATCGGCTCTTCTCTGCAGGCCGAAGTCGAGCTCCACTGCACGGGTGAAAAGTTCGAGTTGCTGTCATCCTTGGGCTACGATCTCAAGTTTGTATTGATTAGCTCCAAGGCAAGTGTGGTCAGGAGCGAGGCAGAGAAGCTGGTGGCCGAGCCATCGCCGCACCAAAAATGTGAGCGCTGCTGGCATGTGCGCGAGGACGTCGGCGCCGATGCCGAACACCCGACGCTTTGCGGCCGTTGCGTGAGCAATCTCTTTGGCGCTGGCGAGGTGCGCAAGCATGCCTAAGATGCTGGTGCTGTGGCTTGCGCTCGCCGGTCTGGTGGTGATCCTGGATCAAGTCACCAAGCTGGTCATCCTGCGCTTTTTTGCCTTGGGTGACCGGGTTGAACTGACGCCGTTTTTCAATCTCATCCTGACCTACAATCCCGGCGCCGCCTTCAGCTTTCTGGCGGATGCCGGCGGTTGGCAAAAATGGGTATTCATGGCGCTTGCGCTCGGCATTTCCGCCTGGATCGTCAGCATGTTGAAGAACCATGGAGAACAACGCTTGTTGTCTTTGGCGCTGACGCTGATCATGGGCGGCGCGTTGGGGAACGTCATCGATCGCTTCGCCTATGGTGCGGTGGTCGACTTCCTCGACTTTCATTGGGGCGGGTGGCACTTTCCCGCCTTCAATGTCGCCGATTCGGCCATTACCATCGGTGCGGTGCTACTACTTTGGGAACAATTGATCGCCTCGCGGGCCAAAGCTCCCGAGGAGGGGTGAGATGAGCCAGGAACGCGTGCCACCGGGGCAGCGACTGACCGACGATTTCCCGGTGCTGGATCTTGGCATCCAGCCGGGCGTGACCCATGAAAACTGGCAGCTCAGGCTTTTCGGGCTGGTGACCAGGGAGGTTGTGCTGGACTGGTCGCAATTGTTGGCCCTGCCGCAAATCGACGACGTTTCCGACTTCCATTGCGTCACTCATTGGTCGCGGCTGGATGTGGCCTGGGAAGGTGTCCGCGCCAGCGATGTCATCGCGCTCTGCCAGCCGTTGCCGGAAGCACCATATGTGACCCTGCATGGCAGCGATGGCTATACCACCAATCTTCCGTTGTCGGCGCTGCTCGAAAATGACGTGCTGGTGGCCCACGGCGTTGATGGCGGGCCGCTTTCGGACGAGCATGGGGGCCCTGTTCGACTGGTGGTGCCCAAGCGTTATGGCTGGAAAAGCGCCAAATGGCTGAATGGTATCGAATTCCACGCCCAGGACCGGCCGGGTTTCTGGGAAGTACGCGGTTATCACAACGAAGCCGATCCATGGCAGGAGCAGCGATATTCCAATGACTGACGCCAACAGCCTTGTCCAGCCGGACAGCTACCTGACCTTGCATTACCGCATTTCCACCCAGGCTGGAGATGAATTCGTCTCCACATTCGATATGGGGCCAGCCACCCTGCAATTGGGCAGCGGCCAGTTGGCAGAGACGCTGGAATCGCATCTGCTTGGATTATCCGCCGGGAGACGCCAAATCTTCGAACTGGCGCCGGAGCAGGCTTTCGGCCAACAGAATCCGCGCTTGATCGAACGCATCTCCCGGACTGCGCTGCCGCCGGAAATGGAGCTTAAGGAAAATTCCGTAGTGGAATTCAGCGCGCCGAACGGTGCCACCTTCGCCGGGTTCCTGCGCGAATTGACCGCAGATACGGCGCTGTTCGACTTCAATCATCCCCTCGCCGGGCAGAACATCCGCTTCGAAGTGGAAATCATCGGAATTTTATAAATATGAAAATCATCCTCGCCAATCCGCGCGGCTTTTGCGCCGGCGTCGAGCGCGCGATCACCATCGTCGAGCGAGCGCTGGAGAAATTCGGCGCGCCCATTTACGTTCGGCATGAGATTGTGCACAACAAGTTTGTTTGTGACGATCTTCGGAGCAAGGGAGCGATTTTCGTTGACGAACTTGATGATGTGCCCGCCGGTGGCACGGTCATTTTTAGTGCTCACGGCGTTTCCAAAGCCGTTCGCGAAGAAGCGGAAACGCGAGGTTTGAATATCTTTGACGCCACTTGTCCATTGGTCACCAAGGTGCATGTTGAAGTCGGGAAAATGCGCTCCCAAAAACGCGAGATCATCATGATCGGCCACAAAGGCCATCCTGAAGTTGAAGGCACCATGGGCCAAAGCGACGGTGGAATCTATCTGGTGGAGAGCGTTGAAGACGTGGCACGGCTGCAAGTGAACGATCCAAACCAGCTTTCCTACGTTACCCAGACGACACTGTCTGTCGACGACGCCACCCAAATCGTCGATGCCTTGCGGGAGCGCTTCCCGGCCATTCAAGGGCCGAAGCGCGACGATATCTGTTATGCCACCCAAAATCGCCAGGATGCGGTAAAAAAAATGGCTGCGAACTGTGATCTCGTCCTGGTGGTTGGGTCCTTAAACAGCTCAAACTCCAATCGCCTCAAGGAAGTCGTCCACCAGTTCGGCAAGCCGGCCTATTTGGTCGAAAGCTCGAAGAACATTAATCCCATTTGGTTCCGGCCGGGGCTCACCGTCGGCCTAAGCGCTGGTGCCTCGGCGCCCGAGCGGCTCATTCAGGACGTCATCGGCAGACTGCGCGAGTTGGGAATCAAGGAAGTGATCCAGCAAGACGGCGTCGCAGAGAATGTCAATTTCCCACTGCCGCGGGAACTGGTTTGATATTGATCATCAACTAAAAGCTATATCAAAGACTTGCCGCCTTAAACGTATCGCAAGCGCTCGGATTCCCGCTTTCAAATCCCGCTTTGAACCAGCGCACACGCTGCTCCGAGGAGCCGTGCGTAAAGCTTTCCGGAACCACGTAGCCACGCCCCTGTTGTTGCAGGCGGTCGTCGCCGATTGCGGCGGCGGCGGTTAGCGCCTGTTCGACTTCGCCCGGTTCCAAAACGTGTTTCATGGTTTCGGTGCGCTTTCCCCACACCCCGGCGAAGCAGTCGGCCTGCAATTCCAGGCGTACGGAAAGGGCATTAGCCTGTGCTTTTCCGCCCTTTGCACGAGCGGCGGCGACGCGGTCGGAAATGCCGAGCAGATGCTGCACGTGATGCCCGACTTCATGAGCGACGACATAGGCTTGGGCGAATTCGCCGGGCGCCTTGAAGCGTTCGCGCAATTCCCGGTAGAACGCGAGGTCGATATAGACCTTTTCGTCGCCGGGGCAGTAGAAGGGGCCGCTGGCGGTTTGGCCGGTGCCGCAGGCGGTTTGCGTGGCGCCAGTGAATAGGACGAGCTTGGGGTCCTGGTAGGTCTTGCCGGCTTCCTTGAAGATTTCGCGCCAGGTGTCTTCGGTCGAGGATAGGACCTTGCTGACGAAGCGGGCCATGTCGTCTTGCGGCGGGGGCTTATGGGCGGCGACTTGGGTGCTCTGTTGGCTGGATTGGTCGAGCAACCCGAGGATGGTTGAAGGGTCGATGCCGAAGAAGTAGCTGGCCGCCAACGCCAGCAGCAGCCCGCCGATGCCCATGGTTCCGCCGCCAAGCGGGAAGCCGCCGCCGCGCCGGTCTTCGATATTGTCGCTTTCACGTTGGTCGTCGAGCCGCATTGCTGTTCCTTCCTTTTCTAGGGCGGTTCCATGCGTGGAGTGCGATATGCTCAAAAGCGGGTGGCAGTATTGTCGCGCAAAATCGCCGCCGCTTCGTTCCTTGACGTTTGGAACGCTACCGCTCTACTGGCGCCGCGCATTCATGAGGAATCGATTTTTCCGTTCGGCACTAGCAGCAATTTTGGCGCCCGCTTCCTCGGGGCCCGTTGGAAAGATGCCCCAATGCGGCGATGTTTATGGGCTAAACGTTTGTTCAAGGCGCTTTACGCAGTGTTTCGGGGCACAGCAACATTTCAGGTCGGCATCCGCGTAGCTATAATTGCCGAAGCGGTTGAAGTCGCCCGGGCACGATGCCGAGATATCCCTGTCAACGAACACTATATTCTCCAGAAAGTTTGAGCCATTCCATGAACGAAGCCGTCGCAGCATCCAGCGATAACAAAGAAGCCAAGGCGCTGATCAAGGTGCTGCAGGAAAAATTCGATATTTTTCGCGACTTTCGTCCTTTGGCGATCGGGATCGACAAGCAGATTCTGGCGCGCCTGCCGGAAGTCAGCCCGAAGATCCTCCGTCGTGCGCTGGCCTTTCATACGCGCTCCACGCCCTATCTGAAGGGAATGAGCAATGCCAGCGTGCGCTATGATCTGGATGGCAATACAGGTGAGCCGGTACCTGAAGAGCATCGGACTTATGCCCTCGATTTGCTGCGCACACGTTTGAAAAAGCAATCGGAGCAGCGCAAGGCAGAAGTGGCGCAAAAGCAGGAAGTGGAGCGGCGCAATGCCAAGCTTGCCGCCTTGGCCGAGAAGTTCAAGCGGTAAAGGTCTCGGCCATCATGGTATTTGCTTTCATGGTACGGTCGGCGCGCTTGAGCACGCGGCTCGGGCGGGAACACCGGATTTGAGCCCGAGTCACCGAGCGTTCATCCGATGATCAATGCCCTGAAAATGACCAAGGAATCGCTAGTGCTTCGGAACGCCCAGCTTGAAGAGGCGTTGCTGAGCTTGCGCGCGCGCTATGCCGAGGTGACGGCGGAAAACGAGCAATTGCGGAAGCGCCCGAGCGAACAGATGGCGATGCAGCCGGATACTTCCGCGTTGCCCGAACTGCTCGCAGAATTTGGTCAAACGCTTGGCGCCTTGCCCGGCGTGGACGGCTGTTCGATATTTCTGGTCAATGACACCGGCGACACGCTGGTCACCGCCTACGTCAAGTTTCCTGAAAACTTCGCAGCGATTCAGAAAGCCTATCTCGGATTCAGCCTTTCGATCGATACGGCCGAAGTGAATGCCCATGTGTTCAATCACCGCAAGACGGTAATCGTGACGAACGAGAACAAGGCGGCGTTCGGCGACTTGACCTTGCACCGCTTTGACAACATGACCATGCGCAGCCTCGTGGTGGCGCCGCTTCTCGATCCCCAGGAAGGGGGGGCGGCTTCCGCGCTCGGCGTCGTCTCTGTATTCAGCCATGGCGTCGAACTCGGTACCGCCACCGGCCGTGAACTCGAGGCGGTTGCCGCCCGATTCGTTCCCACGCTGCGCGGATTGTGGATGCAGCAGCAAGTGCTGGACTGGAGCAAGACGGTCAAGGACATGTACGTCGAAATCCAGCAGCACATCGCTTTCGTGACCGAGATGAACAGCGTTGCCACCGTCCAGGAGGTGTACTCGCTGATCGCCCGGCGCTTCATGGCGCGGTTTCGGTTCGATATCGTCGGCATCCTCATGGCGGAAGGCGACCTGCTCAGATTCGAACACGTTGATTTCAGCCCGCCATATGCCCATCTCAAGGCCGTTTACGAACCGTTCCGCAAAGCCACGCGCTACAGCATCAGCGCGCCGGATGCCGCGTGCTCTGTGGTTTTTGGCAACAACCATCGTTTCCTTTTCGACGATGTCCAGCAGATCGCCCATTTGCCGATGACCGAAAAGGACCGGGCGTCGCTCGACCTTATCGGTGAGCTGCGTACTTCGCTGTTGGTGCCTATCCGCCTCAAAAACGTCCCGATCGGCATTCTGTGGCTCGGCTCCCTCAAGGCGCCGCTGGCACTGCCCGATTCCGATCTGGCATTGATCGAACTGCTCGGTTCCTACGTCAGCACTTCAATCCGCAACGCCGAGGCGCACGACGTCATCGAGCGCCAGAAGGAGCGCATCGAAGCGCTCAATCGGGAACTGCGTTCCAAAGTCGTGCTGCTCGACAAGATCGCGCGCAAAGACCGCCTCACCGGGCTCAACAATTTCGGCAGTTTCGAGGAAGAATTGAAGCGAAAAGTCGCGGAGATGCGGCGGCGTGTCAACGAGCCGCCGATGTCCGCGATCATCTTCGACATCGATCACTTCAAGGATTTCAACGATGCCTACGGGCACCCGGCCGGAAATGAGATCCTCCGCGAATTCGCCATACGGATAACAAAAGGCGTGCGGGAAGTAGACTTCGCCGCCCGCTTTGGCGGAGAGGAATTCATCGTCCTGCTGCCGCAGTGCAACCTCGCCGGCGCTGTCGCGACCGCCGAGCGCATCCGCAAGGAAGTGGAGCAAAATCCGTTCGTCGTCGATGGTGAGGATCGCCGGATCACGGTGAGTGGGGGATGCGGAGAATTCCTCCTAACCGAAGACTCGGCCGATTTCGTCAGACGCGTCGACGCGGCGCTCTACCTTGCCAAAAAGAACGGGCGGAACCGCACCGAAATCGCTGCGGGAAATACTCCGCAAGCCTAGGGCGTGTTCACAATCAGCCGGCGAATTGCGTTGGGCCGGTGTGCGTGGGCCGGCTAGGCGCGCGTTGCTGCGAATGG
>JAPUEC010000005.1 GCA_027492775.1 Rhodocyclaceae bacterium
TGTTTCCGCCAAGAGTGCGCCCGCCCCTGCAAGCCGAGATGGTCGGCGATGCGCGCCAGGCGGTCGCATGCCGCCCAGCACATGACCGAGGAAAAGGTATGCACCCGGGCGTTGCCGCGCAACTCCCACAGCCCGGCATCCGGTTGATCGTAATTGGCGATGGCCATTTCTCCCAGCGGCTCCAGCCGCCGGAACAGGCCTTCATCACCGCGCCGCGTCAGGCGACGGTCGAAGAAAATGTGGGTGGCGGCGAGCACGGCCGAGCCATAGACGTCATGCTGGATTTGCAGATAAGCCTGGTTGCCCAGGCGCACCGGTCCCATGCCGCGATAGCCCGGCAGGTGCGGCAAAATCGACTCTTCCAGATCGGCGCGGCCGTCAATGCCGTAAACCGGTTGCAAGGGGCCATCCGCCGCGATATTGACGATGTAGCCGAGATAGCGCTCCATGGTGCGGGTGGCACCGAGGCGGTTGAGCGCATTGACGACGAAATAGGCGTCGCGCAGCCAGCAGTAGCGGTAATCCCAGTTGCGGGTTTCGTTCGGCGCCTCGGGAATCGACGAGGTCATGGCGGCGATGATGGCGCCGGTATCGTCGTAGGCGTTGAGTTTGAGGGTGATGGCGCTGCGGATCACGGCATCCTGCCATTCGAAAGGGATGGCCAGCGACCGCACCCATTCCTGCCAGTACTGCCGGGTTTCCTCGAGAAAGCGCCGACCCACCTCCTCCGCCGCCTCGTGCACGGTTTCGTCCGGGCCGAGCAGCATGGTGATGGCGCCTTGCAGGAAAAATGGCGTTTCCTGCACGACGGCGGTGATCGAGGCATTGGTGGTCAGCCGCAGGACGCTGTCCGGGAAGACATAGCGGATATGGTTGCTACCCCAGGTCAAGGTCGGCTTGCCGGCACCGTAGCCATGGGCGGGTCGCACCCGCAAAGTCAGGCGCGGACTGCCGGATAGGCGCTCGACCCGGCGCACCAGGGTCATCGGCCGGAACATGCGGCCGTACTGGCCGAAGCGCGGGGCGAAATCTGT
Organism: Rhodocyclaceae bacterium; assembly: GCA_027492775.1. Taxonomy (GTDB): domain Bacteria; phylum Pseudomonadota; class Gammaproteobacteria; order Burkholderiales; family Rhodocyclaceae; genus UBA1934. Next base: position 1,035 of record JAPUEC010000005.1, read on the forward strand.
GATTTCGACGCAGCCGCCGTGCCGATCGTAAAGCCGGGTGATCAGAATGGCGGTGTTGTCGTCGTAGTGCTGCTCGGAGCGTTCGAGATCGACCAGTTCGATGGCGAAAAATCCCCAGTCGTCGTTCCCCTGACGCTCGCGCAGCAGGGAGCAGAACACGGCGTCGCCATCGAAACGCGGCAAACAGGACCAGACGATTTCCGCCTGGGCGTCGATGAGGGCGCTGACGGCGCAGTTGCCGATGAGCGCCAGGTCGAGATTATTCTTCATTCCGATTTTTCCTTTGCCGCAATCAATACTTTGCCCAGCCAGGTACGCACCGCCGCCACGTCCGGCAGTTGCCAGCGCGCCTCGGTGGGCCCTGCCCCAACCTTGACCGAAACGCCATCCAGGCGATTGACCGCGGCGAAGCCGAACTCGTCCGTCACGTCGTCGCCGATGAAGACCGGTCGCCGTCCGGCGAATGGCGGTTCGGCCATGAATTCCCCGATGACCGTGCCCTTGTCGAAGCCAACCGGCTTGACTTCGACCACGCATTTGCCGCGTTGCAGGCAAAGCCCCGCATTCGTCTCGGCGATCAGGCGACTCATGGTGCGATGCACGTACGAAGCCAGTTCCGGCGCCCGCCGGTAATGCAGCGCCAGCGTCAGGCCCTTGTCTTCCAGCAACAATCCGGGGTGGGCTGTCAGGATGTTTTCCAGCTTCTCATGGATATGGCGCTTGGCTTCCGGCTTCGCGGGATGGGAATAGAGCCGGCCATCGGCATCGCGCCGCTCCAGACCATGCTGGCCGGCCACCGGAATGCGCACGCCGCCGAGGCGACGCTCGATGTCGGCCAGGCTCCGGCCGCTGATCAGCGCCACGGCGCCATCGCAGGCGCGATGCAGGCAGGCGATCAGGCCAAGCAGGGCATGGTCGATACAGATGGCGTCTGGCGACTCGGCGATATCGATCAGGGTTCCGTCAATGTCCATGAAATAGGCCCAATGCGCGCAGGCGGCGGGAGGGATTTCAATATCGACCGCATCCATCTCTCCTACCCCTCCGCGGCCATAACGCCGGTCAGGGGCTTTTCCGGCAGTCGGCTGCGGCGGCGCATGGTGGCGGCATCGAGCAGCATGCTGCCGGCCCAGCGATAGACATTGAATTCCTTGACCAGCCCCCGCATCAGCCGCATGCGGTCACGCTGTTCGGAAATCGGCATGGTCAGCGCCATGTGCAGCGCCGCAGCGCACTGGTCGGCATCGTAGGGATTGACGATTAGCGCCTCCGGTAATTCCCGCGCTGCGCCGGTAAATTGGCTGAGGATCAGCACACCACGTTCATCGTCGCGGGCGGCGACAAACTCTTTGGCAACGAGGTTCATGCCATCGTGCAGGCTGCTGACGAAGCAGAATTCGGCGGCTCGATAATACTCATAGACCTGCTCCGGTTCGTGGTGTTCAATCTTGAGCAGGATGGGCGGCGGGCCGCCGGCACTGAAGCGCCGGTTGATTTCGGTGGCCAAGGCCAGCACCTGCTCTTCGTGGTGCCGGTATTCGTCGATGCCGGTCCGGGTGGGCGCGGCGATCTGGATGAAGGTCATCCTCCCCTGCCAGTCCGGATTGAGTTCAAACAGGCGCTCGATGGCGCGGAAACGCTCGATGATGCCCTTGGTGTAGTCCAGCCGGTCGACGCCGACGCCGATCAGGTGCTCCGGCGGCAGGTTGTTCAACTGGCGGATTTCCGCCCGGCACTGCTCCACCGGCTTGCCCACCATCTCTTCGCCGGGCGGCCAGCCGATGGAAATGGGGTAGCGCCGCACTGCCGTCAATTTGCCGCCGAAGGAGACGGTGAAATCCTCGCGGTCGACCCGCGCCTCGATCAGGCGATCCACCGTATCGACAAAATTGTTGCAATGAAACTGGGTGTGGAAGCCGAGGATGCTGCTGCCGAGCAAGCCTTCGAGGATTTCCTCGCGCCAGGGGCAGATGGCGAAGGATTCGGGATTGGGCCAGGGAATGTGCCAGAAGGTGATTACCGTCGCATCCGGCAACTCATCGCGAATCATCTTCGGCAACAGGGCGAAGTGGTAGTCCTGAACCAGGACGATGGGCGCCTTGGTCTTGGCCTCCTTCACCACCGCCTGGGCGAATTTGCGATTCACTTCCTTGTAATGCGCCCAGTCGGAGGAGCGGAAAATCGGCCGCACATGGGCGATGTGGCACAGCGGCCACAGGCCTTCGTTGGCAAAGCCGTAGTAATAGCCGGCCTCTTCCTCGGCACTCAGCCAGACGCGCCGAATCTGATACGCCGGTTTTTCGGGCGGAACAGCGACGCGGTCATGTTCATCCACCGTTTCGCGGTCGGCCGAGCCGCTGCCGTGGCCGATCCAGATGCCCGAGCAGGCGCGCATGACCGGCTCCAGCGCGGTGACCAGTCCGCTGGCCGGACGGCGCACTTCGATATGATCGCCAACGCGCTGGTGCAAATAGGGCTCGCGATTGGAGACGACGATGATGTCCTCGCCGCGCAGCTCGCCGTGCAGGATGGCGCGCAGGGCGGCCGGGTCCCAGGTGATCTGGCTGGGGTCGCCTCAGAAAACGGAAAATTAAGCACGCTAAGCCGGTTGCAGCGGTCGTAGCGCCCTGAACTTGCCCACACCGATCTTGGCGCTACTGCGCCAGAGGTAATCGCCGGTCAGGTTGATGTGCTCCCAGCCGAGCGGTGACAGGTACTGCAACAGCGCGCCATCGACGGCATGCCCGTTGCCGCGCAGCGCATGCGCTGCGCGCTCCAAGTAGACCGTGTTCCACAACACGACAGCCGCCGTCACCAAGTTAAGGCCACTGGCGCGGTAGCGCTGCTGCTCGAAACTGCGGTCGCGAATTTCACCCAGGCGATTGAAGAACACGGCGCGGGCCAGCGCGTTGCGCGCTTCTCCCTTGTTCAATCCGGCATGCACACGGCGGCGCAGTTCCACGCTTTGCAGCCAGTCCAGAATGAACAGCGTACGCTCGATGCGCCCCAGTTCACGCAGGGCCACGGCCAGGCCGTTCTGGCGCGGGTAGCTGCCGAGTTTGCGCAGCATCAGGGAGGCAGTCACCGTGCCTTGCTTGATCGAGGTGGCCAGCCGCAGAATTTCGTCCCAATGGGCGCGCACGTGCTTGATGTTAAGCGTGCCGCCGATCATCGGTTTCAGCGCGTTATAGGTGGCATCGCCCTTCGGGATGTAGAGCTTGGTGTCGCCCAGGTCGCGGAT
>JAPUEC010000006.1 GCA_027492775.1 Rhodocyclaceae bacterium
GCGATTCCTTGAGGCGGGAATCGAGAATCTTGAGATCGACAGGGTGCATGTTGAGGCTTTATCGGGTTGAATTCAGGATTTGAGCATGTCGGCGACGTGCTCGATCAATTGGCGGGCAAGAATGGATTTGTTCGCGGGCGGCAGCGGATGAACGCCCTGGTCGTCGAAGAGGACAATGCGGTTGTTATCCCCGCCGAAGCCTTCCTGGACAAGATTGCCGACAATGAGCGGAATGTTTTTCTTGCGCCGCTTGGTTTGCGCATACGTTTCCAAATTCTGGCTTTCGGCGGCGAAGCCGACGCAGAACGGGCCGCCCTGCAAGGCCGCCACCTCGGCGAGGATATCCGGATTTTCGACCAGTTCGATGACCGGCGGGCCGCTCAGATCTTTCTTGATCTTGTGCTGGACGGCGTTGGCGACGCGATAGTCCGCCACCGCAGCGACGGCGATGAAAATCTGAGATTCCTTGGCTCGCGCCATCACGGCGGCGTGCATGTCAAGCGCGCTCAGGACATTGACGCGCTCCACCCCGGCCGGGGCGGGCAAATCGACGGGGCCGGAAATCAGCGTCACCTCGGCGCCGGCTCGCGCGGCGGCGGTGGCAATGGCGTAACCCATGCGCCCGGAAGAACGGTTGGTAATGCCGCGCACGGGATCGATCGCCTCGAAGGTCGGACCGGCGGTCATGAGCAGGCGCCGCCCGGCAAAAAGCTTGGGCGTGAAGAAGGAAATCACCGCTTCGAGGATTTCTTCAGGTTCCAGCATCCGTCCGGCGCCAATCTCGCCACAGGCCTGTTCGCCTGAAGCCGGGCCAAGCAGCGTGACGCCATCCGCACGCAACTGGGCAGCATTGCGCTGCGTCGGCGAACTCTGCCACATCTGCTTGTTCATCGCCGGGGCAACGAGTAAAGGACATTCCCGGGCCAGTACGAGTGTGGTCAGCAGGTTATCGGCGATGCCGTTGGCCACCTTGGCCAGAAAATCCGCCGAAGCCGGAGCGACCAGCACGCAGTCGGCCGCGCGAGTCAGGTCGATATGGGCCATGTTGTTAGGCATGCGCATATCCCACTGGTCGATGAATACCGGGTGACCGGAAAGCGCCTGAAAGGTCACCGGCGCGACGAAATGCGTCGCCGCATCGGTCATTACCACATTGACCTCGGCGCCCTGCTTGATCAGTAACCGCGTCAGTTCGGCAGCCTTATAGGCGGCGATTCCTCCGGTCACTCCCAGCAATATGCGTTTGCCTTGTAATTCCATGATCCCGCCCGAGAAATGATTCTGCGCATTCTACTACCGGAGGACGGTGGCAAGCAGAAACGGCCGACCCAGGCCACCTGTGCGCTGACCGGCCTGCAGCCGGCAAAATGCCTCGCTTCTGAATTCATAATTCATTATTAAATTCAAATACATACAGATATTCCAAGGGCGGATATCGGTAAGTTTTTATTGATTTGTCAACCCGGATTTTCCCCACCTTTCAAGCAGACTTTTAAGGCCTACAGTGAGGCGTTTTTAAAAAAAGCAAAATTTTCAGAGGGGGTACCAGGAGCAACTCAAACACAACCCTACGAGGAGATTCGGATGCACATCCATTTACCCCGCCCTTCCAGAAAGAAGCTTGCAATAGTGCTTATCTCCAGCTTTATCTCGCTGAGCGCTTTTGCTGCTGAAGTCCATCTTTATGTCTCGAACTGCACCGCGCCGGCGCAAATCTGCGGAAACGATTCTTCCGCGGGTACGCAAGCGGCGCCCTTCAAGACCATCCAGCGTGCCGTCAATCTTGCCAAGGGAGGCACGGTCGTCCATGTCGCCCCCGGCACGTATAAGGAAAACATCGCCAGCAACGCCAGTGGAACCGCTTTGGCCCGCATCCGTTATGTTTCGGATACCCCATGGGGCGCAAAAATTATTGGCGGCGGAACAGAATTCGTCTGGGTGAATAAGGGCGATTACACCGATATTATCGGATTCGACATTTCCGGCAGCGGTCGGGGCGGCATCGCGAACGAAGGAGGCTACACGCTGATCGCCAACAATCACGTTCACAACATGGCCGTGTCCGGCGGTTGCACGAGCAACGGTGGCGCCGGGATTGTCAATGCCAACTACAGCAAGTCCGACGGCACCATCAGCGGAAACGTCGTTCACGATGTCGGCACCCCAGGCGGCTGCAACGGTGTCCAGGGGATCTACAGTTCGAATCTCCGGGGCCGCGTGATCAATAACATCGTGTATCGCGCCTCTTCCTTCGGCATCCATCTATGGCATGCCGCCTCGCATACCGACGTGATCAACAACACTGTGTTCGCCAATGGGAATCCCAATATGGGCGGCGGCATCGTGGTGGGCAATGGTGACGCTCCCGGTGGCACCAAGGCGGATTACATCCGCGTCTCCAACAATATCGTTTTCAACAATCCGAACTCCGGCATTTCGGAGTATTGCTATTCCGGCCAAAACTGCATCGGGGCAAACAATGTCTATGCCAACAATCTGGTGAAGGGCAACGGCACCGTCCGGATTGCGCTCAAGGTCGGCACGGCGACCGGCACCATCAATGCCGATCCGCAGTTCGTCAATTACCAGGCCAATGGTTCCGGGAATTATTCGCTGAAGAGCACTTCACCGGCGATCGATGCGGGCTCCGCCACTTCCGCACCTTCAACGGACATCGTCGGCACGCCCAGACCGCAAGGCGTGCGCCACGACATCGGTGCGTACGAATACATCCCCGTGGTCACGACAACCACCACCACGACCACTACGACGACGACCTTGCCCAAGCCCATCGCCAGTTTGTCGACCAGCACCTTGACCTTCGCTTCACAGACGGTCGGCACGACGAGCGCGATCCAAATCGTGACCATCAAGAACGTCGGCAATGCGGCGATGACCATTCCTTCAGGATTCGCCTTTACCGGCGACTTCGATTTCGGAGGCACGGGAACCTGTAAGGTCGGCGTTTCCTACGCTCCAGGCGCGAGTTGCACGGCCAGCGTGGTCTTCAAACCAACCGCCACCGGCACCCGCACCGGTACGTTGACCATGATGACCAACGCCTCCCCAACCCCAATGGTGGTCAAGCTCGCCGGAACGGGCGTGTCACCGGTGCCGGCACCGATCGCGAGCGTCTCGCCGATGTCGCTGGTGTTCGCTTCGCAAACCGTCGGCACGACAAGCGCCGTTCAAATCGTCACCCTCAAGAATACCGGTAACGCCGCGATGACCATCCCCGCCGGCTTCGTCTTCTCGGGAGATTACGCGTTCGGTGGAACGGGTACTTGCAAGGTCGGCGTTTCCTACGCTCCGGGCGACAGTTGCACGGCCAGCGTGGTCTTCAAGCCCACCGCCACCGGCACACGCCTAGGTACCTTGACCATGAGCACCAACGCGTCGCCGACACCAACCGTCGTCACGCTCTCGGGAACCGGGAAATAACCGGAGCAAAAATCCCCGCCGCGGCGGGGATTTTTTTTGGATGCAATTTTGAAGATCAAAAATCAAGCGTTCCTGACACTTTCCAAGACCCGCCGGCGCTATGCTGATAGAGTATTCAAATCAGCAATGAAGAAGGATCATTCATGGCAATCAGCGACTGGCCGGAGGCGGAGCGCCCGCGCGAGCGGCTGCTGCGCCAAGGCGCGGAGGCGCTTTCCGATGCCGAACTGTTGGCGATCTACCTGCGCATCGGGATGCGCGGTAAAAGCGCCGTGGATCTGGCGCGCGATCTATTGACGCGCTTCAACGGCGAACTTCGCCGCCTGGTCGAAGCGCCGTTGCCCGAACTCGCCACCGTTCCCGGCATCGGTATCGCCAAGGCCGCCCAACTCAAGGCCAGCTTCGAACTCGCGCGCCGCGCCCTGGGACAGGAAATGGCCGCCGGCGATGCCTTCGGCGCTCCCGCCGCAGTGCGCCAATGGCTCCGACTGCAACTGGCCGGTCGCCAGCATGAAGTCTTCATGGCGCTGTGGCTCGATGCGCAAAATCGCCTCATCGCGGCCGAAGAACTGTTTCGCGGCAGCTTGACCCAAACCAGCGTCTACCCGCGAGAAGTGGTCAAGTCGGCGCTACGGCACAATGCCGCCAGCGTCATCCTGGCGCACAATCATCCTTCCGGCGTCTGCGAACCCTCTCAGGCCGACCAAACACTAACCTCCAGTCTCAAGACGGCGCTCGCGTTGGTGGACATCAAGTTGCTCGACCATTTCATTGTCGCCGGTGGCATGGAACCGCTTTCATTCGCCGAGCGGGGCCTGCTTTAAGGCCGTCATTCCGATGCGCAAAGCGGGCATGCATCCGGAAAAGCAAAAAACACTTGGAAAGTCCGACACATATCCGCTAAAATGCCCGGCTTTCTTCCACCGAATTCTGGAGTACCAATCATGGCGCGAGTCTGCCAAGTAACGGGGAAAGCCCCGATGGTTGGGAACAAAGTTTCCCACGCCAACAACAAAACGAAGCGCCGCTTCCTGCCGAACCTGCAATACCGCCGGATCTGGGTCGAAAGCGAAAACCGCTTCGTGCGTCTCCGCATTTCCAATGCCGGTCTGCGCGTTATCGACAAGAACGGTATCGACGCTGTGCTCGCGGATCTGCGCGCACGCGGCGAAGTCTGATTAAGGAAGGAACGGGAAAATGGCTAAAGGCGGTCGCGAAAAAATCAAGCTGGAATCCACCGCGGGTACCGGTCACTTCTACACAACCTCCAAGAACAAGCGCACGACGCCTGAAAAGCTGGAGTTCATGAAGTACGACCCGAAGGCACGCAAGCATGTGGCCTACAAGGAAGTGAAGCTGAAGTAAGCGCACTTCGATTAAAAAAAAACCCGCCATCGGCGGGTTTTTTTATGCCTACTTTCATGCCTCTGCAGCGGCGCCTTTCAGCAGCGCCCCGTGCGACAACGCAGCATCAGGACACCGGCGACGGCAAATCCGGCAAACATCACTACCGACCAATTGGCGAGCGACAGGCCGAGGAACACCCAGTCCCGGCTGCTGCAAAACCCGGTGGCGAGAAAGAGCGACGGCCACTGCATGCCCAGCCAGTCGACAAAGCGCTCGACGAGGTCCGGGTCGGTATAACTGCATTCTCTTGCCAACTCGGGGAAGGCCTGCAACCAAGTCTGATAGCCTGCGGCGCCCAAGCCGCCGACGCCGATCAGCACCATCAGCGTGCCCCAGAAACGGCTGGCGGCAGGAACGAGCGCCCCCGCCAGCGCGACGACACCAATCACGGCATAGAGCAAACGCTGAAAAATGCACAGCGGGCAAGGGGCAATGCGGTACACCTCCTGAATGACCAAACCACCGCCGACCAAGCCGAAAGCAGCCAACGCCAACAGGGCAAACCATGCCCGTTTGGGCAACACATCAAGTCGGAACATAACTCCTCATCCGGAATGAAAGCTCTTGCAAGGGCTTGATTCCGGAAGATTCAGCACGCCGGCACCAGTCTCGCAACTCTTCGATCAATTGCTCGCGACTGGCGTTGGTCCGGTTCCAGACCGCCGCCAATTCATCGCGCATACGATAGAGAGTAGCAAGCACCTGGCTTTGTGCCAATAGGTCGTCCAATTTGCCGCGCCATTCACCGGGCAAGCGCTGGGCGTCAACCGACAGCCAGCGCCAGAGCCCGGAGAACCGCCCGCCATCTTCCAGCCGCGCCAGTTCCTGCTTGTAGATGGGCTTCAGCGACCGCGTATAGCGGGCCAACAAATCGTGGCGATAATCGATCACTGCCTGCAAGGTGGCGGCGTCGATTTCGGGCCGCAACCTGCCGACCCGCGGCCGCGGCGCGACATGCTTCACGCGCGCCATGCCCAAAGCCGCGAGCAGACGGATATACATCCAGCCGAGGTCGAACTCGTACCATCTGTTGGAGAACTTGGCCGAAGTGGCGAAAGCGTGATGATTGTTGTGCAATTCCTCGCCGCCGATGAGGATGCCCCAGGGCGAAATGTTGGTCGAAGCGTCGGTGACATCGAAATTGCGGTAGCCCCAGAAATGGCCCACGCCATTGATCACCCCAGCCGCCCAGAGCGGAATCCAGATCATCTGCGTCGCCCAGATGAGCAGCCCCGGCACCAAGCCGAAGAGAACGAGATTGATCGCCAGCATGACGAAAATCCCGATATGGCTCAACGGGGACTAAACCTTCCGTTCAATCCAGTCGTCCGGGGTGCCGTGACCAAAGCGCTCGACCGTGGCGCGATTCTGCGATTCGCGGCGATAGAGCAACGCACCTTTGAACAGCACTGTCCAGATGCCCTTTTGCTGCGGGCTGTGAGGATCGTCCGGCGTTTCGCAGCGCGCGTGATGTTTGCGATGGATCGCCGTCCATTCCCGCGTCACCATGCCGGTGGTCAGCCAAAGCCAAAAGCGGAAGAAATGCGACGGCAACGGCGAAAGATCCAGCGCCCGATGTGCCTGATGGCGATGGAGATAAATCGTCACCGCAGCAATGGTGACATGGGTGATGCCCAGCGCGGCCAGAACGTAGCCCCAAACGGGCAGGTCGAAAACTCCGTATAACAGTCCCACATGAATCCTTTCCAAATGGAATGGCACCGCCCCGGGACCTCCGGGAATGGCTTCATCCCTTGCTCCGACCAGTTGTCGGGATACCCTCCTTGGAGTGCGGATTCAGGTTATCGTTGCAACTATCGGAGGGTCGGCGGAGGCTAGATCGGATTTCAACAGCCCTGGCATCGGCCGCTGTCGCATCGGGAGTTCAAATGAACCGCATTTCCAGCATCTGCAACCCGGGATCGCGATCCGCGCCACCGTTTGTGAAAAACGGCGTGGGATATCTCCGCCGCAAGCGGCTCGGGGTTTTATACTTACGGATAATTCAAATCGCCTGACATTTCCATGCCCATGACTCCCCGCATCCTCCTGGTCGAAGATGACCAGCGGCTCGCCGGCCTGACCGCCGAATACCTCAAGAACAACGGCTTTCTCGTCGAAGTGGAGGGCAATGGCGAAGTCGCGGAGCGGCGCATCCTGGCCGAGAATCCCGACCTCGTCATTCTCGACATCATGCTCCCCGGCAAGGATGGCTTCGAAATCTGTCGCGCCGTGCGACCGGCTTATCGCGGCGTTATCCTCATCCTCACCGCACGCGACGAGGATCTTGACCAGATTCTCGGCCTCGAGCTCGGGGCCGACGATTTCATCGCCAAGCCGGTGCAGCCCCGCGTGCTGCTGGCGCGCATCAAGGCGTTGCTGCGGCGCATGCCCGCGGTCAATGCCGAGGGGCCGGCCGAACTCGATCAACTCAGCTTCGGCCAGTTCCGCATCAGCCAGGCCACCCGCATGGCGATGCTGGGCAACCAGCAAATCGACCTGACCACTGCGGAATTCGACCTTCTCTGGCTGCTCGCCAATCGTGCCGGCACCGTGCTTTCCCGCGACGATCTCCTGCAGGATTTGCGCGGCATTGGCTTCGATGGGCTGGACCGTTCCATCGATGCCCGCATTTCCCGCCTGCGCAAGAAACTGAACGACGATCCGGACAATCCGACTCGCATCAAGACCGTGCGCGGCAAAGGCTACCTCTTCAGCCGGCATGACTGGAACAACTGATCCGGTCTTGCCGCTTCCCATCAAGGAGGATGGAGCGCCGCGCCGCGAGGGTCGTTACAGCCTTTCGCGGCTTTTCTTCAATTTCTATCTGGTGGCGATGGGCTCCTTCGTCGCCATCGCCTTTTTCGCCGATCTCATCATTTCCGGCGCCCAGCGCGGGGTCACGGATGAATACGCCCGCCGCTTCATGCGCGGCACCATCACCCTGATCGAAGACGATCTGGCGCGGCATCCGCCCAGCACCTGGCAGAAGCGCATCAAGGTGCTGGATGAAAAATTCGCCTACAAACTCAACATCGTCGAACGCCATCCCCTCAACCTGCCGCCCTCCCAGGAAAGCAAACTCAACAACGGCGAGATCGCCATCGTCCGCAACGGCGAAATCATGTACCACCTGATTCGTGGCACCAACCAGGTACTGGTGATCGGCCCAATGGCGCCAGGCAGCAATCCCGAAGTCGTCGAGCGCGGGATGCCGCTCGAATTTCGACTTCAGTTGCTGACCTGGAGCCTGATCGGCGTGATTTTCGCCGTCGCTCTCTGGTTCTGGATCCGTCCCATATGGCGCGACCTGGAAACCCTGCGGCAAACCGCCCGCGCACTCGGCGACGGCGATTTCGGCGCCCGCTCGCCGGACGCCCGGAGCAAGCTCTTCGCGCCGCTATCGCTGACGCTGAACGGCATGGCGGAACGCATCCAGCAACTGATCGCGGCCCACCGCGATCTTTCCTGCGGCGTCTCGCACGAACTGCGCACGCCCATCGCCCGCCTGCGCTTCGGGCTTGAAATGCTTTCAGAAACGCATGAAATCGCCGAGCGCGCCCGCCTTTGGGCGATGATGGAACAGGATTTGGACGAACTCGACGGCCTCATTGACGTCAGCCTTACCTATGCCCGCTTCGAGCGCGAGGCACCCGAGCCGCGCTTCACGGTGACGCCGCTGGCCGAATGGCTGAACGAGGAAGTCGAGTCGATCCGCATCCTTGGCCGCGATCTCGACATACAGGTGGATACCGACGCCTTGCCGCCGGATTGCGACGTCAGCCTCGACCGCAAGAACATGCCCTACGCCTTCAAGAATCTCCTGCGCAATGCCATCAAGTATGCCCGGTCGCGCATTCTCGTCACTGCGCGACTTGAAGGCGGCACGGTAACGGTAACCGTGGACGACGACGGCATCGGCATTCCCGAAGGCGACCGCGAGCGCGTCTTTTCCGCCTTCACCCGCCTCGATCGCTCTCGCGACCGGGCCACCGGCGGCTATGGCCTGGGGCTGGCAATCGTCCGGCGCGTGCTCGACATGCATGGCGGCACCGCCATGGCGGATGCCTCACCGCTGGGCGGCGCGCGTTTCGTTCTTTCCTGGCCGATCCGCCAGCAGTGATTCAGCCGGAGAGAAAGCGCCAGATCACCTCTCGGATCGAATCCAGGCGCACCAAGCCGTCGAGGTGACCGCCCTGCCCGGGCACCGGCACCAACTCGGCCTGCAATCCCGCCGCCTTCAGTTCTGACAACGCGACCTCGGAAAGCGCCGGAACAAACAGCTGGTCGGACTCCGCCGGCGCCAGCAGGTATTTGGCGCGCGCCCGATCCAGCCGCTTCGTCACGTCGAAGAGCTTGCACGCCCGCGCCATGTAGAGCAGGTGATTGGCGTCCGTGACCTCGGCGCGCGGCGCCGCCAGCGCGCCGAGCATGGCGTCAGCGGCGAATTCATAATTGAGCGCGAGCGCCGGGTCGCGGGCCGGATCGGCCCAAGTCGCGCCGGTGAGGCGCTCGACCCCGGTGAAACTCATGGCGGTGAGATTCATCAGGCGGAAGGCTTCGATCAGCCCCTGCCTGGGAGGCTTGCTCGGCGCGTAGGCTCCGCCGCACCAGTCGGCGTCGATCATGATCTGTCTGGCCCAGCAGTCCATCATCGCGCCGGCATACGGGTGCATGCGCAGGCCCGGCGGAATGACGGCGATGACGCGCGGCACGCATTCCGGAAACTCTACCGACCACTCGAACGCCTGCATGGCGCCGGCGGAAGGTCCGGCCACCGCAACCAGCCGCCCGATGCCGAGATGGTCGAGCAAAACCTTCTGGACATGAACGATATCGGTCATGGTCACGACCGGGAAGGCCAGACCATAGGGCTCGCCGGTGGCCGGATCGCGTGTTGCCGGGCCAGTCGTGACCGTCCTGCCGTCGCGGACGTTTACATTGACCAAGGAATCGCTGCAAATGACGCAGTAACGGTCGGTGTCGAACACCTTGCCCGGGCCGATGGCGGCATCCCACCAGCCCGGCATGGCATCGGTTTCGGCATAGCGACCGGCCGCATGGGCATTGCCGGCGAAATAGTGGCAAACCAGCAAGGCATTGTCGCGCGCCGCATTCAGGCGGCCATAGGTTTCATAGCCGATGCGAACATCGCGGATCTCCGCCCCGGATGTAGTTGCCATCGCCGGCAAGGTAAAAACATTGCGTTCAATTTGCATGGCATTTCCTCTCATTTCAAACCTGTCACACGCCGTCACACGCCATCAGCTAACGTTACGCGGTTCCACCGAACTGACACAGACGCCTTGCGGCGGCGATCCCTAGAATGCATCTCATGAACCAAGCAACATTCGCATCAGGACTGAACGGGGTGATCAAGCATGCAGTGCATGCATCCCTCGAAGCTGCTCTACAGCGCTCTCATTTCAGCCCGGCGGGTGTCGCTGATACGGTTTGCTTATTCTCGCTTCGAGGCGATGTCATTTGATCCTAGGAGCTTGCCGGTGCGCGAAAGCGTCGGCGTGCTCCTTGGAGTTCTCGGTGTCGAGTGGCTGCTTACCGGCCAGGCCGACATTGTTCTTGCTTTAGCTTTGGCAGCCGTTGCCGGCGCCCTGATCATGGTTTTACGTCGCCGCACCGCGGGACGTAAAAAAGACTGACCCCTCAAATCTCGAAATCCCCCTTTCGAGACCTCCCTGTTCCCCCGCCGACCGGCGGGGGCTTTTTTTTGTCGAAGCCCGTCACTCGTCCCTATGCTTCCGCAGCAAAATTTCCTGCTGCGGGAAGGGAATGACGATCCCTTTTTCCCGGAAAGCTCGCAGGATCGCCAGCGATATCTCCGAACGCACCCCGCCGACACCGGCATGAGGATCGGCGATCCAGAATCCCAGTTCAAGCTGGATGGCGCTGTCGCCAAACCGTACCAGCATGGCGTAGGGCGCCGGCTCGGCGATCACCCTGGGGTGAGCCCCGGCAAGCGCCTCCATGCAGCGCAGGACCGCTTCCATATCGGGTGTGTCATAGGCGACGCCGATTCCGACCGTTATCCGAACCCGCGTATCGGTATAGGATTGGTTCTGAACCGTGCTGCCGATCAGCGTCTCGTTGGGAACGATGAATTCGATTCCGCTGAGATTTCTCAGCACGGTATAGCGGGTGGTGATTTCCGTCACGATGCCGCTGGTGTCGGCGCCGATCTGCACGACATTGCCGATGCGAATGGAGCGCTCGAGCAAAATGATGAAACCGGAAACATAGTTGCTTGCGATTTTCTGCAGGCCCAGCCCGAGCCCCACCCCTAGGGCGCCGCTGAACACCGAGAGCGCGGTGATGTCGATCCCCACCAGCGAAAGCGCGGTGAGTAAGGCTATCAACATCAGGAGCGCCTTGGTGACGCGAACCGAGACGATGCGTAAACTGGAATCGAAATTTTCAGCCAGCATCAACCGAGCTTCGATACGCCCGGCGATCCAGAGTGCGGCAATCACCGTCACCAAAACCGTCAACACGCCTTGCACGAACATCCAGAGGTTGATGTGGTTGTTGCCGACGGTAAAAGCGATGCGCTCCAGCGCGTCGATGAGGGTGGACGACAGCCCGGTGATATAAAGCGCGACGCCTACCCAGATCACCGCCGTCACCCAGCGTTCGGAAACCACCAGCCAAGCGGCGCCGGCAAAGGATTGCCGCAAGACGTAAACGCAGACCCGCACCAGCGCGAGCGAACCGAAGAGCGGAATGGCAACGCTGAGCAGCTGGACGTGGACCACCCCCTCCAGCGCTTCGCGCGCCACGAGGATGAGCAACATCGCCAGCAAGGGCAGCGCAATCCGGTTGCTGGCGGCATGGAGCCGGCCCTGGCGATCAGCGGTACGCCGACCCCACCAGTGCGAGAGCAGCGCGGCGACGGCAAAGCACACGACCAGCGCCGCGATCTGCCAGACGATATCCGGCTGCTGCAGTTCGGCCCAGACCTGATTTAGGAGTTTGAGTGCCTGTTTTTCCTTCATTCACGACGCTCCAGCACGGCGGCAAAAAAACCATCCGTATTATGCCTGTTGGGCAGCAGGCGCAACCGGTCGCCGGCGACGGCGATGCCCTGTTTCGCCAGCGTCTCCTCGGCCGAGCGTTGGACGAATTGCGGATGGGCGGCGAGAAAGGCATCGACCACCGCGTCGTTTTCCTCCGCCAGCAGGCTACAAGTGGCGTAGACCAGCCGCCCGCCCTTTTTCACCAGCGTTGCCGCCGCCGCCAAAATCGCCGCCTGCTTGCGAGAGAGTTCCACTATAGAATCCTCACCCTGCCGCCACTTGAGATCGGGATTGCGGCGTAGCGTCCCGAGGCCGGAACAAGGCGCATCGACGAGGACGCGGTCGATCTTGCCGGCCAGGCGCTTCACCTTGGCATCGCGCTCATGCTCGATGCGCACCGGGTGCACATTGGAAAGTCCGGAACGTGCCAGGCGCGGCTTCATGTTGGCCAGCCGCTTGTCGGAAACGTCGAAGGCATAGAGCCGACCGGAGTTGTTCATCAAGGCGCCGAGCAAAAGCGTCTTGCCGCCGGCGCCGGCACAGAAATCCACCACCATCTCGCCGCGTCGCGGCGCCAGCAGGTAGCCGAGCAACTGGCTGCCTTCGTCCTGCACCTCGACACCGCCATTGATGAATACCGGATGCTGCGATAAGGCAGGCTTTTCACCGAGACGGATCGCGAGTGGCGAGAACGTCCCGGCGGTGGCGTCAATGCCATCAGCGGAAAATTGCGCCAACACCGTTGCGCGATCCGTTTTCAGCGAATTGACGCGCAGGTCGAGCGGCGCCGGCTGGTTCAGCGCCAAGGCCAACGCCTCCGTTTCTTCCTCGCCCAGTTGCTTGACCAGCGACTCATAGAGCCAATCGGGCAAATCGCAACGCACAGCGGGCGGCATGTCGGAAGTTTTCATGCCCTTGGCGGCGCCGAACCACTCCGCCTCTTTCTCCTTCAGAACCGCCGCCAGCTCGCGCTGGTTCCAGCCGCGCACGCAGGCCAGGGCCACCAACAGCAGGCGCCGTGGCACGGCAGGATCGCCGCACCGCGCCATCAGGCTGCGCCGACGCCGCAGGACGGCGAAAACGGTTTCGGCGACGAAGCCACGGTCGGCATGCCCCAATTCGCGGTTTTCGCGGAAATAGCGGGAAACCACGGCATCGGCGGGATAGTCCGAGCGCAGCAATTCGCGCAGCAGGTTCTCGGCATGGGCGAAAAGGGCGGGCGTAAAACGGGCGGGTCGAGTCATATCTGAGGCATTCCAAGTTCAACTGCGATTTGTTCGTAGGATTCGCCCTTGCGTTCGATAAAGCGAATTTTGACCGGCAGCATCTGGCGGTCAAGCGCCAGCCAGAGCTCGATTGTGTTGTCGGTCCTCGCCCGCACATGGAGCGTGCGGAACGTACCGGCGGGTATTTCCAGCGTTTCCTCGCCCAGCGCTTCGACGCGGTAAGTCCCGAAATTCTTGCCTGTCGCAACCTCGAGGCTGACGCCATTGGTCAGTTGTGGCGTGAAAGCCAGTTGATATTGGAAGGAGACGATATCCTGCGCGCCGTCGCGCAGATCGAAGCTGCGGCCATCCCGCGCCAGTGTCAGCCGGTGAGCCTCCCAGTCGAAATCGGCGTTCTCCTTCGTTTCCACGCCGTTGCGACGCGTCAATAGCTGCTTCGGCTGCAATCCGCCGGCAACCAGTTTGCCGTGACTCTCCATTTCGATGCGGATCGGCTTGAACCACGCCGCGACACCACTGGTTTCGGTGATCGTCGTGATGCGGTAAGCGCCATCGGCAAAAAACCATTCGTGGCTGGCGCGGCCGACCTCGAGCCTTTCGGTGCCGCGATAAACGGCGTAGCGGATGGCCCCGCGAACGGGTAACTGCGGTTCGACAGGCGGTTCCGGCACGCGAATCGGCACCGGGCTCTCAGCCAGCGCCGGATTCCGTGCCGGGGGCACCACTTCCGGAACATCATCGATTTGAGGGGCCACCAATGGCGGACCTTTGGGAACATTCGATTTCGAACGCTCCGGCTTCGGCGGAAGCACTTTCGGTTTTGGCGGCGCCGGCGCCTGATTTTGGGCCGGGAGTTGGGGTAGCCGAATCTCCGCCAATAAGGGCAAGGGATCGGGAGCCGGCGAAAGGTTGATCGCCGGCAGGAACAGCAGCGCGGCGTGGATGACAAGGGAGCCGACAAAGGCGGCGATCAGCGCGAAAGGCATGTCGCCTCAACGCATCCCGGGCGAGATCAGGACACTTTCGTCGCCGGGCGCTTCCGCCAGTACCACCTTGCGGCCATCGAGCCGCAAGCGATCCTCGGCAAACCAGCGCACCGCCTGGGGATAGATGCGATGTTCCTCGCGCAGCACGCGGGCAGCCAAGCTACGCTCATCATCGCTGGACAATACCGGCACCGCCGCCTGGACGACGATCGGGCCGTGATCGAGCGTGGGCGTGACAAAATGGACGGTGCAACCATGGATGCGTACGCCCTCTTCCAGCGCCTGGCGGTGAGTGTGTAGCCCAGGAAAAGCCGGCAGCAGCGAGGGGTGGATGTTGAGCAGGCGCCCGGCATAACGGTTGACGAATCCGTCGGTGAGTATGCGCATGAAGCCGGCGAGGACGACGAGGTCGGGCGAAAAACCGTCGATACATTCAGCGAGCGCCGCATCGAACGCCTCGCGACCGGCATAGAGCTTATGGTCGACGACGCGGGTTGTCAGCCCGGCTGCCGCAGCGACGTCCAATCCCGCCGCCTCGGGGCGATTGCTGATCACCGCCGCAATCTCCACCGGCAGTTCGCCGGCGGCGTGGGCGTCGAGCAAGGCGCTCATGTTGCTGCCCCGGCCGGAAATAAGGATGACGATTTTTTTCATTTGAGCAGACTGACCGGCAAGAAAAATGCCGTCGCCACCGATTGCGTCAGGCGGGTCACGCCCCGACCGTTGGTGTCGGCGACCACCTTGGAAAGCAGGTCGAGCACGCCGATGGCCCGCCCGAACTCGCGTTCGAAGGAAATATTGCGGTTGTTGGGATCGAGTTCATTGGAAAGCAGGAACAATTCGCCGGCACCATTCTTGGCCGTCGCCAGCTTCCATAGGGCAATTTCGATGTTGCGGGCGCAGTTGTAGAGCTTCTGCTCATTGAGCGAATCGAGGACGTAAAACTCGGCCTTGTTTTCGAAGGCGGCATCGACCATGGTGAGCAGGCCGAACATGAGCGCGCCAACCCGGTCGCCACCGAAGTCCTCGCGGAAGGCGAGCATGGCGGCCGGCCCTTCGCGTTTGCCTTCGAGCATAGTTGGCAAGCTCTGACGCTGCGTCAGGCGTTCCAGCGCGGCCTCGCGGCTGACGAATCCCGCTTTCCGCCATTCGCGCGGATTGCGCCGGTAGAGCTTGTCGGCAATGATCATCAGACCGCTGATCGCCTCGGTGCGGCTGGTGTCGATGACGCGGTCGATTTCGGTCTTGGCCAAGTATTTGGCGTCGAAAGTCGTTTCACGCTTACCATCCCGGCCCACCTTGGTTGCGCATCCTGCAACCAGGAAGAGCGCCAGCATGACGGCGAAAAGGCGCATCAACCGGCCCGCCGCTGCTGCACATAGCCGATCGCCACGGGAATCATGGAAATGGCGATGATGGCGACGATCACGACGGAAAGATTCTGTTTCACCCAGGGCAGGTTGCCGAAGAAGTATCCACCTAGGGTCAGGGAAACGACCCATGTCACCGCACCAATCAGGTTGAAAAGCGTGAATCGCGGGTAGCTCATGCCGCCGATGCCGGCAACGAAGGGCGCGAAAGTGCGGAACAGCGGCAAAAAGCGCGAGATCACCAGCGTTTTGCCGCCATGCTTTTCATAGAAGGCGTGGGTCTTCTCCAGCGCCGCCTTGTTGAAGAAGCGCGAATTCTCCCAATGGAACACCTTCGGTCCAAGATAACGCCCGATCTGGTAATTGACCATGTTGCCGGTGATCGCAGCAACGCCCAGCACCAAAACCAAGGTGGCGATATCCATGCCGCCCTCGCCGATTGCCGCCAGGGCGCCGGCAACGAACAACAGCGAATCGCCGGGAAGGAAGGGCGTCACCACGAAACCGGTTTCGGCAAAGATGATGACGAACAGGATGCCGTAGATCCACAAGCCATATTGCTGCACCAACGCCGACAAATGGACGTCGAGATGAAGAACGATATCGAAAAACTGGGTGAGCAATTCCATTTGGGAGGCGGCCGGCAAAAGGCGCATTTTAACGCAAGGTATAATCCTAAAAACCTTAGTTGGCCGCGACATGCCTTTCCGAAGGCCACAGCAGTCCCGGTGGTTTATGGCTTCATGGATGGTCATCTATCGGGTCAGCCGCTTTGCACCGCGTGTACGACCGGCGGGGTATCTAGCGGCGTTGCTCCTCGTTGCAGGGAATAGCCATGCGTCCTCGTCGCGCCTAGCCAGCCGCCCCGCCAACCACACTCGCGGCACAACCAACTAAGGTTTCTAGGATAATCACCCCATGCCGACGATCCAACTCCTGCCGGACCTTCTCATCAGCCAGATCGCCGCCGGCGAAGTGGTAGAGCGCCCCGCCTCGGTCTTGAAGGAATTGCTCGAAAACAGCCTGGACGCCGGCAGCACCGCCATCCAGGTGCAGTTGGAGGAAGGCGGGGTTAAGCTCATCCGCGTCGCCGACGATGGTTGCGGCATCGCCAAGGACGATCTGCGCCTCGCGCTGGCGCGCCATGCCACCTCGAAGATTCGCTCGCTCGACGATCTGGAACGGGTCGGCACGCTTGGGTTTCGCGGCGAAGCGCTGGCCTCGGTGGCCTCGGTGGCACGTCTGGCGCTCATCAGCCGCGAGCATGGCGCCGGCCATGCCTGGCGACTGAAGGGCGAGTCGGGCGCCGATCCGGAACCGGCGCCACTCATGGCCGGCACGGTCGTCGAGATGCGCGACCTCTATTTCAATACCCCGGCCCGGCGCAAATTCCTCAAGTCCGATTCCACCGAATTCGCCCACTGCGCCGATGCCGTCAAGCGCATTGCCCTCGCCCGTCCGGACGTTGCCTTCAGCCTCGCCCACAACGGCCGCACCGTCTTGCATCTGGCGGCGGGCGATCGCCGGCGCCGCATCGCCGACGTGCTCGGCCAGGATTTCATCGAACATGCCCGCGAAGTCGCGGCAGCGGCCGGTGACCTGGCGCTGTCGGGATGGGTCATCGACCCCACCCATGCCGGGCAAGGCCGGGAAAGCGCGCAGGTCTTTGTCAATGGCCGCTTCGTGCGCGACAAGGTGCTGGCGCATGCGCTGCGCGAAGCCTACCGCGATGTCCTCCACGGTAGCCGCCAGCCCGCCGTCTGTCTCTTCCTCGACATCGACCCGACGCGGGTGGACGTCAATGTTCATCCGGCCAAAACCGAAGTACGCTTCCGCGACTCGCGGGCGGTGCATCAGTTCGTTTATCACGCCGTGCAGCGAACGCTCGCCTTGGAACTCTCGCAAGCGCAGGCGCCTGCGCGGGAGCGGGAAGGCGCTGCAGCCGAGCGCTACTCGCCTTCCATTCCCATGCCTCGGCAGGGTACCTTGGGCGTCTCCGAACCGGCCGCAAGCGCCTACCTCGCTTTTGCCAGAGCGGCGCAAGGCAGTGCTGGCTCACAGCCGGTCACTTCCGCTGCCTACCAGCCTTTTTCTGCTGCGCCTTCCAGCGCATTCTCCGCGCCGGCATCGCCGGATGCGCCGCCGCTCGGCTACGCTTTGGCCCAATTGCACGGCGTCTATATCCTGGCCCAGAGCGCCCGGGGCTTGATCCTGGTCGATATGCATGCCGCCCATGAGCGCATTGTTTATGAAAAACTCAAAACCGCCCTCGATTTGCGCCAGATCGCCACCCAGCCGCTGCTTGTCCCCGCGGTGTTCAATGCCTCGGCGCTCGAAATGGCGGCCGTGGAAGAGCATGCCGCGGCGCTCTCCGACCTCGGCTTCGAGGTAGCACCGGTCGGGCCGGAACAACTGGCGGTACGCGCAGTTCCCGCGCTCCTGCAGGGTGGCGATCCCGCCGCCCTGGCGCGCGCCTTGATCGCCGAATTGCTCGAACATGGCATCACCCAACTCATCACCGCCCGGCGCAACGAACTCCTCGCCACCATGGCCTGCCACGGCGCCGTGCGGGCGAACCGGCAACTCAGCCTGCCGGAAATGAACGCGCTCCTGCGCCAGATGGAAGAAACCGAGCGCGCCGGGCAATGCAACCATGGCCGCCCCACCTGGACGGAGATCACCTTGCCGGCGCTCGACAAATTGTTCCTGCGCGGCCAATGACCCAACCCAAGGCTATCCTCCTCATGGGCCCGACCGCCAGCGGCAAGACGGCGGTGGCCCTCGAACTGGCCGATCGCTTCCCGGTCGACCTGATCAGCGTCGATTCGGCGCTGGTCTTCCGCGACATGGACATCGGCACTGCCAAGCCCGATGCCGCGACCCTGGCGCGTTATCCGCACCGTC
Source organism: Rhodocyclaceae bacterium (assembly GCA_027492775.1). Taxonomy (GTDB): domain Bacteria; phylum Pseudomonadota; class Gammaproteobacteria; order Burkholderiales; family Rhodocyclaceae; genus UBA1934. The sequence continues at coordinate 18,366 of JAPUEC010000006.1, forward strand.
TGGTCGATCTCATCTCGCCGGAGGAATCGTACTCGGCCGCCCGCTTCCGCGCCGACGCGCTGGCTGCCATGGCCGAAAGCACCGCTAATGGCCGCATTCCCCTGCTCGTCGGCGGCACCATGCTCTATTTCAAGGCACTGCTCGAAGGCCTAGCGGATCTTCCCGAGGCCGACCCGGAGATTCGCGCAACGCTGGACCGCGAGGCCGCCGAGCGCGGCTGGCCGGCGCTGCATGCCGAACTCGCTGCACTTGACCCCGAAACCGCCGCCCGGCTTTCCCCCACCGATTCGCAACGCTTGCAGCGCGCCCTGGAGATTCATCGCATCAGCGGCCGCACCATGTCCGCCCTGCTGGCGGAAAGCCAATCGCAACGTCCCGCCTACGACTTCGTCGCCATCGGCCTCCTGCCTTCGCAGCGCGGCGTCCTGCATGAACGCATCGCCCAGCGCTTCGACGCCATGCTGGCGGCCGGGCTGGAAGAGGAAGTCGGCGCCTTGCGCCAAAAATATCGCTTGCACGCCGGGCTGCCTTCGATGCGCTGCGTCGGCTACCGCCAGGTTTGGGAAGCCCAGGACGGCATCATTCCGGCCTCCGAACTCCGCGACCGGGGCATTTTCGCGACGCGGCAACTCGCCAAGCGCCAGATCACCTGGCTCACCAACACGCTGGCGCCCGAAATCTTCGACTGTCTCGAGAGCGCGCTCGCCGAGCGCATCGCCGCCCGAATCAAAGCCCACCTCGATTGAGTATCGCGCTACGCCGATAGTCAAGGCATGGCGCAACCATTATGCTGTTGTTTTTGCCACTGCCCGCCGATCCATGCGCCTGCTCACCCGACTGCTGCTTTACGTCCTGACGCCGTTCCTCATCGGTTCGGTCGCCATTCTGCTGCTGGTCGGCCATCGCATCGAAAACATCCTGCGCACGGATATCACCGAAGCGGCCAACAATGCCCTGCGATTGCAGGTCCAGGCGGTGGAAAAGCTGCTGTCGACCCATCGCCAGTCCTTGCAGATACTGAGTAACAGCAACATTCTCGCCGGCGGCGACCCGGCGGAAATCGTCCCGCAGCTTGCCGCCTGGCAAAAGCAGACCGAGGGGCTCGATGGCTTGTATTTCATTAGCGTCGGCGGCGTTGGCTACGACGCCGATGGCCATCAATTCGCGATTGCAGACCGCCCCTACTTCGAATTGGTCCGTCAGGGAAAATCGACGCTGACCGCGCCGTTGATCAGTCGCGCCACCGGCCACGCCGTCATCCTCGCCGCGGAACCGGTCAAGGCCCCGGGCGAACGCCTGATCGGCGCAGTGGTCGCTGCAATTCCACTCGAGCGCATCGATCAGGCGGTGCAGGCGCTCAAACCCACCGCCTCTGTGCTCGCGGTACTCACCGATGCCGAGGGAAATCTCCTGTCGTCACCCGCGGTCGATGGCCATGCTGAGACCCGGAGCATCAAGACCATCGCAGCGGCCACCGATGCCAACGATCGCCACCCAACGGTCGTTTCTCTCCCGGAGACCGGCGAGCGGCGGGAGGTTTTCCATGCCGTCGTCCCCGCGACGGGCTGGAAGCTTGCGCTCGCCTACCCGGAAGAGGAGTTTCATGCCAACGTCGCCCTGGTCTGGCAAATGGGCAGCTGGATCATCCTGGCGCTGGCGATCAGCGCCATCATCGCCGTGGCGGTTTTCAACCACTGGCTGCTCTACCCCGTCGGCCGCTTGACCGAGGCCCTGGCGCGACTGGAAAGCGGCGAATCCAATGTGCGCATCGGCGCCACTTCCCACGACGAACTCGGACAACTCTCCAACGCCTTCGACCGCATGGCGGAGCAACTCGACGCCGCGCTCCAGACGGCGCGTGCGGCCGAGCAGAAATTTCGCGCGCTTTTCGAGAATGCCAACGATGCCATCTTCCTGATGACGGAAGATCGCTTTATCGCCTGCAACCCATTCACCGAGCGCATGTTCCGCTGCAGCCAGGAAGAATTGCTGACAACAGGCCCAGTCGAATTATCACCGGACGTTCAGCCGGACGGTCGCGATTCCCGGGAAGCCGGAAATGCCTATGTGAAAGCCGCACTGAACGGCGAACCCCAATATTTTTTTTGGAAACATCGGACGCTTGACGGCGACATGTTCGATACGGAGGTTTGCCTCAACCGCATCGAACTGGATGGCCGGGTCATGCTCCAGGCAATCGTTCGCGACATCACGGCGCGGGTACAAGCCCAGGCCCGCGAGATGGCATTGGAAACTAGATTTGGCCGCGTTTTCCAGGCCTGCCCCGATGCCATGATCATCGCCGAGGTCGACGGCGGCTTAATCCTGGAAACCAACGAAGGATTCGAGCGCCTGACCGGTTATACGCGGGCCGAAGCCATCGGTAAGACGGTCCATGAAATGAATCTTTCGGCGGTGAAGTCAAACCGCACGGAGTTGGTGACGCGCCTTCGCGAGGAGGGGATCGTGCAGGGATTTTCCGGCGACCTCCGCCGGCGGGATGGCAGCATTCGTCACGTCAGCCTGTCTGCCGCGACCTTCATCTACAACGACGTAAATTGTTATATTTCCATCACCCGCGATATCACCGCAGAAAAGCTCATCGAAAAAGCGTTGATCGCTTCCGAAGCGCGGCTCAAGACGATGTTCGACGCTGCGCCGATCCCGATCGCCATCAACCGGGTTTCGGATTTCACCTATATCGCCGTCAACCCGGCGCACGAGCGCGTATTCGGCTACCCCGCCGAAAGCATCATTGGCAAGAGTGTCCGCGACGCCGGCATCGTCTTCCTCAGCGACAACACGGTGCGCGAGCAAACGCGCAAGCTGTTGGCCTGCGGCGAAATCGACAACGCCAGCGCGGTTGCCGTCAGCAAAGCGGGCAAGCGCGTCCATTTCATCTATTCGAGCCGCATCATCGAACTCGACAACGAGCCGGTGATCATTTCCCTGTCGACCGACATCAGTCGACTCAAGGAGGTGGAGGATGGGCTGCGCGAAACCGAAGAGGCATTGCGCGAGAGTGAAACCCGATTCGTGACCCTGTTCCAGTCTTCCCCGGCCGCGCTCGGCGTCTTCGATGAGGGCAAGCGTGGATACGCGGCGCTGCAACTGAACGACGCCTGGTTCAACACCTTCCGCTACCCCGCCGAACAAGTCATTGGCAAGCCTTCGAGCCAATTCGGCCTATGGATCGATCTTTCCGAGCGGGACAAATTCATGGCGCGCATCGCCGAGGATGGCGAAGTCAAGGGCTTCGAAGGTTGGCTCAGGCGATGCGACGGTGAAGTGCTGCTGTGCTCGGTCTCAGGGCGGCTGATCACCGTGGGACGACACCGCCTGCTGCTGGCCGCCTATATCGATATTACGCAGCAGCACCGGGCCGAGGAATCCCTGCGCAACTTCAACACCACGCTTGAAAGCCGCATTCAGGAAAGAACCAGCGAACTCCAGCAAGCCCAGGCCAAGCTGATGCGCTCGGAAAAGCTGGCGGCGCTGGGCGCGCTCGTCGCCGGAGTCGCCCATGAGTTGAACACACCGATCGGCACCTGCCTCACCGTCGCCACCACGCTTGTCGACCGTACCGCACTGATCCACAAGAATTTCGCCACCGGCCTGCGCCGCTCCGAACTGGAAACCTACCTCGCCGACGCCGGCTCGGGCACCGGCATCCTGGCGCGCAATCTCCAGCGCGCCGCAGAGTTGATCCAAAGTTTCAAGAGCATCGCCGTCGATCAGGCGAGCGACCAGCAGCGCCGCTTCGACTTGCGCAAGATCGTGGAGGAAACGCTGGTCGCGCTGCGGCCGTCGCTCAAGAACGACGCCTATAGTCTGCGGATCGAGATTCCCGAGGCCTTGTCGATGAACAGCTATCCCGGGCCGCTCGAGCAGGTAGTGGTCAATCTGGTGAATAACGCCATCCTGCACGGCCTGGAAGGACAAAGCGAAGGAACCGTGCTGATCAGCGCCGAGGCGCTGGAAAACGACTGGGTGCGCATCTCGATCGCCGACAACGGCAAGGGCATCCCCGAAGCCAGCCTCAACCGTATTTTCGATCCATTTTTCACCACCAAGCTGGGCAAGGGCGGATCTGGCCTAGGCTTGCACATTGTCCGGAACATCGTCGAGGACGTTTTGGGCGGCCGCATTCACGTTGAGAGCATGTTGCGAACGGGCACCACCATGGTCATCGAAATTCCGCGCAACGCGGCGCAGCTCGCAGCGCCCAAGGTCACCGGCGTGAGCACATAGGCTTTACCGGAGGCGCTGGACGCGGCTCGGGATGACCGTCGATAAGTGAGACGTTTGAAGTGGGACGGTGGGGCGTGAATCGATGGGTGAGTGAAGCGGAGCGACTCCGGCGCTTTCGGGGTCCAAAGGTGACTGGCTGGTCTTCTTGCCGCCTTGCTCCGGCCCTTGACGGGCACCTGGCAGTCCCTGGATTGTCTCCGATCCACGTCGGCTTTAGCGATTTCTCCAGTCTTGAAGGCGCCTATACCTTGAGGGAGTATTTGGCAAGCCCGGAGAATCTTTTCTTATTTGCGCAACTTTTTTTCGCATTTGAAAAATAATATCAGTAAAAAAAGTTTTGGCAATAAAAAGGTATCAAAATGTTGACGGCGAAATACTTTGACTTGTGATTACGCCGCAACTCCGCCAAAATTGGAGACATTATGGAAATAAGAACACTTCGCCCCCAAGACGATCTGGATGACAGCCAGGAGTTTCGTACCCGCTTCGCCCGCAATCTCAATGCGGTGATGGATAGCGACCCGTCGGTGCCCGCTTTCCGCGGTCGCGCCACCTGGCTCGCCGAAAAAATGGCCATCAGCCACTCGACCGCCGGCCTTTGGCTCTCGGGCGAGCGCGTGCCCGACCTGTTCCGCTTCGCCGAACTGGCCGAACTGCTTGGCTGCCGTTACCAGGATCTCCTCAACACGCCGGATGATGCGGCGATGATCGACGAGAACTATGACGCAATAAATATCCATGACGAGTCCAGCCTGGATGCCCGCGTTTTCTACACTCTGCCCGAAAACTTGCGCGCCATCGGTTTCCCGCCAGGCAGCATGGCCATGGTCATGGAATCGGACGAGGTCTTTCCCTACCTCGCGGCCGGCGATCTCGCGCACTATGACGGACGCCATGGTTCAGTCCGAGCGAGCGGCTACTACGCCCTGCGCATCAACAACCGCAATCTGATCCGCTACCTGCAAGTCGACGTTCTGGGCGAGGAAGTCACCCTGCGCCGCAGTAAGGACAAGCCGCAAACCGACGACAAGGTCTTCCCGCGCAACGCTTTCAGCGCCGACGCCACCCCGGGGAAAATCCAGGTTCTGGGCGAATGCATCGCCCGGACGTTGATGCGGCGCTGATTCCGCTCAAAACACCAATACCCCGGCCAAGCGGCGATGCCCCGCGTTCTCCTGATCGAAGACGAAAGCGCCATCGCCGATAACGTGCTCTACGCCTTGCGCACTGACGGCTACGAAGCGCGGCATGAAATGCTCGGCGGCGCCGGTCTGGCGGCGCTGCGTCAGGGGGTTTTCGATCTCGTGGTGCTCGATGTCGGCCTGCCCGATGCCAACGGTTTCGATCTCTGCCGGCAGATTCGCAGCTTTTCCGAAATTCCAGTCATCTTTCTCACCGCCCGCGCGGACGAGATCGATCGCGTCGTCGGCCTTGAAATCGGCGCTGACGACTATGTCACCAAGCCCTTCAGTCCGCGCGACCTGGTCTCCCGCATTCGCGTCATCCTACGGCGCGCCACCCGGCAAAATGGCGCGGCGGAAGTCGCCCTGGCGCCCACAGGCGCTTTCCTGGTCGATGAAGAAAAGGCCCGCAAAAGCTTCAACGGCCGGGCGCTCGACCTGACCCGCTATGAATACCTGAAGTTCAAGACCCGCCAGGCGCATCCCGAACGCATCTACTCCCGCGAGCAATTGATGCATCAAGCCTGGACCGCGCCCGATCACAGCCTCGAGCGCACTGTCGATACCCATATCAAGACCCTGCGCGCCAAGCTGAAGAACGCTGGCGCCGACGATCCCATACAGACCCACCGCGGCCTGGGCTACAGTTTCTGCGCCCGGCAATGACCATTTCGTTGCGCGTCCTGTTGGGCTATTTCCTGATTGTCGGCTTGGCCGGCTATTTCGTCCTCAACGTTTTCATCGAAGAGGTCAAGCCAGGCGTGCGCCAGGCGATGGAAGAAACCCTGATCGATACCGCCAACGTCCTGGCCGAATTGGCCGCCCCCGACCTCAAGACCGGACGCATCGCCAGCGGCGCCTTTGCCGGGGCACTGGAAGCCGCGGGCGAACGTGACCTCGAGGCGCGGGTCTGGGGCGTGACAAAAAGCAGCCTGGAGTACCGGGTTTTCGTCACCGATACGAAAGGGGTCGTTGTTTTCGATTCCGAGAAAACCGACGTCGGCAAGGATTATTCCCAGTGGAACGACGTCCTGCTCACGCTCAAGGGCCAATACGGCGCCCGCAGCACCCTGGCTGATCCGAACGACGAATCCTCGACTGTGATGCATGTCGCGGCGCCCATTACCGATGCCGGCAAACTCATTGGCGTCCTCACGGTCGCCAAGCCCAACGCCTCGGTACAGCCCTTCATCGAGCGCGGACAACGGAAAATCCGCAATCGCGGCATCCTGCTGCTCGGCGCCGCCGCCCTGATCGGTCTTTTCTTCACTTGGTGGCTCACTCGCTCCATCAACCGCTTGCGCCGCTACGCCCGAGATATTTCCGAAGGTCGCAAGGTGCCGCTGCCGGAATCCGGCCACAGTGAAATCGCCGAGCTCGGCCGGGCGCTCGAAGCCATGCGCGAGAAGCTAGAAGGCAAGCAGTATGTCGAGCAATACGTGCACACCCTGACCCATGAAATGAAAAGCCCGGTCGCCGCCATTCGCGGCGCCGCCGAATTGCTGGACGAAGACATGCCGCGCGATGCCCGCGCCACCTTCATCGGCAACATCCGTGAACAATGCGAGCGCCTTTCGCTCATCGCCGAACGCATGCTTAACCTCGCCCAGGTCGAACAGCAACAAAGCCTGCAAGCACCCGAACTGGTAAATCTCGGTTTCTTGGTGGCGGAAATCGCCGCCAGCCTGCGTCCGCGCCTGGAATCCGCCGGGCTGTCCTTGAATCTGGCGCTGGCCAATGACGTTCAGGTTCTCGGCGAACCCTTTCTCCTGCGCCAGGCAATTTCCAATCTCCTCGACAACGCGGTCGAATTTTCGCCTCGCTGCGGCGTCATTGAGGTCAGCCTCACCCGCGACCCGGAAACCGCCGCACTTGCCATCCGCGATCATGGCCCCGGCGTTCCCGATTACGCCAGGGATCGCATCTTCGAACGTTTTTATTCCCTGCCTCGGCCCGGCACCAACAAGAAAAGCACCGGGCTGGGCCTGCCCTTCGTCCGCGAAGTCGCGGCGTTGCACGGCGGCAGCATCGCGCTGGGCAATCTCGATGATGGCGGCGCCGAGGCGGTGCTCCAGCTGCCACTGAGCAAGTAGCTCCCAACCGCGGCCACAGTCCCGACATCCGGCAAGTGGCACGGCAGGAAGTCTCTAAATCCCCGTTTGATTTCACCCTCGCCTCACCCGCTTTCACTCCCGCTTCACCCCCCACCCACATTCGGAAGCCAGGATTGGTTTATCGCTTAAACCACCGTGGTCCCATGACAACCATCGCTCTGAATCTCTTCCTGATCGCTCTCCTCACCGCGATCGGCTTCGCCATCGTCGCGCCGATTCTCGCCGCGACCTGGCTGTGCTGCCGCCTCAACAGGAATGGCATCCGGCCCCGCGCTCGCTAATTCAGCCTTCTTCATCCGCCCGAGAAAAACCATGCGCATCCTGCTGCTCAACCCACCGCACCCCGCCATCGGCAGCCGTATTCCCCAGGAGCATTTGCCGCCGCTCGGACTGCTCGCCATCGGTGGCCCCCTGCTCGATGCCGGGCACGAGGTCCGCTTGCTCGACGCCGATCTTGCCAACCTGCCGACCAGCACCATCGTCGAGGAAATCGCGCGCTTCGCCCCGCACGCGCTTCTCATCGGCCATTCCGGTTCCACCTCGGCACATCCGATCGTGGTCGAGCTCACGCGCGCCATCCGCGCTGCCCTGCCACAAGCCTGGATCATCTATGGCGGCTTTTTCCCGACTTATCACTGGCGGGAAATCATGGCCGAGGAGCCGCAAATCGACGTCATCGTGCGCGGCGAAGGCGAGGAAACCACGCCCCGCGTCATTGCGGCATTGGAAAGTGGAACTTCGCTGGGCGCCGTTTTCGGCATTGCCTATCGCAAGGGGAAAGCCCTGTTCGCCACCCTGCCGGCGCCGCTCATCCAGGATTTGGACACCCTCCGCATCGGCTGGGAATTGATCGATCCGCGGCGGTACAGCTATTGGGGGAAGCGGCGAGCCGTCGTCGTGCAGTTCTCACGCGGCTGTTCGCATGCTTGCACCTACTGCGGCCAGAGCGGATTCTGGACACGCTGGCGCCACCGCGATCCGAAGCTGTTCGCGGGGGAGATCGCGCACTTGCATCGCCGCTACGGCATCGAGGTCTTCAACTTCGCCGACGAGAACCCGACCACCTCAAAGCGGCTTTGGCGCGCCTTTCTCGAAGCGCTCATCGCCGAGAACGTCTCGGTCACGCTGGTGGGATCGACCCGCGCCGATGACATTGTTCGCGACGCCGACATTCTTCACCTTTACAAACGCGCCGGCGTTGCGCGCTTCCTGCTGGGCATCGAATCCTTCGACCCGAAGGTCCTCAGGAACATCCGCAAAGGTGGCGACGTCGATCGGGATCGTCAAGCCATCCGGCTCCTCCGGCAACACGGCATCCTGTCGATGACGACTTACGCGGTGGGATTCGAAGCGGAAACCGACCGCGATTATCTGCACGCCTTCAAGCAGATCCTCGCTTACGACTCCGATCAGCTCCAGGTGCTCTATATCACTCCGCATCGGTGGACGCCCTATTTCCGCCAGGCGGCCACAAGGCGGGTCATTCAGACCGACCGGCGGCGTTGGGACTACAAGCATCAGGTGCTGGCCAGCGGCCTGCCAGCCTGGCGGGTATTGGCTTGGGTGAAATTCATCGAGGTGGCGTTTTCCCTGCGTCCCAAAGCCCTGCGGCGCCTGGCAACCCACCCGGAGCGATCCATCCGTCTGGCGCAACAGTGGTATTACGACATCGGGCGAAAGGTCTGGCCTTACGAAATCCTGTGCTTCCTGTTCCGCGAAAAGCGGGCGAAAGATGGACCGACGCTGACCGACTTCTGGGGCATGCCGCAGGACGGCGAGGCCAGGGCCATGAGTCTGCAAGCCCAGGTCTCGGCCAAGTTGGCGGGAAGGATGTGATTTCGCCAGCCGATGAAAGGCTCCTCAGCGCAAAAACTCACGCTCACTTCACCTGATTTCACCTCGGCTTCACCTTTAGCCCACGCCGGATCTTCAAGCTGGGCACTGTGTTAATTTCGCCGGAGTCGCCATGTTTCTCGCCCATCTTCCCGCTGGCTATCTGCTCTCGCGCGGATTGCTGGCCTTGCCGGGCGCTGCCCGCCTGCCGCTAACCCAGCAGCGCCAACTGTTGGCCACCGGCCTGTTTGCAAGCATCTTGCCCGATCTCGATGCCCTGTATTTTTACCTTGGCACCGACCACAGCATCAGCCACCGCGCCTTTCCGTCTCATTGGCCGGCGCTCTGGCTAGCCTTGTTTCTTTTCGCAGCCTTGCTGGCATATAGCCTGCGGCAACGCGGATGGCTGCCGTACAACCTGTTCGTCTTCGCCAATGTGCAACTGCACTTCGTCCTCGATACCGTCGCCGGCCCGATCCGCTGGCTCGCCCCCTTCGACCACACGCACTTTGTCTGGATGCATGTGCCGCGCCAGCCGGGCTGGTGGGTCTGGAGCTACTTCACGCACGTCTCCATGTTGTTCGAAATCCTCATCATCGCCGCTGCCGCTTGGCTGGCGTGGCATACCGCCAGGCAACACACCGTCACCGTTCGCTAAAAGGAAAATTCCATGCGCAACCCCTTGTTTCTCAAAGTCCTCGCCATCGGCGTCATGTTGATGCTGATCGGCATTCCGCTGACCATGATCGGCTCCATTGTCCACGAGCGGCAACAGCGACAAAGCGAAGCGGTCCACGAAATCGGTGCCAGCTATGCCGGGGCCCAGCGCCTGCTTGGACCTGTGCTGGTCATGCCCTACAGCGAACGTTTCATGGCCGAGGAAACGGTCACCGACAGCGATGGCACCAAGCACAAACGCCAAGTCGAACGCCGCGTCGAGCGCGCCCGCTATGTCATGCCGGCGGAACTGGTAACACTGGGGAATCTGGCGACCCATGTTAAACGGCGCGGCCTTTTCCGGGCGCCGGTGTATGAATGGCAAACCACGATCAGCGGCAGCTTTGTGCTACCGGAAGCGACACCGCCAGAACGTTCAAATCCCCATTCACAGATCGACTGGGGAAAGCCTTATGTCGCCATCAGCCTGAGCGACACCCGCGGCCTTTCGGGCACGCCGTTCCTCGAATGGGGTGGACAGCGGGCGGCTTTCGAAAAAGGCAGCGGCATCAGTTTCAGCGAAAGCGGCATGCACGCCCCGGTGGTCCTGCCCGAAACCGGCAGAAACACGGCGATCGCCTTCAGCCTCAAGCTCGACCTGCGCGGGACCGAGCGCCTGAGCATCGTGCCCTTGGGCGACAGCAACAAGATCGAGCTGACATCGCCCTGGCCGCACCCTTCCTTCGGCGGCCGCTTCTTGCCGGATGCGCAAAGTCAGGCGATAGGTCCTGAGGGTTTCCGCGCCTCCTGGAATATTTCCACCCTGGCCTCCGCCGCCGCCCAGCAATTCCAGCGCGCCGCCGGCACCGCCGAACGCTGCCCCGAAGCCGCCTGCCTGGAATCGCTGGACGTGCGCCTGGTCGAGCCGGTTAATATCTACACCCAGTCCGACCGGGCGTTGAAGTACGGCTTTCTTTTCGTCGGTATCGCTTTCGCCGCCTTTTTCCTCTTCGAAGTCATCAAGCGCCTGCGCCTGCACCCGGCCCAGTATTTTCTCGTCGGACTGGCGCTGGCGCTCTTCTTCCTGCTCGTTCTCAGCCTCTCCGAGCACATCGCCTTCGCCCATGCCTACCTTGCTGCGGCAACCGCCTCGACAGCGCTGATCGGTTTCTATCTGGCGCATATTCTTCATAGCGCCTGGCGCGGCATCGGCTTTAGCACCATGTTGAGCTTGCTCTTCGCGGTGCTCTACGGCCTGCTCATTTCGGAAGATAACGCGCTGATGCTCGGTTCTCTACTGCTCTTCGGCCTGCTCGCCATCGTCATGGTGCTCACGCGCAGAATCGACTGGTATCGTCTCGGCGCCGGCACCGATAACGAAGTTCTGGCTACGGCGAAATAACTGGTGACGGCGACGGAATGGCAAGCGTTGCACTGCCTGATTCCGTCGCCGTCATCGGCGCCGGTATAGGCTCGGGAAGATGTGATAGGTTCAGCGCCAACGGTTCGTCGCCGCCATTGCAAACCGGGCAGTTCCGCCTTTTGGTGAGGGTAAAAGCGCTCTCGCAGGCTTCGTCCCGATGCTCACCCGGCGCCATGTTCAATCGCGCCACCCGGACCATGGCGACACCGGCCGAAATCATGCGCAATTTCTCCGCGGCGCCGCGTGACAAATCGATGATGCGCACGCGATGACGAGCGTGCATCCGGTCATTTACTCGCACCACGACGCAGCGATCGTTACCTAGGTGTCTCACCGCCACCCAGGATCCCAACGGAAAGCGATTGCTGGCGGCGGTCATCGCCTTGGCGTCGAAGCGCTCTCCGGAAGCCGCTCGCCGCCCATGGAAGCCATAACTGTAGTAACTGGCGGCGCCATGAAGAGCGCTCTCTCCCGATTCCTGTGGCTGTATTTCGGCTAACAGTGTTTCCGACTCCTCGGCGCCGGCGCCTGAAGAAGGCAGAAGCGCCGATCGTGCCGGCTTTTTGACCTTATGGTGCTTCGCCTTGGCAGTCCTTTTGCTCACTGTCGATTTCGTTGGCGCCGCATCCACTGGGCCGGCGAACGCGAAACAAAGCGCCGCCAAACACCACCCCAGACGTTCAGACCACGACGGTCTGCGGCTCATCGCCTTGACGCGCACGGATCTCGCCGATGCGATACACGGTCTCGCCTTGCGCCTTCAATTCCGCAATCGCCGCTTCGGCTTCGGATGCCCCGATGATGATGACCATGCCGATGCCGCAGTTGAAGGTACGGTGCATTTCCTGCTCGGCGACGCCGCCTTCCGCTTGCATCCAGTCGAACAGCTTCGGCCGCGGCCAGGCGGATTTCTGCAATTGCGCCACGGTGGTTTCCGGCAGGACGCGCGGCACATTTTCGAGCAGGCCGCCGCCGGTGATGTGGGCCATGCCCTTGACGTTCACCTTTTGCATCAGTGCCAGCACTTGCTTGACGTAGATGCGAGTGGGCGCCATGACGACGTCGGCCAGCGTCCGTTCGCCATCGAAGGGCGCATTCATGTCGGGATTGGAACGCTCGATGATCTTGCGCACCAGCGAGTAACCGTTGGAGTGGGCGCCGCTCGAAGCGAGGCCAAGCACTACATCGCCCGGCCGGATGGTCGAGCCATCGATGATCTTGGATTTTTCGACGACGCCGACCGCGAAGCCGGCCAGATCATATTCGCCGTCCGGGTACATACCGGGCATTTCCGCCGTCTCGCCGCCGATCAGCGCGCATCCCGCCAGTTCGCAGCCCTTGGCGATGCCACCGACAACGCTCGCCGCCGTATCGACATCAAGCTTTCCGCAGGCAAAGTAGTCGAGGAAGAACAGCGATTCGGCGCCCTGCACCAGAATGTCATTGACGCTCATGGCCACCAGATCCTGCCCGACCGTATCGTGCCGGTTCAGCTGGAAAGCCAGCTTGAGCTTGGTGCCGACGCCATCCGTCCCGGAAACCAGCACCGGCTCCTTGTAGCGCTTGGGCACTTCGAACAGC
>JAPUEC010000007.1 GCA_027492775.1 Rhodocyclaceae bacterium
TCATCGTCGTCGTTTCCATCAAGTACGTCTCCTTCGTCATGCGCGCCGACAACCGAGGGGAAGGCGGCATCATGGCGCTCATCGCTCTGGCGCTGCGCGAGGCGCAGGGCCATCCGAGGAAGATGAAGGCCATCACCATCATCGGCATCCTCGGCGCCGCCATGTTCTATGGCGACGGCATGGTGACGCCGGCGATCTCGGTGCTTTCCGCAGTGGAAGGCCTGGAGATCGTGACGCCCGTATTGCACCCCTTCATCATTCCGGTGACGCTGGTCGTGCTTTTTGCGCTCTTCCTGATGCAGAGCCGCGGCACGGCGGTTGTCGGCGCCGCCTTCGGGCCGGTGATGCTCGTCTGGTTCTCGGTGCTGTCCATCCTTGGCGTGGCCAATATCGCCAAGGTGCCGGCCATTCTGCATGCGCTCAATCCGTTGTATGGCATCGAGTTCCTGATTTCCAACCAGTCCATGGCGCTGGTCGCGATGGGTAATGTCGTGCTGGCCGTGACCGGCGCCGAGGCGCTCTACGCCGACATGGGCCACTTCGGCCGCAAGCCGATCCAGCGCGCCTGGTTCTTTTTCGTCCTGCCGGCGCTGGTGCTCAATTATTTCGGCCAGGGCGCGTTGATCCTCGGCAATCCGGCGGCGGCCAAGAACCCGTTCTATCTCTCAGCGCCGGAATGGGCCTTGATTCCGCTCGTCGGTCTGGCGACGGTGGCGACGGTGATCGCTTCACAGGCGGTGATTTCCGGCGCCTTTTCGGTGACGCGCCAGGCCATGCAGCTCAATTTCGTGCCGCGCATGGATGTGCAGCACACCTCCGACAAGCAGGCCGGCCAGATTTACCTGCCGGCCGTCAATTGGGGCCTGATGGGGGCGGTGATGATCCTCGTCCTCGGCTTCCAGTCTTCCAACAACCTGGCGGCCGCCTACGGTATCGCTGTCACCGGCGACATGGTCATCACTTCCATTCTCGCCTCCATCGTCGTCGCCCGGGTCTGGGGCTGGGGCTGGCCCAAGACCATCGCGCTGTTTTCCTGCTTCCTTGCCGTCGAACTCGTCTTTCTCTTCGCCAATATCCTCAAGATTCCCTATGGCGGCTGGTTCCCGCTGGTAGCGGGCGCGGCGATCTTCGTTCTGATGACGACCTGGCAGCGCGGTCGCCAGCTGGTCGGCGAGCGCCTGCGGGGCGAGCACCTGGAACTGCAACCCTTCATCGATTCCCTGGCGCTGGCGATGCCCACCCGCGTTCCCGGCGCCGCCGTTTTCCTCAATGCCGACCCCAACGGCGTGCCGCACGCCCTGCTGCATAACCTGATGCACAACAAGGTCGTGCATGAGCAGGTGATGCTGGTCTCGGTGCAGTTCTTCGACGTCCCCTACGTGCCGGACATCGACCGGGTGGAATGCAAGTGCCTGAACGAAAACTTCTGGAGCGTCGTCGTCCAGTACGGCTTCAAGGACGAGCCGGATATCCCCGCGGCGCTGGCGATGTGCGAAGGCATCGGGCCGCAGATGTCGCTGCTCGACACCTCCTATTTCCTCGGCCGCGAAACGCTCATTCCGCGCCTCAAGTCCGACATGGCCTTCTGGCGCGAAAAGCTGTTCATCGCCATGTTCCGCAACGCCGGTTCGGCAACGGCCTACTTCAAGATCCCTTCGAACCGTGTGGTCGAGTTGGGGACGCAGGTGGTGTTGTAGCGGGGACGTCCCGCGCCTCATCCGCCCCGCCCTCGAGCAACTCGTACCGGATCCTGTTGCATTCGCCCAGCGAACCGCTTAGACCGAGGCTGAAATCCCCACGGCCACTCAAGGCCTGGGTCGACTTGGAAACTTTGACCTCGGCGCCCCCCCCTTGACGCAGGAAGGTGCCGTTGCTGCTCGAGTCGATGAGAACGAATTGCCCGCGCTGCTTCAACACCCAGGCATGCACCCTTGAGACGTGGGATTCGGTGAGTTGCAGCTGACATCCGGGGCCTCGACCGATAATGACCTGGGTCTGTTGGTCGTCAACCACGATGGTCTTGCCCTGAAAGGTGAGTGCCATGCGCGATTTTGGCGCCGGCCGAGTCGAACTGGCGCTTGGCGTTGCGGTAGCAGGGGCTTTAGGCAACTCTGGCGTGGGGGCCGTGGCGGCAGCCTGTTTCGGTTGCCGCACAGGCGTTTTTTGCTCGACCGGTGTGTCGACGCGGGCCAGAGGTGTCGGCACCGCGTCGGTGGTAGGCCGTGTCGTGGGCGCCGGTGTGGGGTTGGCCGGCGCCGAAGTGGGTTCCACTGGCATTGGCGTCGATGTCGTTGCGGCGGGCTTGTTGCCGGTTCGTCTTCTGGCGGGGGACGAGGCGATGAAAGGCGCCGCATCGTCGATCACGGTTGGCGCTTCCAGTGTCGCCTTGAACTCCGCGTCGGCGGCAATTTCTCCGGGCGAGGCATGGAGCATCAGGACCATCGCGGTGCCCAGGCGGGTCGAGGCGCCGATAGTGACGGTAACCGGCTTCGCTCCCTGTGGAGCCAGCCCCACCACCTGCCGGCGCATTTCGCACGCTGCCTGCATCGCCTCTTCCGAACTGCAAAACAGAATCGACAGATTGCCGCCCGAGGCATCGAGGACGTGGCCGCGATAGACCTTGGCCACGTTGGCCAGGATGGTTGTGCTGCGGTCGAGCAATTGCTTGCGGGCGGCGCTTCCGAGATCACTTCTGGGGACATTGACACCCACGCCAAGCGCGGCGGAATAGTCCGATTGCGCATGCATTTATTCATTCTCCTGATTGGAACGCCAGGTTCGCCAATTCATAAGCATACCCTGTTAGTCCATTGAAACATCATCTCGGGTTTGCGTGAAGGGATTACTTCTCGGAGGGGGTAATGGAAGTCCGGCTTCACGATGAGACGATTTTGGCATTTCCTTGCCCTGTATGGCCACGGACGTCGACGTGAGCCACGGCGAGCCATCTTTTTAATCGCAAGGGCATGCCGGCCAGTAGGCTGCGGTGTTATGCGCATCGATCATCCATTCAGCGATTTTTTATCGCCAATTCGGCGAATGTCGCTTCGGCGACGGCCTGCTTCAAGACCCCTTGGAAACGGGTGCTGGAGCAGAAGAAGCAGGGGGTGGCGGAGCAGGCGGTGCCGAGGCCTTGGCGATGGTCTGCCGGCGCATCATCTCGTTGATCATGGCCGAGAATTGCTCGGCGATCTCATGGCGCAGGAAAGCCGGTCCGAACAAGGGCGGAATCGGTCCGTCGGGCACGATTTCGGCGCGGTATTCGATACGGGCGTTGCCGTCCACACCGGTGGAAAGGCGCATGCGGCTTTCCATGCGGCGGGCGGTGCCACTGAGCTGACGCACCGCGACTTCGCGCTGTGGCTGTAGCACGACTTCGCGCACCGATTCGAAATGCTGGGAGATCGGGCCAAAGTGGGCGGTGCCGCGTTGTTCGATTTTCAATACGTTGCCCTGGCTTGCGACGACGCGGCTGCTTTCGAGGTTGGGAACGAAGCGCGGCATGTTGTCGAAATCGGTCAGCACCCGCCAGGCAATCGTCGGCGGCACGGGCGTAGTCACTTCAAGCTCGATGCGGATGCCTTCCGCCAAGCGCTCGACGCGAACGTCGTCGGGTTGCAACCACGCCTGGGCGGATTCCGCCAGGGTGATGGGCGACGACAGGGCGCAAAGCAAAGCGAGCAAAAAACGTATGGGAGGCTTCATTCCCTCCTGTATACCGGCCCCGGCTGACATGGAACTGACCCGGCACAGGCCGCCCATGGAGAGCGCGCTCCACGAACCAAGTCACAGGCGGCGGATTTTCTCCAGCAGCGCCGTCGTTGATTTCTGATGGATGAAGGGGATGGAATGCACGGCGCCGCCCCAGCCTTTCACCTCCGCGCAACCGACGATCTTTTCCACCGGCCAGTCTCCGCCCTTGACCAAGATTTCTGGCCGGCATTCGAGGATGCGCTCCAAGGGCGTATCCTCGTCGAACCAGGTGACGAGGGCGACGCATTCCAGCGCCGCCATGACGGCGAGGCGGTCCTCCAGCGCGTTCACCGGCCGGTCCGCGCCCTTGCCCAGGCGACGCACCGAAGCATCGGTGTTGAGCGCCACCACCATCGATTTCCCCAGCGCTGCGGCTTGCGCCAGATAAGTGACGTGGCCGCGATGGAGGATGTCGAAACAGCCGTTGGTGAACACCAGCGGGCGGGGAAGGTCGGCGGCGCGGCGCGACAATTCCGCCGGCGGGCAGATCTTGGCTTCGAAG
>JAPUEC010000008.1 GCA_027492775.1 Rhodocyclaceae bacterium
GCAGGTGAAATCCAACCCTTCCTGAATCAGCGCATGGGTGCCGACCACCAGTTGCGCCTCGGCCGCGGCGGCGGCCAGTTGCTCGCGCTTCTCCTTCGCCTTGAGACTGCCCGAAAGCCAGGCGACCCGCACGCCGAGCGGTTCGAGCCAGTCACGTAACTTCAGGTAGTGCTGTTCGGCGAGGATTTCCGTCGGCGCCATGAAGGCCGCCTGCCAGCCGGAATCGATGGCATGGCAGGCAGCAAGCGCGGCAACGATGGTCTTGCCGCTGCCGACGTCGCCCTGCAAGAGCCGCTGCATGGGATGCGGCTGGGCGAGGTCGGCTTCGATTTCGCCCAGCGCCCGCCGCTGGGCGCCGGTCAGTCCGAAGGGTAGCGCCGCCAACAGGCCTTCTGCCAGCTTGCCTGAGGCCGCCAGTTGCGGCGCCCCACGCTGGCGCCGGAGTTGATAGGCGCGCCGGAGCGATAACTGCTGCGCCAGCACCTCGTCGAACTTGATCCGCCGCCAAGCCGGATGCTCGCGCTCCTGCAACGGCCAAATCGCGGCACCCGCAGGCGGCGCATGCAAGTAAGCGACCGCTTCGCCAAAGGAAGGCAGACCCAAGGCGTCGACTTGTCCGGCAGGCAAGGTGTCACCCAGGTCGACTTCGGCCAGCGCCTTGGCGATCAATTTGCGCAGCGTAATCTGGCCGATGCCGGCGGTGGTGGGATAAACCGGGGTCAGTGTCTCTGGCAGCGGGGCGTCATCTTTGACCACGCAAAATCGGGGGTGCACCATCTCAGCGCCAAAGAACCCGCCACGGATTTCGCCGAAGAAGCGCACGCGCGCCCCGGGCGAAAGCATCGCCCGCTGATTGGGGTAGAAGCTGAAAAAGCGCAGCCAGAGTTCGCCGCTCGCGTCCTCCGCCCGCACCACCAGTTGCCGGCGCGGCCGGAACTGGATTTCGCTCGAAGTGATGGTCACCTCGACCTGCGCCGGTTCGTTCCAGGGCGCGTCGCGCACGAGGCAAAGCCGGGTTTCGTCCTCGTAGCGCAGTGGCAGATGCACGACCAGATCAGCCGCGCAGCGCAGGCCTAGCTTGGCCAGCTTTTTCCGCTGCGCCTCGGGCGCCTTCAAGGGGGCCGGCGCCCCCGCCGGGCTCATCACGCCAAGAACATGACGCCGTCGGCCTCGACCAGCGCGCCGCGCGGCAACTCCTTGACCCCGACCGCTGCCCGCGCCGGGAAAGGCTCCGAGAAGTAGCGTGCCATCGCTTCATTGACCTTGGCGAAATTGCCGAGGTCGGTGAGATAGACGTTGAGCTTGACCACGTCGGCCAGACTGCCGCCGGCGGCTTCGGCCACCGCCTTGAGGTTGTCGAACACCCGTACCATCTGGGCGTCGATGCCTTCGACCATCTGCATGGTCGCCGGGTCGAGGCCGATCTGGCCGGAAAGATAGACCGTGCGTTCGACGCGAACCGCCTGCGAATAGGTGCCGATCGCAGCCGGCGCGTTGGGGGTGGCAATGATTGTTTTCGTCATGAAGCGATGTCCCATGCGTAGAATTATGAAATACCGTCCTGGCCCGAGGCGACGGCAAACGCGCCCGCCGGAAAGGAAATCCGACCATTACGGGGAGGCATCATTGTAGCGCCGACGACCATTCCCTGCCGCCTGGAGCCCATGTGACCGATTCTGCTGAACGGCCATCGTCAGGCCGCCCCTGGCGTTCCTTCGCAGGCATTGCCGCTGCCTCCGCCGGCCTCGCGCTGCTGGCGCTGATCCTGCCCTGGCTCGCCGCGCTCGACCTTTTCGCCTACGACGCCTGGCACCGCCTGCTGGGCTCGCGTGCCGAGGTCACGCGCATTGCCATCGTCGCCATCGACGACGCCAGCCTCCAGCGTTTTGGCGATACGCCGCTTCCCTTCTGGCAGCCGCAGCTCGGCGCCGCCATCGATACCCTGCGGGCCGCCGGCGTGCGCGCCATTGGCATCGATCTCATCCAGGTGGCCAGCGCCGAAAGCTGGCTGAAAGCGATCGGCGCCGGCGACACTCCGGCTGGCCGGAGCTACGAAGCGCCCTACCGTGCGGCGCTGGCGCAGGGCGGCGTCGTGCTCGCCGCTGCCTTGCCCACCGAGGCGGGCGGCCCCGAAACCATGCCACCGGTCGAACACCAGTTGCTTTTGCCCGGCGGACCCGAAGATCTCGGCCTGGTAAATCTGCAAGGCGACAGCGATGGGTTCATCCGCCAATTGGCGCCGGTGTTGGCGACTGAGACGCCAGCACTGTCGTTCGCCGCCCGCCTGGCCAGGGCGGCGGAGAATCTTCCCCCCTCCCCGGAAAACATCGCCGCCCGCTTCGGCGCCGGCGCTCGCACTGTGCAGCTCATTCCTTTCGCCGGCCCGCCGAAGCATGTGCCTCGGGTGTCGCTCGCCAGCCTGGTCGCGCCCGATGCCTTGCAGCGACCCGAGGTGCTCGCGCTACGCGGCAAGGTGGTGGTCATCGCCGCCGAAGCGACCGGACTTCAGGACTTCCACCTTACCCCCTATGCCCGCGCCCTGACCGGTGCGCCGCCGAGCCTGATGAGCGGCGGCGAAATCTACGCCCAGGCCATCGTGATCTAGAGTTTCTGTCCGAAACGGCGAGCTAGCCCTGCTCGCCGGACGCAGCATCGCCAGTCTGCCGGGTTGGGCCAGCGTCCTGCTGGCGCTTGGCCTGGGGCTCGCCATTGCCTGGGGGGCCACCCGGCGTTCGCCGACTTTTACCGGCATCCTCGCCGCGACGCTGGCGGCGGGCGGCCTCCTGGCCAGCCTCCTGCTCTTCCGCTTCGACTGGTGGATGCCACCGACGCCGCTGGTCCTGGGCGTGGCGGGCGCCTGGAGCGCCAGCCTGGCGGCGCGTGCCGGCCGCGAAGCACGCGAACGCGCGCGTTTGCGCAAGCTTTTCGCCCGCTACGTCTCGGATGAAGTGGCCGAACTGGCGGTGCAGGGCGACCTGGCGGATACCAGCGGCAAGCCGGCCGAGGTCAGCATCCTCTTTCTCGACATCCGCAACTTCACCAGTCTTTCCGAAAAACTGGACAGCCGCGAAGTGTTCGAGCTGCTCAACGCTTGGCTGCCACGCGCCTGCGCGCCCATCCTCGCCGGCGGCGGCAATGTCGACAAATTCATCGGCGACGCGGTCATGGCGGTGTTCGGCGCCCCGCTGGCGCAGGCCGACCATGCCCGGCGCGCCGTCGTCGCCGCCCGCGCCATCGCCGCAGCGGCTGAGGAATTCGCGGGTTGGGTCGAGGCCCGCTTTCCGGGACGCGAGCTGCCGCCTTTCGCCATCGGGATCGGTCTGCATGCCGGCAGCGTCGTCGTCGGCAATCTCGGCACGGAGCGTCGAGTCGAATACACCGCCATCGGCGATACGGTCAATGTCGCTTCACGCCTCGAATCGGCGACCAAGGAACTGGGTTGGCGCATCGTCGCCAGCCGTGCCCTGGCGGATGCCGCCGGAGCGGATATCATGACCGGGCAGCATCGCCAGGTCGCAGTGAAGGGGAAAACCGGGATGATCGAGGTGGTTGAAATCCCGTTGCACAACAACGCCAAGGAGTTTTGACATGTTCCAGCCAGTGAAATTGTTGATCGCCGCCGGGTTCGGCCTTTGCGCCACCATCGCCAGCGCGGCCGGTGACGTCGGCCTGGTCGACCGCCTCGGCGGCGAGATCGCCGTAAAAAGCAGCAGCGGCACCAATTTCAAGGCCTCCGCCTTCATGAAGGTGCGCGAAGGCGATACGTTCACCTTGCCCAAGGGCAGCGAAATGCAGCTTGTGTATTTCGACGGCCGCCGGCGCGAATTGTGGCAGGGTCCGGCGAGCCTGAAGACCGGCAAGACCGGCAGCGAGGCCTTGGCCGGCGCGCCGGCCGCCGTTACCGAGGCCAAGGGCGCTCCCAGCCGTGAAGCCCTGGCGCAGGCCGGCAACGTCCAGCGGCTCGGCACGCTCGTCATGCGCGAATGGCGGGCCGGCCCGCCCAACAAGCCGACCGACGAGGTGATCGCCGACTACAAGGCCTGGGCCGCGAGCGCCGAGCCTGACGACATCCTGCCCGAGTTGTACGTTCTCTCCGTGCTGCAGGACCGGGAGATGGTGAATCTCAAGCCTTATCTCGATGCGCTCAAGCGCAAGCAACCGGAGCGCCCCGAGGTCAAGGCGCTGATCGAAC
>JAPUEC010000009.1 GCA_027492775.1 Rhodocyclaceae bacterium
AACGAAAATCTTTCTATTCTCGCCATGACCGGCGTCTACTACGCCATGGTACGGGCCGATCTCTCGATTTACACGGTATTGACGCTATTCGGCCTCTTCGTCAGCGGCGTCATGTACTTGGTCAAACTCAAGCACGAAGCCAACCAGCGGGATCGGGACGATGTCTCGCACCTCGACGATGGCGAGCCGCATTAGCGCCTGAGCGCAGCGGCGGGCTGATCGCACAGTCGGTTGCGCGAATTCCGCTTAGAGCGGCAATTCCGGTTCGACCGCCTCGCGCATCAAGCGGCGGGCGAATAGCAAATCCTCCCAAGCCTTGGCTTTTTCAGGGAGATTCCGCAGCAGATAAGCGGGATGATAAGTGACTACCACCGGCACGCCAGCGTAATCCATTCGCTTGCCGCGCAGCGTTGATAGCGCCCGATCCTCGCCGAGAATGCTATGCACGGCGGCCCTGCCGAGCAGAACAATCAATTTCGGTTTGATGAGGGCGATCTGCCGTTCTAGGAAGGGCCGACATGCCGCCATTTCGGCCGGCTCCGGGGTGCGATTCCCCGGTGGGCGGCACTTGACGGCGTTGGCGATATACACCCGGCGACTACGCTCCATGCCGAGCGCGCCGAGCATGTTGTCGAGCAGCTTGCCGGCCTGCCCGACGAAGGGTTCGCCGCGCGCGTCCTCCTCGGCGCCCGGGCCTTCGCCGATAAAAAGCCACTCGGCGGCGCGGTCTCCAACGCCGGGCACAGTCAACCGGCGATGCTCGCACAACTCGCAGGCGCGGCATTCGGCAATGCTTCTTTCGAGCGCATCCCAATCCATAGACCGGATGCTTTCTGCCCGGGTCGCCGGCTCGCCGCCAGTTGGCATGGAGGGATGTGGAGGCAACTCGACCGCAGCCACTGGCGGCTCGATCACCGGCGTCGCCGCTCGCGGCGGGCGCAAGCGCCAGCAAGGGGATATCCCCATTTCCGCCAATATTTGTTCGCGGCTCAAACTCACGCTAGCTCCTTGGCAAATACGAATGCGTTTTCCCGACCGTTCTCGGCCGGATAGTAATCCCTGCGCTCGGCGATCTGCTGGAAACCGAAATTGCGGTAGAGATCGATGGCTTTCCGGTTGGAAACCCGCACCTCGAGAAACATGCTGACCGCCCCGTTCTTGCGCGCCACTTCCATGACATTGCTGAGCAGACGCGCGCCCAGACCGCGTCCCTGGAGCGAAGGGCGAATCGCGATATTCAATAGATGCGCCTCGTCGAGCACGGGCATCACGACGGAGAAACCGGCCAGTTCGCCGCCGATGCGGCAAACCCAGCAACTATGGCCATGGCGCATCGAGTCGCCAAAAAGCTCACGCGTCCAGGGGAAGGGCTGCACTTCGCCTTCCAATGCCGCGACGCCATTCAGGTCTTTTTCCTCCATGGGAAAAAACTCGACCGGCGCCAAAACGCTCATGCCTTGCCACCGGCGGCCAGACGTTCGGCAACGGTTTGGGCGACTTTATCGCGCACGTAGAGCGGCGCGGCCTCCGCCGGATCGACCCCTTCGCCAGCCGCGAAGCGAGGCGCGGCGAGGGTTGCGACGGCGCCGGCACTGGGCATGACTTCGGGCAATGCCGCCAATCCGGCAGCGGCGGCACGCTCCATCAATAACGGGTAGGCCTTGAGCGCATTGCCAGCGATATGCCAGCTTGCAGCGGCAGGAAGCTCGACCGCCTGGGGAGCGGAAAGGCGAATGGCGCCATCCTGAACCAGGGTATCCCCGTGGCGTTCGAATCGGCCCCAATAAACCTCTCCCACCCTGGCATCGAGAACCGCGAGGCAAGGTTGAACGTCTGCTTGCCACGCCAAGGATTCCAGCGTCCCCACGGGAACCACCCGCAGTTCGGCCGCGATTGCCAAGCCCTGCGCAATCCCGCAGGCAACCCTGAGCCCGGTAAACGCGCCGGGGCCGGCACCGAACGCGATACCGTCCAATTGCCGGATATGCAATCCAAATTCCGCCAGCAAACCTTGGACGAGCGGCAACAAGGTTTCGGAATGCGGCCGACCGGCCGGACAATAACGCTCATGCACATGGCCATCCAGCCAGAGCGCACAAGAGCCGAGATCGGTGGAAGTTTCGATGGCAAGAAGACGCATGGCGCTATTTTAGCGGAGAGCCACCGATAAGTCGGGCGCCGTAGCGCCGGCGTTGGCGCATTCCCGGCGTCAACGAAATGGTGTCGGCCAAGCGCAATCGGCTTCCACACACTCCCTTTTCAGCGGTCAACTGTTGGATACCTTTACACCCTCCCCACTTTGAGGGTTATTATTTGGGACGGCGTAGAGGAACAAAATGGAAAAACGCTTGCAAATACTTATTGCCGACGATCAGCCGGAGAATCTCCTGATTCTCGATGATCTCTTGTGCGAGCTCTACGATGTCCACACCGTGAAAAATGGCGCCGAGGTGCTGCAATATTTCGACGCCGGCGGCCAAGCCGACTTGATTCTCCTGGACGTGATGATGCCGACGCTGGATGGCTTCGAGGCCTGCCGCCGCCTCAAGGCATCAACCGCCAGCCAGGATATCCCCGTTGTTTTCCTGACCGGCCTCGATAGCGCCGCGGATGAGGAATACGGGCTTTCGCTGGGCGCCGAGGACTTCATCCATAAACCCTTTTCGCCGCCGGTGGTCCTGGCGCGCGTTCGCAATCATCTGGCACTCAGCCGGGCGACGCGCGATTTGCGCAACCGCAACGAGAATCTGGAACACCTGGTGGAAGAGCGCACGCGCGAAATCCTCGTCCAGACCAGCGAGTTGATCCGCAGCAAGCAACAACTGATCGCGGCGCAGAGCGCCACCATCACCGCATTCTGTTCGCTAGCCGAAGTTCGTGACAACGAAACCGGCAACCATATCCGCCGCACCCAGAATTATGTGCGCCTGCTGGCCGAAGAACTACGCGACCATCCGCGCTTCCGTCAGACGCTCTCCGACGAACTCATCGTTCTGCTCTTCAAATCGGCGCCCTTGCACGACATCGGGAAAGTCGCCATCCCCGATCACGTCCTGCTCAAACCGGGCAAACTGGACCCGACCGAATGGGAGATCATGCAAAGGCATTGCGCCTACGGGCGGGACGCCATCGCGCTGTCGGCGAGCGAATTGGTCAATGGCGAGGAATCCTTCCTCAAATACGCGCTGGAAATCGCCTACAGCCACCACGAACGGTGGGATGGCAACGGTTACCCGCAAAAACTGAGTGGCGATGCCATACCGCTCTCGGCACGGCTAATGGCGGTTGCGGACGTGTACGACGCGCTCATTTCCAAACGCGTCTATAAGCCGGCTTTTCCGCATGAGCAGGCGCTGGACATCATTGCAATCGAGCGCGGCAAGCAGTTCGATCCGGACATTACCGACGCCTTTGTCGCGATCCACGAGAAATTCCACCAGATCGCGGGCGCTTACGGGGATTGATTTCCCGTTTTGCAACGCCTATTGCCGCCCGCGCCCGTCACCCCGACCCCAGCCTTGTTGGCGCCGCTCTTCGCGCTGGTTCTGGCGCTCCTCGCGTAACTGCCGGCGCTCATCCACACCGGGAGCACCCTGCCGGCGCTCGGCCGCTCTTTGCTCGGGCGGCGCCTGTTGCCAGTGTTCGCGCATCTGCTGACGCATTTGCTGGCGCTGCTCGGGCGTCAGTGCCGCCATGCCGTCGCTGAACTCGCGGCGTTTCTCCACCCGCTGGTCGGGTGAAAGATTGCGCCAATCGACCCTCGACAGCGGCTGGCCGAGCACGACCGCTTGCTCGGCGCGCTCTCCCCCCCGGCGTCCCATATCGGCTTGCGCCGGGCTGGCGATGGCCCACGCACTGGCAGTCACGGCTAACAGGCGGATGATGGATGTGCGGACGGTCATCATGTTCTCCTCTTGCGTCATGAGTGGCATTCTGCCCGCTTCTTGTAAGCAAGCTATTGCCGGCGCGAGTCAGGATGTAACAAATTGTTTCCCCCGCAGTCAGGCCGAAGACGCGGATATTTTTGCGACCACCTGGCGATCCTCGCACTTTCACACCTTAGGGTATGTTCACAGTAGCCAGATATAGGCACAAGCCAGATGCAAAAATGCGTT
>JAPUEC010000010.1 GCA_027492775.1 Rhodocyclaceae bacterium
GCCGAACAGGCCCGATAACCGGCGATTGAAATCCCGCCAGAGATCTTCGAGGTCGGGGGGGCCTTGATTCGGCCGACGCGGGCCGCCTTCATTGGAGTTGCCGCTGTCGTTGCCGCCCCATTTGGGATCGTTTAGAGACATTAATATGCCGAGTGTTGGGATCATGAGTCGTTGGGGTCGTCGGGTTGAGTTTCAGGACGGTGGGGATCTTGAGGAAGCGCTTCCGTTTTTTCGCGGGCAATTTCGCCCAGGGCCGCGCGCAACAGTTCCAAACCTTTTCCTGACCTTGCGCTGACACGAACGCGGACGATTCTACCATACTCGTCCCGCTCGACATCCGGCGCCACGCCGGTCAGGTCGATCTTGTTCCAGACCAATATCTGCGGCACCGATTCGGCGCCGATTTCTTCCAGCACCTTGTTGACTTCGCTGATCTGCTGGTCGCGCACGTGGCTAGCGCTATCGACGACATGCAGAAGCAGATCGGCTTCTGCCGTCGCCTCGAGCGTGGCGCGAAAAGCGGCCACGAGCGAATGCGGCAAATCCCGGATGAAACCCACCGTATCCGAGACGACGATGTTTCCCGCTCCCGCTACCCAGAGCTTGCGCGACGTGGTATCGAGCGTGGCGAACAGCTGGTCGGCCGCATAGACACCGGCGTGCGTCAGCGTATTGAAAAGGGTCGATTTCCCGGCGTTGGTGTAGCCAACCAGCGAAACGTTGAGCACGTCACGCCGCGTCCGCGCCTTGCGTTGAACGCCGCGCTGCCGTGTCAGCCGCGCCAGCCGCTCTTTCAGCGTCTTGACGCGGTTGCCGAGCAAGCGGCGGTCGGTTTCCAGCTGCGTTTCGCCCGGGCCGCGCAGGCCGATGCCGCCGCGCTGGCGCTCGAGGTGAGTCCAGCCGCGAACGAGGCGCGTCGACAGATGCTCGAGTTGAGCAAGCTCGACCTGGAGCTTGCCTTCTGAACTCTGAGCACGCTGGGCGAAGATGTCGAGGATGAGACTGGTGCGGTCGATCACTCGACATTCGAGTTCTCGCTCGAGATTGCGTTCCTGTGCCGGCGATAGTTCGTGATTGAAAATCACAAGGTCGGCGGAAGCCGCCGCCAGCGTTGCGGCGATCTCATGTACTTTGCCTTTGCCGGCGAAAGTCTTGGGATCGGCGCCATGCCGCCGGCCGCTCACTTCCGCGCAGATTTCCGCCCCGGCCGACTGGGCGAGCAGACGCACCTCTTCCAACTGTTCGGCCAGGTCCTTCTGGCCGAAATCGAGTTGGACGATGAGCGCGCGCTCCCCGGATCCGGGACGATCAAACATGGCGCATCATCGGAAGCGGCTGGCCGCTAGCCGGCGAGCCGACGAAGATCGGAACGGAGGTGGAATTATTCGGCCGGCTGATCTTGGGAAATCTGAACCGGGCGTGCCGGAACAACCGTCGAGATGGCGTGCTTATAAACCATTTGGGTAACGGTGTTCTTGAGCAGCACCACATACTGATCGAAAGATTCAATTTGTCCTTGCAGCTTGATGCCATTCACCAGGTAAATGGAAACAGGCACATGCTCACGCCGCAGGGTGTTGAGGAACGGGTCTTGTAGCAATTGCCCTTTGTTGCTCATGGTACGAACTCCATGTTGTGTTGTTTTTAAGGATGGGAATTTACCCAATTTTCAGTGCCTATGGGGAAAATTTATTTCTTTTCCCGATCTGCATAGGGGTTGTGGCTGCTGTTGAATTGGATACGCAGAGGTGTGCCCTGCAGTTTGAAGGCTTCGCGGAAGGAATGTTCCAAATACCGCTTGTAACTGTCGCCGATGTGGTCGAGGGCATTGCCGTGGACCACGATAATCGGGGGATTTGAACCGCCCTGGTGGGCGTAACGCGGCTTGGGGCGGAAGGCGCCATGACGTGGCGGCGTCTGCCGGGCGATGGCTTCGATCAGTACCCGCGTCAGCTGCGGCGTCGGCAATTTGGCCATGGCTGCCTTGAAAGCCGCATCGACCGATTGAAAGAGCTTGTCGAGCCCGACATTTTCCTGAGCGGAAATGTAATGGAACTGGGCAAAGCTGAGGAAGCGGAATTTGCGCGCCACCTGTTCTTTGGTCTGTTCGCGCACGTAGGCGTCGAGATGGTCCCACTTGTTGACCGCGACCACCAATGCGCGGCCCGATTCGAGGATGAAGTCGGCAATATGAGCATCCTGATCGGAGACATCCTGCCTGGCATCGAGCATGAGAATGACGACCTGGGCATCTTCGATCGATTGGAGGGTCTTGACCACCGAGAACTTCTCGATCGATTCGAACACCTTCCCGCGCCGCCGCATGCCTGCGGTATCGATGAGGGTGTAATGCCGCCCGCTTTTTTCGAAATCGACCTCGATGGAATCCCGCGTCGTTCCCGGCGCATCGAAGGCGATGACGCGCTCTTCCCCGAGCAGGGTATTGATCAGCGTCGACTTGCCGACGTTGGGCCGACCGACGATGGCGACCTTGACCGTCTCCCGCTTGATCTCTTCTTCCGGCTCGGGAAAGGATTGCAAGGCCATTTCGACGAGATTGCGCACACCATCGCCATGCGCGGCAGAAATGGCGTGCGGCTCGCCCAAGCCGAGTTCATGGAATTCGGCCGAGACGACGCCCCGTTCCATGCCCTCGGTCTTGTTGACGGCAACGAACACCGGACGCCCCAGCATCCGGAGTTTGTTGGCGATTTCCTTGTCGTGCGGCGTGATGCCGGCGCGGCCATCGACGACGAAAACCACCGAATCGGCCTCGGCAATCGCCTGCTCCGTCTGGCGCGCCATTTCATGCAGGATGCCATCCTTGACCAGCGGTTCGAAACCGCCGGTATCGACCACCAGATGCGGCTTGTCGCCCATGCGGCCGTGACCGTAATGGCGGTCGCGGGTCAAGCCCGGAATGTTGGCGACGAGGGCGTCGCGCGAACGGGTAAGGCGGTTGAAGAGCGTCGACTTGCCGACGTTCGGGCGGCCGACGAGAACCAGGGTCGGCTTCATTGCGGCTCGATGGCAAGCACCGCTCCGCCTGAGGTCTGCACGATGATGGCGGTGCCGGCGATCTGCGGCGGCGTCCGGATGGCGGTGCCGTCGGTGCGGACTCGGGCGGCAAATTCACCGTCTTCGCGCCGGAGCAGATGCACCGTGCCTTCCAGATCGCCCACGGCGATCAAATTACGCCGCACGGCGGGTGCCGAAGTCTTGCGATTCAGCAACTTGTCCTGCTTCCAGACGCTGCCTCCGGAGGAGCGGTCGAGCGCATGCACCATGCCCTTTTCATCGCTGACGAAAAGATAGCGGCCTTCGAGCGCTACGCCGGTCGCGGAAGAGATATCGCGGGCCCAAAGCAGTTGGCCGCCCTGACCGAGGTCGAAGCAGGCGACACGCCCCTGGAAGGCGACGGCGCAAACCTGACGACCATCGACGACCGGCAGGGAAACGATATCCGCGACCCGATCCAGTTCGGTGGCGCCCTTGGGCAAGGCGACCGTGCCCTCCCAGACCGGTGCGCCGTTACGCAAATCAAGCGCCACGAGCTTTCCTGCCGGGAAGCCCGAGAAGAGGTACTGATCCGCGAAAACCGGCGCCGCGAAACTCCGCAGGGAAAGCGGCGGCGTCGTCCGCTGGTAGAACCATTTGCGGGCGCCGTCCTTGGTATCCAGGAGGAAAACCCGGTTGTCGCCGCTGCGCACGGCAACACCATCGTCGCTCACCGCCGGCGGCGCCAACACCTCGCTCGTCACCTTGACTTGCCAGAGCGGCTTGCCGTCCGCCGCGGAGAAGGCCAACACATCACCCTTGGCGGTGCCCACCACGACGAGCTTGCCGTCGCTCCCGACGCCCGCCGACAAGGGCTGAGCCGCCTTGATGCGCCAAGCCACCGCGCCGTCGTTGATGCGGGCGATGCTGCCATCGGCCGCCGCGACATAAACGCTGCTGCCGACCACTGCCGGCGCGAAAATGTAATCCTTGGACTGGCCGATATTGACCGACCAGCGCACCTTGACATCCGCAGTGGCCTGAATTGGCTTGAG
>JAPUEC010000011.1 GCA_027492775.1 Rhodocyclaceae bacterium
GAGATTCTCGTTGAAGTTCTGCACGGCAATGGAGTGGCCGGCGCCCATCAGGATGTGCCCGCGATGTTGCAGGAGCGCATTCATGGGGACGACGAAAAATCCGGAAAGCCCGCCGATCAGAATGAGCAGCGGGATGGCGACGCCGATGTTGTGAACGAAATTCATGACGAGCACGATGATGCCCATGGCGATGCCCAGCGGAATGACCGTCACCGATTTGCGCAGCGTGACGAACTTGGCTGCGACAATGGCGCCGATGGCAACGCCGACGGCAACCACGCCCTGGAGCATCGAAGATTTTGACAAATCGAGATGCAAGGCCGATTCGGACCACTTGATCACGATGAATTGCAGGGTGGCGGCCGCGCCCCAGAACAAGGTGGTGACGGCCAGCGAAATCTGTCCGAGGCGGTCGCGCCAGAGCAATACCAGACAGTGGTTGAACTCATGGATGAGATACCAAGGATTCTTCTTGAGCGGCTTGTGATCGACGCCGGTATCGGGCACGTAAAGATTAATCACGGCGGCGATGAGATAAAGCCCGGCGATCAGGGAAATCGCCATTTCGCTGATGGTGTCGATCCCGGTTTCAATAAGCGGGAAGTCGAAAGAGAGCAGTGCTTGCGCGATCTCCGGCTTGATCAGCATGCCCCCAATGACAACGCCGAGAATGATCGCGCCAACGGTCAGCCCCTCGATCCACCCATTGGCGACCACCAGCAGCCGATGGGGCAGATATTCGGTAAGAATGCCGTATTTCGCAGGCGAGTAACCGGCGGCGCCAAGCCCCACGACCGCATAGGCGACCAGCGGATGCACATCGAAGAACATCATGCTGCAGCCGACGATCTTGATGGTGTTGCTGATGAACATGACGCGCCATTTGGGCATGGAATCGGCGAAGGCCCCGACGAATGCCGCCAGCAGAACGTAGGAAACGGTAAAGAAAGTCTTGAGCAGCGGCGCGTAGGCGTCGGGCGCCTGCATCTCTCGCAGAGCGGCGATGGCGACGATCAACAGCGCATTGTCGGCGAGCGCCGAAAAGAACTGCGCTGCCATGATGATGTAAAAGCCGAACGGCACGGAGACAATCCAATGGGTCTTATGGGGCCGGTTTATACCATGGAAACCATGAGCCTTCCCATGGCCCCCCGGTTTTGTGATTGAATACGTTTTTGCCAATGTGGAAATAGAGGAATTTTATGGCGGATCGGCGCTTACGCATCTTTCATGCGGTCGCCAAGCAGGGGAGTTTCACGCGGGCCGCGGAATCCCTATTCATGTCTCAACCTGCGGTGACCTTCCAGATTCGGCAGTTGGAAGAACGCTATCAAGTGCGGCTCTTCGAACGCGGCCATGGCCGCATTTCGCTGACAGCGGCCGGGCAACTGGTGATGGACTACGCCGAGCAGATCATCGGGCTCTCCGACGAAATGGAGACGCGCCTGTCGGAAATGACCGGCGAAATGCGCGGCACGCTGCTCATCGGCGCCAGCAACACCGTTGCCGAATCGCTCATGCCCAGCATCCTTAGCGAATTCAATGCCTTTTTTCCGCAGGCGCGGCCACGGCTGGTGGTCGCCAATTCCGAAATCATCGAAAGCCGGGTGGCCGCCCACACCATCGACGTCGGGCTGATCGAGGCGAGCGCCAAGGAAGCCAACATTGAGTCCGAATACTGCGGCGAGGATGAACTGGTCGTCATCTGCTCGCCGGATTATCCGTTGGCAAGCGCGAGTAGCCTTACGCCGAAGCAGTTGCGGGACTACGAATACATCGCCCGCGAGCCCGGTTCCGGCACCCGCGAGGCGACCGAAGCCTATTTCCAAAGCGCCGGCGTACCGCCCGAAACACTCAAGAGCCAGATGGAGTTGGGGAATCTCGAGGCGCTGAAAAGCGTCGTTGCCACCGGCCTGGGTTACGCCATCGTCTCGCGCGCTTCGGTCGAGCGCGAGGCCCAGCCCGGACGCCTGATCTGCATTCCGCTCAAGCCGCGCCTCATTCGCCGCTTGTCCATCATATTGCCGAAGGATCGTTTTCGCTCCCGCTTGGTAAAAACCTTTGCCGAGTTCACCAAACAACGCTTGCGCGGGATGTCGTCGTGACTTCCTCACGCCCGATCCGCGCCCGCATCGAACTGTCGGCGCTGGCCGCCAATTACCGGCTCGTCCGTAAATATGCCCCCACGTCCAAGGCGTGGGCGGTCCTCAAGGCGAGTGCCTATGGGCACGGGCTGTGGCGTGCCGTCGATGGCTTGAGAGGCGACGCCGATGGGTTTGCCGTCCTCGAATCCGAAACCGGCGCAGCCATGCGCGAGGCGGGAATCACCCAGCCCATTCTGTTGTTGCAGGGCATCTTCGCCGCGAGGGATGTCAAGCTGGTGGCCGAATATGGCCTGACGACGGCGGTGCATTGCCGCGAGCAATTCGAGATGATCGCCGGCAGCGCGTTTGCCGGCGCACCGCTGGCGCTCTACATGAAGCTCAATACCGGGATGAACCGGCTGGGTTTCACCGCCGAAAATCTGCCGCGGCGTCACGAGATCATCGAACGTCTGCCGCATGCCACGCTGACCTACATGACCCACTTCGCCGATGCCGACACCGCCCGTGGAGTGGATTGGCAGATCGAGCGCTTCAGAGCCTTGACCGACGGCTGGAAAGGCCCGGTAAGTCTCGGCAATTCTGCCGCCATCCTCCGCCACCCGGACGGCCATGGCGACTGGGTGCGGCCGGGCATCATGTTGTATGGCGCGAGCCCTTTCGCGGATCAGGGCGCGGCGGAATTCGGCCTGCAACCGGTGATGCACCTGGAAACCAGGCTGACGAGCGTGCAAACGATCGAAGCGGATGCGCGTATCGGCTATGGCGGCGGCTTCATTGCCGACAGAAAGATGCGGATTGGGGTAGTCGCGTGCGGCTATGCCGACGGTTATCCCCGTCATGCGCCGACCGGAACGCCCATCGCCGTCTGCGGAAAGCGCACCCGAACCCTCGGCCGCGTTTCGATGGACATGCTGGCGTGCGACATCACCGATATTCCGGAAGCGGGGATTGGAGCCCCGGTGACCTTATGGGGCAAGGGCGAGGGCGGAGCCGTGGCGGCGGATGATGTCGCGGCGGCGGCGGGAACCGTGGCCTACGAACTCTTTTGCGCGTTGGCGGCGCGTGTTCCGGTCGAAGTGGTCCGCAGCGGCGGGACTGCCAACGAACCCGACGAGGAGGCGCATCTTCGACCCTGGCGCGGGGGATGTTCGTCTCCCCGATAATTCAACCGTTACGGCGGTGAGCGGCTAGGCACAGCAGGGATGGGCAAAGGTTGCTTTGCTTGGCGGTCTTGGCATTACGCCTGGAGAGCCGCAATCGGTTCAGCGTCGTTTGGACGAGAGAACATAAGCCTCGTCCATGTCGCGCAGGCGGCCGGCGAGGATACGGGCGATATTGCGATAAATTTTTGCGCCGATGGAAGGGTTTTTCCAACACTCGGTTTCGGAGAGACGCAGCATCACGCAAGGTTGAAGCGCAATCACCGAAGCGGAACGCTGACCATGGTCGACCAGGGAAATTTCGCCGAAGGAATCGCCGGGTTCCAGGCGGGCCAGCTCAACGCCCCGGCCGCCGGACGATTTGAGGACGCTAACCTCGCCTTCGATGATGACGTAAAGATAGGCGCCGGTCCCGCCTTCGCGGACGATTGCTTCGCCGGGATCGAAAGTGCATTTTTCGCAGGTTTCGAGCAGCTGCTGCAATTCCTGCTGGGTGACTTCGCTGAACACGTCCACGCGTTCGATGAGGCGGAACATGATGCGCTGGAGGTCCTGGATATTGAAGGTTTCCTTGATCCAATATCCCATGTGGCGTGCGATTCGAATTAGAGTTTTGGCCGCTCAATGATAAGCCATGCGAGTAAGACGCAACCGCTGGCTATCTATGGGCACACCCTAGGGCGTGTTCACAATCAGGCGACGGTTGCGCGAGGGGTAGGCAGGCTGCA
>JAPUEC010000012.1:0-11241 GCA_027492775.1 Rhodocyclaceae bacterium
CGGCCGCGTCACCGCCGAAGACGTACTTTGCGGCGCCGGGCTGGCGCGCATTTATGGCTTCCTCGGCGGCACGGAAAAAACGCCGGCGGAGATCGGCAGCGCCGCCGTCGGCGGCAGCGATCCGCGCGCCACGCAGGCGCTCGAACTCTGGCTGTCGATTTACGGCGCCTTCGCCGGCGACCTGGCGCTGACTTGGATGGCGCACGGCGGCGTCTTCATTGCCGGCGGCATCGCCGCCAAGCTCATGCCGCAGACGCGCGCCGCGCCCTTCCTGGCGGCCTTCCGCGCCAAACGCGAATATCAGGCGCTGATGCAGACGATGCCGATCCACCTCGTACTTGAGGAACGCCTCGGCCTGCTCGGCGCGCTAGCGCTGAACCTTTGAATCGGGCTGAAGGACGACGCAGCCCAGCGGCGGAAAATTGACCTCGATCGAGAACGGCCGCCCCATCCATTCGCCCGGCTGGGCAACGATGCCATCGCCGTTGCCAAAGTCCGAACCGCCGTAGTAACTCGAATCGCTGTTGAGCAGTTCACGGTAGCGCGCCGCTTGCGGCACACCGATGCGATAGCCGGCGCGCGGCGTCGGCGTGAAATTCATCGCCACCACGACGAAGCTGCCATCCCGCGCGAAGCGCAGCCATGAAAGCACCGAGTGGGCATTGTCGAGGCAATCGATCCACTGAAAGCCTTCGCCCTCGGCATCGAGTTCATGCAGCGCCGGGCAGTCGCGGTAAAGGCGATTGAGGTCGCGCACCAACTGTTGCACGCCGGTATGGCGGCCATCGGCGAGGAGCCCCCAATCGAGTTCGCGCTGCTCTGACCATTCGCGCCACTGGCCGATTTCGGCGCCCATGAAGCTCAGTTTCTTGCCCGGCGAAAACGCCTGCCAGGCTAATAGCAGCCGCAGGTTGGCAAAGCGCCGCCACTCGTCGCCCGGCATCTTGCCGAGCAAGGAACCCTTGCCATGCACCACCTCGTCGTGCGAGAGCGGCAGGACGAAGTTTTCCGAGTAGGCGTACATCTGGCCGAAGGTGAGTTCGGCATGGTGCCAGCCGCGATAGACCGGGTCGCGGTGGAAATAGCGCAGGCTGTCGTTCATCCAGCCCATATTCCATTTGAGCGAAAAGCCCAGGCCGCCGAGCCAGGTCGGGCGGGACACCATCGGCCAGGCGGTCGATTCCTCGGCGATGGTCAAGGCTCCGGGGAATTCACCATGCACCATGACATTGAGGCGCTTGAGGAAATCGATCGCCTCAAGGTTCTCCCGCCCGCCATGGCGGTTGGGAAGCCATTCGCCGGGCTTGCGCGAATAGTCGAGGTAGAGCATCGACGCCACGGCATCGACCCGCAACCCGTCGAAGTGGAATTCGGACAACCAGTAATGCGCCGAGGAGAGCAAGAAGCTCTGCACCTCATGCCGGCCGTAGTTGAAGATATGGGTGCCCCAGTCGGCGTGCAGGCCGAGCCGCGGGTCCTCGTGTTCGTACAGGGCGGTCCCGTCGAAGCGGGCCAGCGCCCAGTCGTCCTGCGGAAAATGGCCCGGCACCCAGTCCAGGATGACGCCCAGCCCGGCTTGATGGCAGGCATCGACGAAGGCCCGCAGTTCATCCGAACTGCCGTAGCGCGCGGTCGGCGCGAAGTAGCCGGTGGTCTGGTAGCCCCAGGACTCGTCGAGCGGATGCTCGGTCACCGGCATCAGTTCGAGGTGGGTGTAGCCGTGCTCCACCGCATAGGGAATGAGGCGCTCGGTCAGCTCCGGCCAGCGATAGGGGCGGCCGTCGACATGACGCATCCAGGAGCCGGGGTGGATCTCGTAGATGTTGATGGGCGAATGCAGCCAATCCCAGTCCGCGCGCCGCGCCAGCCAGCCGGCATCGTTCCAGGCGTAGGCGGAAGGGGCGGTAACATAGGCTGCAGACCCAGGCCGCAGTTCGTAGCCGCGGGCGTAGGGATCGCTCTTGACCGCCACGGCGCCGGTAGCGCGATTGACGATCTCGAAGCGGTAGAGATCGCCCGGCTTGGCGTCCGCCACCGAGGCTTCCCACACGCCCGAGGCACCAAGACTGTGCATGGGATGCTCGCCGCTACGCCATTGATTGAATTCGCCGACGACGGAAATTCGCCCGGCGTTGGGCGCCCAGACCCGAAAGACGGTGCCTGCGCCGCTAAAATGGGCGCCGAGGAGCCGGTAGGCCTGAGTATTGCTACCCTCATTGAAAAGATAGAGGGCTTGCGATAGCGTTTTGTCGTCTTTCATGCAATATCATGAACACCAAAGAATACGGAGGTTCCCATGTCTGCCCCATCAGCAAACCCGCAGGAAACCGGAGACAGCCGTTTTATCAGCCATTTGACCCGCAACACCTTCGCCATCATCCTGGCCGGAGGGCGTGGCAGCCGGCTCAAGCAGCTCACGGATTACCGCTCGAAACCAGCGGTGCCCTTCGCCGGTAAATTCCGCATCATCGACTTCACGCTCTCCAACTGCGTCAATTCCGGCATCCGCAAGATCGGGGTTGCCACGCAATACAAGGCGCATAGCCTGATCCGGCACATCCAGCGCGGCTGGAGCTTTCTCGACGGCCGCTTCGACGAATTCATCCAGCTTCTGCCGGCGCAGCAGCAGATCAACGAAACCAAGTGGTACCAGGGAACCGCCGACGCAGTCTATCAGAACATGAAATTCGTGCGGCGCAACCAGCCCGAGCATGTCCTGGTCGTGGCCGGCGACCATATCTACAAGATGGACTATGGCCGCATGCTCGCCGCTCACGTCCGCCACCAGGCCGACATGACCGTCGCCTGCATCGACGTGCCGATCGGCGAGGCGCATGAGTTCGGCATTCTTCATGCTGATGCCGAGGGCCGCGTCGTCGATTTCGTCGAAAAGCCTCAGAACCCGCCGGCCATGCCCGGCGACCCGGAACGGGCGCTGGCTTCGATGGGCGTCTATATCTTCAACGCCCAGTTCCTTTACGAACAACTTCAGCGCGATGCCGACGACCGCAAGTCCGCCCATGATTTCGGCAAGGACATCATCCCGCACGTCGTGCCCCGCTACCGCGTCTTCGCCCACCGCTTCGCCGACTCCTGCGTCGGCATGACCAGCACCGGCGTTCCCTATTGGCGCGACGTCGGCGCCATCGACGCCTATTGGGAGGCCAATCTCGACCTCACCAGCGTCACGCCCGACCTCAACCTCTACGACAAGGACTGGCCGATCTGGACTTACCAGGAACAACTCCCGCCCGCCAAATTCGTTTTCGACGACGAAGAACGGCGCGGCGTCGCGGTCGACTCGGTGGTCTCCGGCGGCTGCATTGTCTCCGGCGCCACGGTGCGCCGCTCCATGCTCTTTTCCAGCGTCCATGTGCATAGCTGGGCGACGG
Source organism: Rhodocyclaceae bacterium (assembly GCA_027492775.1). Taxonomy (GTDB): domain Bacteria; phylum Pseudomonadota; class Gammaproteobacteria; order Burkholderiales; family Rhodocyclaceae; genus UBA1934. The sequence continues at coordinate 3,393 of JAPUEC010000012.1, forward strand.
TCGAGGACGCGGTCATCCTGCCGCACGTCGATGTCGCCCGCCATGCCGTCCTTAAGCGCTGCGTCATCGACAAGTATTGCCGCATTCCCGAGGGCATGACCATCGGCGTCGATCCGGAGGAGGATCGCAAGCGTTTCTACGTCAGCCCGCGCGGCATCACGCTGGTGACGCCCGACATGCTCGGCCAGAGCGCGGATCGCTAGCCATGGAATTTTGCGCGCCCGAAATGAGCTTCGCCGCTTCGCCAACCACGGCACTGAAGGCCTGCTGATGGCCGATCTCGCCTTCCTCTGGCACATGCACCAGCCGGATTACCGTCACCCCGAAACCGGCGACTTCACCCTGCCCTGGGTATTGCTGCATGCGGCCAAGGATTACGCCGACATGGCAGGCCATCTCGAGCGCCATCCGCAAGTGCGCTGCACGGTCAATTTCGTGCCGGTGCTGCTCGACCAGATCGAGGATTACGTCCACCAGTTCGCCACCGGCCGCTGGCGCGACCCGCTCCTGGCCATCGCCGCCACCGAGGACCCAGACCGATTGATCGCCAGCCAACGCCAATGGCTGCTCGACATGGGTTTCCGCTGCCACGCGCCGACCATGCTCGAACCCTTCGCGCCCTACCGCCGCCTGCGCGACCTGCGCGACTTGGTCGAGCCGCTGGGCGAAGCGCCCGGCGAATATCTCTCCGGCCAGTATTACGCCGATCTCGCCACCTGGCTGCTGCTGGCGTGGACCGGCGAAACGGTGCGGCGCGAAAACGAGGCCATCGCCACCCTCATGGCCAAGGGCGAACGCTTCACGGCGGCGGATCGGCGCGAACTGCTGGGCGTCCTCGGCGCAACGCTCGCCGCTCTCATGCCGCGCTACCGGGCGCTCGCCGAACGCGGTCAGATCGAGATTTCCAGCACGCCTTCGCACCACCCGCTAGCGCCGCTCATGCTCGATTTTTCCAGCGCCCGCCAGGCTTGGCCGGATTGCCCGCTGCCGACCGCCCCTGCCTATCCAGGAGGAATCGGCCGCGTCGCCGCCCACCTCGAATCGGCACTCGTCAGCCATACCCGGCGTTTTGGCCAGCCACCCCAAGGTCTGTGGCCGGCTGAAGGCGCCATCTCGGCCCCCTTCCTCCGCCAAGTGGCCGATGCCGGCTTTGCCTGGAGCGCCAGCAGCTTCGGCGTCCTCCGCCACTCCGCCGGCGCCGACGCCAGCCCTTATTGCCCATGGCATGCGCCGGAGTCCGACCTCACGCTTTTCTTCCGCGACGAACGCCTCTCCGACCTCATCGGTTTCGAGTACGCCCGATGGCACAGCCGCGAAGCCGCCGGCCATTTCATCGGCGAACTCGAAGCCATTGCCCGCCACGAGCCGAAGGCGCTGATTCCCGTCTTCCTCGATGGCGAAAACGCCTGGGAGTACTACCCCTACAATGGCTGGTACTTCTTCGACGATCTCTATGGCGCCCTGGCGACCCATCCCGACATCCGCACCGTCACGCTGGGCGACGCCGCGCTCATCCACGCCGACCGGCGCCGGCCGCTGCCCGAAATCGTCGCCGGAAGCTGGGTCTATGGCACCTTCTCGACCTGGATCGGCGCCCCGGCCAAAAACCGCGCCTGGGATCTGCTCTGCGCCGCCAAGGAGAACGCCGACCGCACCCTGGCCGGCGACCATCTCAGCGCCGACGAGCGCGCCGCCGTACTTGCCCGCCTCGCGGTTTGCGAAAGTTCCGACTGGTTCTGGTGGTTCGGCGACGAAAACCCGCCGGAATCGGTTATTTGCTTCGACCTCCTGTTTCGCCAAAATCTCAAAGCGCTCTACCGTCTGCTCAAGCTGCCCATCCCCGCCGGCCTCGATCATCCGATCAGCCGCGGCGGCGGACGGCCGGAAACCGGCGGAACCATGCGGCGCGCCAATTGACTGCCATGGATAACCATAAAATCAACCTTCTTCTCGGCGTGCATGCGCACCAGCCAGTCGGCAATTTTCCCGAAGTCATGGCGGATGCCCATGAGCGCTGTTACCGCCCCTTTCTCCACACCCTCTTCGAATATCCGGATTTCCGCTTCTCCGTGCACTTTTCGGGCTGGCTGCTCGACTGGCTGCGCGAGCGCTACCCCGCAGACCTCGAACTACTGGCGACCATGGTCCGCCGCGGCCAGGTAGAGCTCTTCTCCTCTGGCGACACCGAGCCGGTATTGGCCGCCATTCCGCACCGCGACCGCGTCGGCCAGATCGCGACGCTGAACGACAAACTCGCCGCCTGGACCGGTCGCCTCCCGCACGGCGCCTGGCTCACCGAGCGCGTCTGGGAAGCTTCGGTGGTGCCGTCGCTCGCCGCCACCGGCATCCGCTACGTGACGGTCGACGACTACCACTTCCGCTGCACCGGCGCAGGCGCCGAAACGCTGGATGGCTATTTCAGCACCGAGGAAGGCGGCGAGCGGCTCGACCTCTTCCCCATTTCCGAAGCGCTGCGCTACCGCCTGCCCTTCTCTCCCGCCGCCGAGGTGGTCGCCTATCTCGAGCAACAGGCCGACGCCGGCCAGATGGCCGCCATCTATTTCGACGACATCGAGAAATTCGGAATCTGGCCGGAAACCTACGATTGGGTCTATACGCGCGGCTGGCTGAGGGATTTCATCGAGGGCGTGTTGAAAAGCCCCAAGATCCACACCACCACTTTCGACGACTTCCATAACGGCTACCCCACCCGTGGCGTCGTCTATCTGCCCACCACTTCCTACAGCGAGATGAACGCCTGGACGCTGCCCATGCCGGCAGCCGGCGACTACGCCGACCTGGTGACCCAGGAAAAGAATGCCGGCCGCCTGGAGCGCCACCGCCCTTTCCTGCGCGGCGGCATCTGGCGCAATTTCATGTCGCGCTACCCTGAAGCCAACTGGATGCACAAGCGCATGCTCGGCCTCTCGCAGCGCCTCGCCGAGGCGAAGCGGGCGCCGCCCGAGCTCACCGCCGCGCTCTACCGCGCGCAGGCCAACGATGCCTACTGGCACGGCCTTTTCGGCGGCCTCTACCTGCCGCACCTGCGCCGCGCGGTCTGGAACAATCTCGCCAAACTCGAAGCCGGGCTCGACCAGCTTGGCCGGCGCCCCAAAATCGAAACCGACGATTTCGACCTCGACGGCCACTTCGAAACCCTGGCGCATGACGCCAAGCTCTCGCTGGCGGTGCGCGACGACGGCCTGGGGGCGGCGCACGAACTGATCAGCTATCCGTTCGCGCACAATTTCGCCGACACCTTGCGCCGCTATCACGAGCATTACCACGACAAGATTTCGCAGGCGCCGACCGAACACCAAGGCGAAGGCATCGCCTCGGCGCACGACATCGTCCGCTTCAAGCATCCGATCGAGGCGGCCGACATCGTTCCCGATGCCCAAGCGCGCGCGCTCTGGCTCGACCGGCTCGACGATGTGCCCATCGCCGATTACGTCGCCAGCGCGGCGCTCGCCTTCACCCGCCCCGGCATCGAGAAACGCTATGAGCTGGTCGGCGGCGTGGTGGCGCTGCAATGGCGGCTGCGCGGCCTCTCCGGCCGGCGTTTTTCGACCGTGGTCAACCTCGCCATGCCGAGCTGCGACGGCGTCCTCGGCCGCTACCGGCTGGCGGACGACTCCGTCCCCGGCGGATTCGGCCAGCCGATCGATCTCGCCGACGCCACCGAGCTGCGCCTCGCCGACGATCTGCTCGACGGCGGCCTCAAGTTCGCCTGGAACCTGCCGGCGACGATACGCGGTCGACCGCATCACACCGTTTCGCAATCCGAAGCCGGTTTCGAGAAAATCATGCAGGCGGTCGAACTTCGGCTCGACTGGACCATACCAAGCGATGACTGCGCGCTCGTCCTGCAGATGACGGTTGAAAAAGCCTTCAAGACCGAGCGCCGCAAAAAGGCGCGCTGACCCATTGCCCGACCCTGCCGCCAACCCTTGAGATCGAACCCGACCATGCCCGGAACCCTTTACCCGCTTGAAGTCAATCCGAACATTCCGCCGCGCCTGGAGCGCATGGAGGAGCTGGCCAACAACCTCTGGTACAGCTGGGACCGCGCCACGCGCTCGCTCTTCTCCAGCCTCTCGCGGCCGCTTTGGCTGGCCTGCGGCCACAACCCCAAGGCCTTCTTGAAGCGGGTGGACCAGAAAGACCTGGAAGCGGCGGCCGAGAACCCGATTTTCCTCGGCAGCCTCAACCGCATCCTTTCCGCCTACGACACTTACCACGAGGTGGCGCCCTCCGAGCTGGCACACGCCCGCCGCTTCCAGGAAGGCGACCTGATCGCCTATTTCTGCGCCGAATTCGGCCTGCACGAGAGCCTGCCCATCTACTCCGGCGGGCTCGGCATCCTCGCCGGCGACCACTGCAAGGCGGCTTCCGACATGGGGCTACCCTTCGTCGGCGTCGGCCTGCTCTATCGTCAAGGCTATTTCCACCAGCAACTCGACGCCGACGGCGGCCAGCATCCGACCTACACCGATTCCGATTTCGACGACCTGCCGGTGACGCCCTTCACGGCGCCGGACGGTGGCCAAGTCCGCATCCGCGTCGCCCTGCCCGGCCGCACCGTCGAAGCGCGGCTGTGGGAAGCGCAAGTCGGCCACGTTCGACTGGTCCTGCTCGACACCCACCTGCCCGAGAATTCGGAGCACGACCGCAACATCACCCACCGCCTCTACGGCGGCGACCGCACCACCCGCATCGAGCAGGAAATCCTCCTCGGCGTCGGCGGTGTGCGCGCGTTGGCGGCGGTCGGCATCAAGCCCACGGTCTGGCACATCAACGAGGGGCATGCCGCCTTCCTCGTACTGGAGCGCATTCGCGGCCTGATGCGCGAGGGCATCGACTTCTCCACCGCGCTCGAAGCCGTCGCCGCCGCCGTCGTCTTCACCACCCACACGCCGGTGCCGGCCGGGCACGATCATTTCGGCGAGGACATGATCCGCCAGTATTTCGCCGATTGGTGCCAGGAACTGGGCATTTCGCCCGAGCAGTTATTCGGCCTCGGTTCCGAGCCGGGCAAGAGCGAATTCAACATGACGGCGCTGGCGATCCGCGGTTCGCGTTTCCAGAACGGCGTCTCGCGCATCCACGGCGAAGTCTCGTCGCGCATCTGCGCCCATATGTGGCCGCAGATCGAGCCGCACGAGAACCCCATCGGCTACGTCACCAACGGCGTTCACATGCCGACCTTCATGGCCTCGGAATGGCACGAGACCTTCGAGCGCCATCTCGGCGTCGGCTGGCAGCAGCGCCAGACCGATCCCGCCTGCTGGGAGGGCGTTTATCGCGTTCCCGACCAGACCTTCTGGAGCATCCGCCAGATGCTCAAGTCGCAAATGCTGCACCTCATCCGCGACCGCCTGCGCGAGCAGCAAACCCGCAACCAGGGCTCGGCCGCCCACCTCGACCGCATTCTGCGCCTCGCCGACCCGGCCAACCCGAACGTGCTGACCATCGGCTTTGCCCGCCGCTTCGCCACCTACAAGCGCGCCACCCTGCTCTTTCAGAATCTCGACTGGCTGCGCGAACTGGTTTCCGACCGCGAGCGGCCCATTCTCTTCATCTTCGCTGGCAAGGCGCACCCGGCGGACCAGCCGGGGCAGGAACTCATCCGCCGCATCGCCGAGATCGCCAACCAGCCGGTGTTCGAAGGCCGCATCCTGCTCATCGAGGGCTACGACCTGCAGCTCTCGCGGCGCCTGGTGGCAGGCGTGGATGTCTGGCTCAACAACCCGATCTATCCGCTCGAAGCCTCGGGCACCTCGGGCATGAAGGCGGCGATGAATGGCGCCATCAACCTCTCGGTGCTCGACGGCTGGTGGGGCGAGGGCTACGACGCCGAACACCCCAACGGCTGGGCGATCAAGCCGGCGCCCGGTCACATGAGCGACGAGCAGCGCGACGCCGAGGAAGCACGCACGCTCTACGAACTGCTGCAGGACCAGGTCATTCCCACCTACTACCGCACCGGCCCGATGGGCTATTCGCCGGAGTGGGTGGCGCTCGCCAAGCGCTCCATCGCCACCGTGGCGCCGCGCTTCAACGTCATGCGCATGGTCGGCGAATACGCGGACCGCTTTTACGCATCAGCCTCGCGACAGGGCCGTCGTTACGCCGAGGGCAACTACGCCGGGGCGCGCACTGTCGCCAACTGGAAGGCGCATGTCCAGGCCGCCTGGCCCGGCGTGCAGTTGCGTCGCCTCGACGCCCCGCGCCGCCGCCTCGGTTTCGGCGAGGCCATCCACATCGAGGTCGCCCTGCAAAGCAACGGCCTGGCGCCGGAGGACGTGACGGTCGAAGCCATCTTCGCCCGCCCCGCCAACACGCGCGGCAACAGCCGCGAACTGCACTACCCGCTGACCCACGCCGGGCATACCGACGACGGGGCGCTGCGCTTCGTCCTCGACCTCACCCCCGAGCGCTGCGGCAAGCTGGAATACCGCGTCCGTGCCTTCCCTTCGCACCCGCTGCTCACCCACAAATTCGAACTCGGGCTCATGGTCTGGCTATGAAAATCACCGATACCCCTGCCTGGCAGGCCCTCGCGCGCCACGCCGAAACGCAGCGCCACTGGACCCTGCGCGACCTCTTCGCCACTGACGGCGAGCGCTTCGAGCATTTCTCCATCCGCCATGAAGGCCTGCTGCTCGATTACTCGAAGCAGCGCGTCAAGGCGGAGACCATGGCGCTCCTCCACCAGTTGGCCGCAGCGACCGACGTCGCCGGCTGGCGCGACCGCATGGCGGCGGGCGAGACCATCAACCACACCGAAAACCGCGCCGTCCTGCACATGGCGCTGCGCGCGGCGCCCGGCGATGCCTTCACCACAGCGGGCACCAGCGTCGTTCCCGGCGTCCATGCCGTGCTCGGGCGCATGGCCGCCTTCTGCGAGCGCATCCATAGCGGCGAGTGGCGCGGATTCTCGGGGGAACGCATCACCGACGTGGTGAATATCGGCATCGGCGGCTCCGACCTCGGCCCGCGCATGGCGGTGCGGGCACTCGCCGCCTGGCAGCAGCCGGACCTCAAGGTGCATTTCGTCGCCAACGTCGACGGCGCCGACCTCGCCATCACCATCGCCGGTCTCAACCCGCGCAGCACCCTTTTCATCGTCGCCAGCAAGACCTTCACCACGCTGGAAACCATGGCCAACGCCCAGAGCGCCCGCGCCTGGCTCCTCGCTGCCGCCGGGGACGAAGCCGCCGTGGCGCGCCATTTCGTCGCCGTCTCGACCAACCTCGAAGCCACCGCCCGCTTCGGCATCGCCGCCGAGAACGTCTTCGAATTCTGGGATTGGGTCGGCGGCCGCTTCTCGCTGTGGTCGGCCATCGGCCTGCCCATCGCGCTCGCCGTCGGCTTCAAGCATTTCGCCGCCCTGCTCGCCGGCGCCCGCGACATGGACCGCCACTTTCTCGAAGCGCCAGCGGAGCAAAACCTGCCGCTGACCCTGGCGCTGCTAGAGCTCTGGAACACCGACTTTCTCGGCGCCACCAGCCGCGCCGTGCTGCCCTACAGCCAGTCGCTCGAACTGCTATCCAACCACCTGCAACAACTGGAAATGGAAAGCCTGGGCAAACGCATCAACCGCCAGGGCGCGCCAGTGGGCGTCGCCACCGGCCCCATCGTCTGGGGCGCCGCCGGCACCAACGGCCAGCATTCCTTCTACCAGCTCATCCACCAAGGTGGCCGGCTCATCCCCTGCGATTTCATCGCCTTGAAGGAAGCCGATTTCCCGCTGCCCGGCCATCACGAGAACCTGCTGGCCAATTGCCTGGCCCAATCCGCCGCGCTCGCCTTCGGCCAGACCGAGGAAGAAGCCCGCGCCGCCGGC
>JAPUEC010000012.1:11251-29673 GCA_027492775.1 Rhodocyclaceae bacterium
GTGGCCACGATCCTGGGCGTGCGCGACCGCGCCTGGATGGAACTGCTCTACGCCTCCGGGCTGCGCGTGTCAGAGCTGGCCCTGATTCCGGCACTTTCCGTGTTCCTGGACGAAGGCTTCCTGAAAGTCCTGGGCAAGGGCCGCAAGGAGCGGCTGGTGCCCTACAAGGTCTTCCCCGGCAACCAGCCCTCTAACACTTTGCTGCTATCCCGCCTCGACCCGCACACCCTCGGACAACTCATCGCCCTCTACGAGAACAAAGTCTTCTGCCTGGGCGCCCTCTGGGGCCTCAACGCCTTCGATCAATGGGGCGTCGAACTCGGCAAGCAACTCGCCGGCAAACTCGCTCCCGCCATCGCCGGCACCGCGAACCCAGCGGAATTCGATGGCTCGACGCGGGGTTTGTTGAAGGCATTGCGAATTTAGTTTCTGGCATGAGCCATCGGCGCGTATCCCCCGTCATCATTCCGCTGCAAACCCGAGAAATCCAAGCGGCTTGTAGCGGAAAAATTAGTACACTGGCAACTTGTCCAGTTTGCTCCCTGAGGACAAGTGACCAGCAAACCCCCACCTCGCATCAATCGTTGCAACACAACGCTTCCCGCGCGTCCTGTATTACAGCTTATTAGACAGCGCCCAGAATATTGGACGTATTTGTCGTCGACTTTACCTTAGGTGCTTAATGCCATTCACGCATACGCCCTGCAATGCGGAATTGCTCGAACAAATCGGGCTGCCGGCTTCATTTTTAGGTTGGGATATCTACCTAAATAAACGGGCTCATGCTGCTCTTGCTTGTAATAATTATTGGTCCGGAAAAGACCAATTCACAGACATTTCATTGTTTATTCATGGAGTCGAATATCAGATAGAACAAAGAAATCAGTTTGAACGAAATGGTGGTTTTTCTGTTTTATATATAGTCAAGTCGAAGCACTCATTGGATTCGACATACCTCTCAAAACTCAAGAAACACGCTAAAGATGCTTTAAAAGCTTACCTTGCTGAAAAAATCGAAAAAACCTACTCGTTAGAAATTGTCGACACTACGAGACCATCCCCTCCTAGGCCACTCGTAAAATTAAGAAAAGTTTTAAAACTTATCACCGATTTAGGTAAAGATTACTACCTCTCGCCTGCCATGGATCTATTTATTCCCCTTGTGATCTCTGAGTGTGAGGCTCAAATATTGGAAACACATATTAGAAAAACGAATGGGAAAACGCTGTCACGAGCATCCGTTCTTCTGTTTGAACTTGGTTGCGAAAAATTCCGCGCAAGGGTATTACGAACCGACAAATGACACCTAACCCGTCAATCAACCCGACCGCAGGTTACGGTCTTTCTCGCTGCCGCATCAGCGCTGTGGCTGCGGCGGGTTATCTCCAACCTTGGGCGTCAGGTGCTGAGGGAGCGTTAAAGTGAAAAGTGGATTGGAACTGCATGATTCCCGCGTAAGCCAGATATACATTCTAGATGGAGTGGCTACGATCCATTTCTCGCACGCCTATCTCCACAAATCAAAGGGAACGCCGGGTAAAGATCGAGGTACTGGATGGAGCCAGGAGGCGCAATTAGTGCTCTCCGGCGTGGGCATACTTGGGCGATTGCCATCATTGCCCAATAGAATATCGGAAGGATTCCTGGAAGTTGGTGGCATTCGCCACGAAATAATCCCCTTACCCTTCAGGCGTAAGGTTGGCGCGAGACTTTATTTGGTTTTTGCGGATGGATTCGAAGTAGAGATCATAGGGGAAAGGCCTTTTGTCGAATTAGGTGGAAAACCAATCCACTTGGAGGATTTTCCGTGACACTCAACCGATCATTCAACCGGATCGCAAGCCCGCCGTGACTGCGGCCGATTTATATAGGTTCTAGCCGACTCCACAGCGCCCCGGACTCACCTTCCAGAATTTTGATGCAACCCCATCGCAGGAGCTATCCATGCAGAAACGAAATGTGCTGTTGATGCTGCTGTTCCTAACCATTGCCGGCCCGAGCTATGCGGAATCGCCTCCGGCTGCTTACCGGGAAGCGGTTCAGCGCCAGATCAGTAACAAGTTTAACGAGAACGAGATCATCAGTTTTGTGTACCAGGTCTATGCCATGTATGACCGGCATGTGCCGGTGGAGCGCTTTCTTTCTCTCCTCGCCTCCGGGAATCTGGAAATGCGCTTTCCCGAAACGACCCTACGCTCTCACGCCGACTTCAAGCGCTGGTACGCCGGCATCGGCAAGACGATCGCCAGCAACACGCATGCCCTTGAGAGCGTGAAAGTGCAGGTTTTAGGCGGCGGCCGCTATCAGGCCGACATCGTCGGGGTATGGCAGGCCGAGGCCACGACAGGCGAGTTCATCGTTTTCAGGTTCCGCCAGCGCTGGAGCTTGCTGGATGGCCCAAACAAGCAGCCGCTGATTCAGACCTATCTGGTGGAAGCTGCAGACCGAGCGGAATAAATCGCCCCACGAACCGCGCCCACTCTTAAGGGGGAAAAGTATGAGCACGCTTGATGGCATTCCGGAATCTAATCTTCAAGTCCACTCGGCCGCCCAACAGCTCCGCTTCCGAACCCTCCCGCGGGTGGCCCTACGGCGGCGAGTAACTCCGGCGTGAAGAAGTCATAATGCCAACGATCATTTCCCATGCTGCCGTACCTCTCGCCATCGGCTTGGGTCTCGGTCGGAACAGCGTTCCACCTCGCCTGCTTGCCCTGGGCGTTGTTGCTTCGATACTGCCCGACCTTGATGTTCTCGCCTTCAGGCTAGGCATCGCCTATTCAGACCAGTTGGGTCACCGGGGCTTTTCGCATTCGCTGCTCTTGGCCTTTGCGTTCGCCGCGATCGCCTGTCTGTTTTCCGCACCGCTAAGGGGTTCTCGCCCAGCGATCTTCGGCTTTTTATTGATCGTCGGTGCCTCGCATGGTCTCCTCGACATGTTTACCAACGGTGGCTTGGGCATCGCCTACCTTTGGCCATTTTCCGATCAGCGGTTTTTCTTTCCCGACCGGCCCATTCAAGTTTCGCCACTCAGCATCGCTCGGCTGCTCAGTCCGTCTGGCTTGGCTGTGCTCAAGTCTGAGTTGGTTTGGGTTTGGCTTCCTGCATTCGCGCTGTTTCTCGTCCTTATTTTGTGTCGGAGGCGAAATGCGCCCTGATCCATCAATCAGCCGACCGGCATAAAACAACCTTCCTCGCCAGCGAAGAGCGTCAGTGCTGCGGGCGATCATTGGAATGTTAAGATCATAAATTCCAGCGCAAGCCATCCCTTATAAGGAAGAAGCCACATGCCATCAGCTCGCAAGACATCACCCGAATTCCGTTCTTTTAAGCTGCCATGGATGTTTGCATTTTTGCTCGTCATTTCACCATTCGCTTATGCGCAGAACCCTAATTCCGCGGGTGCACAGTTCGTCCAGGCGATCAGCGCGATGTGCCCAAAGTATGTGCTTGGAATGGTAGCGCGGCCCGAGATTGCGACCGTTCTACGGTCCAAGCCTGTTGATGTGCTTGCGGTTTGCTCGTGCACTGAAAAGAGCCTCACTTCGGACAGTCGGTTGCAGACATACATAAACGTTGATGAAGCCACCTTCAAGGTCCGTATCAAGTCTGAACAATTCAAGTCTTACATGATTACGCGCCTAGTTGCCTCGTCGCTGGCGTGCCTAGCCCCAGCCCTCGAGGACAGCCTGGCAGCAGCACAGCTTGGACTGTGAGGTGCAACTGAAAGGACTCCGGCGCAATTGCGTTTTTGAGTTCGTCTCGACTTCTGTTTTTCGCCGATTGCTTTCAATTGGCCGCCGTTGAGTCCATGACCCTGAGCATTCGCCACGAATGCCGCGGCGATGAAAACGCCATTGCCGGGGTCACCCGGCATTCGCGTTTTGGCTTCGCGAACGACCCCGCCCTCGAACTTGAAGGCGTCCGTCAACAGTTCTTCCAGCCATTACCTCCGGGCAGATCTTCCGCGCAAGGCGAGACTAAATCCATGTCGCATTCGAGGCCACGAGCTAACCTTCTCCCAACCGGACCGTTCCCCTGCGGAGTTCCAGCGTCCGCCCAGATCGACGTGCAATCATTTTTCGGCAGGAGGCATCGTCATGTTCTCTGAGCTCTTTTCCAACACCGGCAAGAACGGCCCTAACCCGGACGAGAAATACCCGATCCCGGGAATCAAGCGCATTGTCTTCATCAAGAACTTCACCAACGACGAGAAAATCAGGGCTGGCGATTTCAGCTATTTCGATAACGAAGAGGGTTTCGATGCTTTCGAAAGAGCGGTCTTGTATCACTATCCCTTCAGCAAGGATCGCTTGGTCATCGGCAAATTCTGTGCGATTGCGAGCGGCGTCCGGTTTCTCATGAATGGCGCCAACCATGTGCTTTCGGGCCTTTCGACCTTCCCATTCCCGATCATGCAAGGCGGTTGGGAGAAACACATCGACGCCAATTGGCCGTTCAAAGGCGACACGGTGCTGGGTGACGATGTCTGGCTCGGCTATCGGTCGGTAATCATGCCCGGCATCAAGATCGGAGATGGCGCCATCGTGAGCGCCCTGTCGGTCGTCACCAAGGATGTGCCGCCTTACACCATTGTCGGCGGCAACCCGGCTCAGGTGATTCGTGAGAGGTTCGATGCCGCGCTTACCGAGAGGATGTTACGGTTGCGGTGGTGGGACTGGCCGATCGAGCTGATTACCGAAGCCATCCCCATCCTGATGTCGTGTGATATCGAGCAATTGGAAGCTTTGGCAGCAAGAGCAAATGCATAACAGGATGAAGAATCCACTGCGCTTCCGTGCCTTCATCCGCTGCAACCAGAATGCCCCGTCATAGCTGCGAAAAGGGCGATAGCGGAGTAGCATAGCGTCCGCCCGGCGGCAGTCAGCCGTGAACCAAAAAAGAAATGCCGGAATTTTCCCGTCCGGCCAGCGCATACGACCCATCGGTTTTTGGATAACGCATGAAAAGACTCGAACTGCTCGACGTCGCCCGCCTCTTCGCGGCCGTGAGCGTGGTGGCGTTCCACTACTTCTTTCATGGCATCAACATCGGCACCATTTCCACGCTCGGATATGTCTCGGGCTTGGCCGACGTTTCCAAATATGGCTACCTGGGCGTCGAGTTCTTTTTCATGATCAGCGGCTATGTGATTTTCTTCTCCGCCCGCAACCGCAGCGCCAGCGAATTCGGCGTCGCCCGGTGTGTGCGGCTGTTCCCGGCGTTCTGGGTGGCGGTGATATTCACCACCGTCTTTTCACGCTTCTGGGGCGGCCAGTACATGACGGTTTATTGGCCGCAGTTCCTCGCCAATTTCACCATGCTGCCCGGCCTCCTGGGTTACCCGGCCGTGGACGGCGCCTACTGGACGCTTCAGCTCGAACTGAGTTTCTACGCGCTGGCATTCCTCTTTCTGCTTGCCGGCTGGCGCAATCGCCTGGAGCTGCTTTTCCTGGCTTGGCCCTTCGCCTTGCTCGCCGCCGCGCTGATGGGAAGGCAGCATCTTCCCTATCTCGGGGGCTACTACACTTTCTTCGCCGCTGGCGCCCTGCTGGCGGTGATGAAGGAGCGCCGCTCTTCGGTTGCCTGGGTGGCACTGGGAATTTGCCTCCATCTTTGCCTTGGTTTTTCGGCAAGTTGCGCCGAAGCCTTTTCCGAAGCCAAGGGCACGCGCTTTTCTCTGGCGGTGGTGTGGACGGTGATTGTTGCCCAGTTCCTGTTCTTCCTGGCGCTCAACACCGCGCGCGGCCAGCGGCTGTCGATTCCGGGCTCACGCCTCGCCGGCGGGCTGACCTATCCGCTCTATCTGGTGCATGCCTACTTCGGCTACATGATCCTCTCCCGCTTCGCCGACCCGGGCAACAAGGTTTGGCTTTACGGGCTGACCTGCCTGATCGTCCTGGCCGTTTCCTACGCCATCCACATCGTGGTCGAACGCCGCTACGCCGCCTTTTGGCGGGCGCTGTTCGCGAACACCGCTGGGGCTGTTTTCCGGACGGTGGAAGGCATGCTCGGACGAATTTTCCGCCGCTTCTCCGACCGCGTTCGAGCGGGAACTTCGGCGGCGGTCATTGGGGCGCCGGAGCCGGCGGCACTTCCCAGGGAATAACCGCCTAAATTCCGCCCGGATTGGCGCCACCCTCGGGCATCGCACCACTCACGGCAAAAAATGCGCGAGGTATCTACGCGGAAATTGCCGATAGTCATCCCGGGCGATAGATACCGTACAGCTCCTGTCAGGCCTGTTGCCTGGCCGACTTCAGCGGACATGGACCCATCGCCCCACTTCCTTTCTTATTTGGCGACTGCAGGGGCCTCCGCTTTGTCCTTCGCGCCTTGCGGGCGGGCTTCCACCGCTGGCTGCGCTTCAGCGGATTCGCGCTTGACTTCCGCCTTTGCCGGATCGGCCTTTGGCGTTTCCATTTTTGACGTATTGGCGTCTCCGCCGCTCGCTTCGGGCACCGCTTCCTTGGCGACCTCCTTGGGCGGCGCTTCCTCACGGATGCGGTAGCTCGGGTCACGCACCCAGCGCTGCATGTCCTTGCCGATGGCCACAGCGCTGCGTTCGAGGATGGTGCAGGTTCCCTTGAAAGCGCCGAAGACACCACCCATCGACCAGCGGTTGATCTTGGTTTGGCGAGCCACCTTGCCGTCTTCCAGCAGTTCGGCGGTCACGGTGATCGCCTTGGGGCCACTCCAGGCGCCGCCGCCGACGCCGAGGATATGGGTGATGCGCAAGCGCAGAACCGCATCGCCACTGGTGTCCGCGCCCACGGCGACGGTGCCGATGCCGGACGGATTGCGCTTCTCAAGGGCCGCCCCAACATGCTCGGCGAGCATCTCCTCGATGCGACACTCATCCCGTACGGCCTGAACGACCCCGGCATTGGGGTGATAGGTCACCGGAACCTCCAGCCGCACATTGGCGGCGGCGAGCACGGAGGTGCTTCCAACCAGTAGAGCCAAGACCATTAGTTTCTTCATGCATCCCTCGCCGAAAAGGCGGGATTATGCCTGAATCATTTAGATTCCTGCGCCGGCGCCGCCACTCCCCCGGAAATAATGGCCGGAATGCCATCCGGATGACCCTGCGCCTTGGCGCGATTGGCGACGTTTGAAAGGTCCGGCATGCGGTGGGCGATGCCGACGTGGCAGTCGATGCAGGTGCGCTCGCCACGCGCCAGCGAGGTGGAGTGGGCCTGGACGGCGCGCGGGCTCTGGCGGGTGAAGTCCATGTACTCGAACTTGTGGCAGTTGCGGCATTCGAGTGAATCGTTGCTCTTGAAGCGCCGCCATTCGTGCATGGCCAGTTCGATGCGCTTTTCCTCGAATTTCTCGGGCGTATTGATGGTGCCGAAGACCTTGCCCCAGACTTCCTTCGAAGCCTGAATCTTGCGGGCGATCTTGCTCGTCCACGCGTGCGGCACATGGCAATCGGAACACTTCGCCCGCACGCCGCTGCGGTTGGTGAAGTGGATGGTGTTCTGCAGTTCCTGATAGACGTTGTCATGCATCTCGTGGCAGCCGATACAGAAGGGCTCGGTATTGGCCGCTTCGAGCGCGGTGTTGAAGCCGCCCCAGAAGAGCACGCCGCCGATAAAGCCGCCGACGGTGAGAAAACCCAGGCTGTAATGCACGCTTGGGCGGCGGATCACCACCCAGTAACGCTTGAGGAGATTCCAGGCACGCCGGATCATTTGCGCGCCGGCCCCGGACCGCGTTGCAGCATGGTGTCGACATCGATGAAGCGATTGGCGACGAGCGGATTCAACGCCGCCTGCGGCACGTGGCATTGCAGGCAGAAGTAGCGGCGGGGCGAAAGTTCGGCGAGGTGGTTGCCATCGCGATCCTGGAAGTGGGTGACGCTGATCATCGGCGCCTGGCTCTGCTCGATGCGGGTGCGGGCGTGGCAGAACATGCAGCGGTTGGCGTTCTTATCGAGCTGGTAACCATCCACTTTGTGCGGCACCACTGGCGGCTGCATGGCGTAGTTGCGGGCGCGGCGGACGTCGCTGTTATCCGGGTTCACCAGCGGCGGCGGCGTGGTTTCCTCGAGGATGGGCGTGGTGCCGCGCATGCGGTCGATGTGCTGGGCGACGGCGCTGCCGGCGAGCATCAGGGTGAGAACGAAGCTGAGTATCCTGAGCATGGCGCACCTCCTAGCGGTAATTGCCGAGCAGACCACTAAACCTTGCGGATGCTGACCGCACATTTCTTGAAATCGGTTTGCAGCGAAATCGGGCAGGTGGCATCCAAGGTCACCTTGTTGATCAACTGGCTGGCATCGAACCAGGGCACGAAGATCAGGCCTTGCGGCGGCTTGTCGCGGCCGCGCGTCTCGACGCGGCTGCGCATGTTGCCCCGCCGCGAAGCGATTTCCACCTGATCGCCGCGCCTGAGACCGAGCTTGCGCGCATCCTCCGGGTGCATGAAGCAGACGGCGTTGGGGAAGGCGCGGTAGAGTTCCGGCACCCGGCGCGTCATCGAGCCGGAGTGCCAGTGCTCCAACACCCGGCCGGTGCATAGCCAGAAGGGGAATTCCTTGTCCGGCTCTTCGGCCGCTTTTTCGTAGGGCAGGGCGAAAATCACCGCCTTGCCATCCGGCATGCCGTAGAAGCGGATGTCCTCGCCGGCCTTGACGTAGGGATCGAGCCCTTCGCGATAACGCCAGCGCGTTTCCTTGCCATTGACCACCGGCCAGCGCAGCCCGCGCACCTGGTGGTAGGTATCGAACGGCGCCAGGTCATGGCCGTGGCCACGTCCGAAACTGGCGTATTCCTCGAACAAACCCTTTTGCAAATAGAAACCGAAGGCCTTGGCCTCGTCATTGGCGTAACCGGCCTCGATCTGGCCGTTGGGGAAGCGGTCGACCTGGCCATTCCTAAACAGCACGTCGTAAAGCGTCTTGCCCCGGTATTGCGGCGCCTTGGCGAGCAGTTCGGCGGGCCAGACCTCCTCCATCTTGAAGCGCTTCGAGAATTCCACCAGTTGCCAGAGGTCCGAACGCGCCTCGCCCGGTGCGCTGACGAGCTGGTGCCAGAATTGGGTGCGGCGCTCGGCGTTGCCGTAGGCGCCTTCCTTTTCCACCCACATGGCGGTGGGCAGCACGAGGTCGGCGGCGAGCGTGGTCACCGTCGGGTAGGCGTCGGAGACCACGATGAAATTGGCCGGGTTGCGGTAACCGGCATAGGCCTCGCCGACGATATTGGGCGTGGCCTGCATGTTGTTGTTGCACATCACCCAGTAGGCGTTGAGCTTGCCGTCCTTGAGCATGCGGTTCTGCAACACGGCGTGGTAGCCGGGCTTGTCGGGAATCGTGCCCGCGGGCAGCTTCCAGATGCGCTCGGCGGTCTCGCGATGCTTGGGGTTGGTCACCACCATGTCGGCTGGCAGTCGATGCGAGAAGGTGCCGACCTCGCGCGCCGTGCCGCAGGCGGAAGGCTGGCCGGTGAGCGAGAAGGGGCCATTGCCCGGGCTGGAGATCTTGCCGGTGAGCAAATGCAGGTTGTAGAGCAGGTTGCTGCACCAGGTGCCGCGGGTGTGCTGGTTGAAGCCCATGGTGAAGAAGGACACCACCTTGGTCTTGGGGTCGGCGTAGAGCTGGGCGAGGCGTTCGAGCCGCTCCTTGGGCACGCGTGCGAGCTTGGCGACGCTGTCGAGATCGTACTGGGCGACGAACTTGGCGTATTCCTCGAAGTTGCTGGGCTTGCCGCCGCCCACATCGCCGGCGTTCTTGGCCGCCTTTTGCAGCGGATGCTCGGGGCGCAGGCCGTAGCCGATGTCGGTGTTGCCGACAATAAAGCGGGTGTGGCGATTGACGAAATCCCGATTCACCTTGTTGTTCTTGATGATGTAATTGGCGATGTAGTTGAGGATGGCGAGGTCGGTTTGCGGCCGAAAAGTCAGCGCGAGGTCGGCGAGGTCGTAGCAGCGGTGTTCGAAAACGGAAAGCACGGCCACCTTGACTTGCGGCGCCGAGAGCCGCCGGTCGGTGACGCGGGTCCACAGGATGGGATGCATCTCGGCCATGTTCGAGCCCCAAAGCACGAAAGCATCGGCCTGCTCGATGTCGTCGTAGCAGCCCATGGGCTCGTCCATGCCGAAGGTGCGCATGAAGCCGGCCACGGCCGAGGCCATGCAATGGCGGGCGTTGGGATCGAGGTTGTTGGTGCGAAAGCCCGCCTTCATCAGCTTGGCGGCGGCGTAGCCTTCCCAGATGGTCCATTGGCCGGAACCGAACATGCCCACCGCCGTCGGACCTTTCTCGCGCAGCGTTTTCTTGAACTGCTCCGCCATGACGTCAAAGGCGCGGTCCCACGACACGGGCTGCAATTCGCCGTTCTTGTCGTACTTGCCGTTGATCTGGCGCAGCAAGGGCCGCGTCAGGCGGTCCTCGGCGTACATGATCTTGGAGAGGAAGTAACCTTTGACGCAGTTGATGCCGCGATTGACCTCGGCATTGATGTCGCCGTGGGTGGCGACGACGCGGCCGTCCTTGACGCCTACATTCACCCCGCAGCCGACGCCGCAAAAGCGGCACGGCGCCTTGGACCATTTGAGCTGAGTCAGCGAGGCGTCGGTGACGACGTTCTGCCCCAGCGCCTCCAGCGGAATGCCGACGGTTGCGGCAGTGGTGGCGGCGGCCGATTGCTTAATGAACTCGCGGCGGGTCAGTTTCATCGTCCATCTCCTCGTTCATGCTGGCAGCGCTTTCGGCGTGCTGATAAACCAGCGCCACGTTCATCACGCCCGGCAAGGTGCGCAGATGGTCGATGAGGTCCAGCGTCTCCTTGGCGCTGCCGCCCTCGCAGATGACGACCAGCTTGCCGGCATCGATGGCGCGAACCTCGGCATTGGGCACGGTAGTGATCGCCGCGGCCGCCTCCAGGCTTCGTTCCGGCAAGCTCTGTACCAACACCCCGGCAATGTGGATTTCGGCGTTCATAACGTCTCCTTCAGCCCGTGGGCAAGTTGCCGGTGAATAACTGGTACATCCAGACGCAGAAGCCATAACCGGCAACGCCGATGACGGCGAGCAAGGGGGCCATGATGAAACCGAGGAAAAGGAAGCTGCGCCATTCTTCCTGGCGGGTGGAAGGCGCGGAGGCGAGAGGGTCGTTCATGCACGTCCTCCTTGGAAGTAACCATCCACGGCCATTTGGCGGAGGATGCAGTTACGACTCGGGAGCATCGCACTTGGTTCCGGCGACGGACCGCCGTGCAGAACCCGGCGAGGATTCAGTCGGCCGCCAAACGCAATTCGTGGCTGGCGACCTGCTTGAAATCGGCCGCCAGTTCGTTGAAATCCCAACGTTCGACGATGCAGCGGCGGGGGTCGGAAACGGTTCGGATGAGATTCACCGAATTGTCGGCTTCATGCCGGATGCGGGTGGAAAGCGCAGTTCCTGCCTGCACGCCCCAAACCGGGCGCTTGAGCGCGGCGAAGCGCTCGCCGAGAGGATGGACGAAAGGCAGGTGGATGTGACCGCCGAGAATGAGGTCGGCGCCCGCGGCCGCCCACCAACGCGCCGCCGCCTCGCCGCCGCGCAAGCGGTCGTCTTCGTCCTGCGGGCGGACGACGCTGATGGGCTGATGCGTGACGACGATGCGCAGTTGCCCGGCGTCGGCGCGGTCCAGCCGCTCGGCCACCCGTTCGATCTGGCGGCGGGAGACGGCGCCATCGGTATGTAGCCAAAACCGGGTGGTATTGACGCAAATGACCAGAAACTGCGGCGAGCTGTATTCCGGTTCCAGTTCCTTGCCGAACTCGCGGCAATAGTGGGCGTAGGGCGACCGGAAGCGCTGCAGCAGGTTGTATAGCGGAATATCGTGGTTGCCGGGAATGGCGACGGTGGGCAGTGCCAACTCGTCGACGAAGGCCCGCGCCGCCCGGAACTGCGCCGGCCGCGCGCGCTGTGTAATGTCTCCGGACAGAACGGCAATTTCCGGCGATTCCGCCTCGACCAGACGACGCAAGGCCGCCATGACCGTCACGCGCTCGGTGCCGAAATGGGGGTCGGACCAGTGGAGCAGCGGTTTCATCGCCATTCGGTGCCTTCCTGCCCTTCCGCTCCGGTTGCCTCGGGCGAAAGTAGAAGCAACGGGTGCGGCGAGGGACGAAAAACGAGCGGGGCTTTGAGCCAGACGATTTCGCCATCGACCGCCGCCTTGATGCGCCCCCGTCGATAAGGCAGCCCGCGGCGGAGACGCTGCACCGTCATGCGGCTGAAGGCCATGCTATCCACCGTTTCGGCTTCGCCCAGTTGGCCGAGCGCGCCGCGCAGGAGCAGGCCGAACAGGGCGGGCGTGGTGATGGGCTTGAGCTTGACCGCCACCAATTGCCCTTCGGAAAGCGCCGCGGCGGCCGGCAGCCCGAGACGTTCGAGCTGCAGCGCATTGTTGCCGACAAAAAGCGTAGGCGTGCGAACGTCGTGTAGCACGCCATCGCATTCCAGACCGATGTGCAGTTGGCGGCGCTCGCCAAATAAACTGACGAGTCCGGCGAGAAAAGCCACCGGGCGGCTGCGGCCGAATCGCTGTTTCCAGGCCTCTCGGTCTTCCAGCAATTCCGGATAAAGGCCGAGGCTGGCATTGACCAGAAACACTTTGTCATTGACCAGGCCGACCTGCACCGGCCGGGCGCGGGCGGTGAGCAACAATCGCGTTGCCGCCTCCGTCTCGAGCGGCAGGCCGTGGACGCGGGCAAAGTAGTTGAAGGTGCCCTGGGCGATGACGCCAAAGGGCAGCGCCGGGGCAGTATCGAGTACGGTCTGGGCGACGGTGTTGATGGTGCCATCGCCGCCGGCGGCGACAACCATGGCGCCTTGGGGCGAGCCTTGCGCCAGCTCGACCGCCTGCGCCGCCAGGCGCTTGAGCGGGCCGTCCGGCCCGGCGACGAGGATGCGGTGCCGGCGTCCGGCCGCTTCGAGTACGCCGGCGATGGTTTCATGGGTTTGATCGGCGGATTCGCTGCCCGAAGCGGCATTGAGCACGACGAAAATGGAAGGAGAATCGACAGGGACACCAGGACTCTGGGGCATGGGCTCGGCCAGCGGGAAGATAAAAATTAGAAGGCGCCGGGCGTCTTAGGTTGCAATCGGGCAACGAACGGCCGGATGGATCGGCCGCAGGCCAAGCGCCGTTGCCTATTTCAGTGCCGGAGCCCTATCCCCGTTCCCCAACTGGCCGCCAATCCCGTTCCAACGCCCCCAGGCCGGCAAGCGGCCCGGTCAGCGCTTGGTCTGGCCCTTTTCTTCCACCGGGAACCCGGCCGCTTTCCAGGCCTTGAATCCGCCCTCGATGTGGGCGATGGGCGTCAAGCCCATGTCCTGCAATGCCGCCACCGCCAGGCTCGACCGCCAGGCGGACTGGCAGTAGAGAAGGAATTCCTTCTCGGCGCCGAAGATTTCCTTGTAGTACGGGCTCTCCGGATCGACCCAGAACTCCAGCATGCCGCGCGGCGCGTGGAAGGCGCCCGGGATCGTGCCTTCGCGCTCGATCTCGCGGACGTCGCGGATATCGACGAAAACGACGTTCTGGTCTCCGAGCCGCGCCCTCGCTTCCTCTAGCGTCAGGGTGCGGATCTTCGCCCGCGCTTCGGCGATGAGTTGCTGGTATCCCTTGGTGATCGGCATGTCATTTCTCCGGAGAATGGGCCGCGATGCCAGAGAATTTTTTGGCCATCGGCATTGCATCTTATTTCGCCGCGCCCCATCCCACAACCGCCGATTTCCGGCAGTCGCGCCTGTGCCGTTCTTGCCCGGCGAGCGTAACAGCGAGTAGGATGCTTGCAGGGAAAACAACTTTAAGGATGCCCATGGCGGAAAGCACGACACCACCGGTCGATAGCGAGGAGGTTTCCCAACTTCTCGTCAATATGGTTATCCCGCCGTGCCCGAAAATCGTTCTGGCACTGGTGCAGGAAGCGCATGCCGACGAACCGGACATCTTCAAGCTCGACAAACTGGTCTCGGGTGACGTCGGCCTCGCCTCCGCCATTCTCAAAACCGCCAATTCGCCCTATTACGGGCTGGTACGCAAAGCGACGGCGGTCAAGCAGGCCATCCTGGTCCTCGGCATTCGCATGGTGACCAATATCGTCACCCTGCTGGCGCTGCAAAAAGCGCTGGCCGTGCCCGCCGCCAACCTCGACCGTTTCTGGGATCGCACCAATTACCACGCCATCGCCTGCGCCCGCCTCGCCCGCTATCTGCGCTCCATCTCGGCGGACGGCGCGTACACTTTCGGGCTGTTCAACGATTGCGGCATTCCCATCCTCGTCCAGCGTTTCCCCGACTACAAGGAGACGCTGCGCATTGCCAACGCCTCCGAGCGTTGCTTCGTCGACATCGAGAACGAACGCCACCACACCAGCCATGCGCTGGTGGGCGCCATCCTCGCTCGCAGCTGGCAGTTGCCCGACATTATCTGCAAGGCCATCCGCGACCATCACGCCACCGAATTGCTTTACGACACCGCCGAAGCGCACGGCGACGTCAGCGCCCTTTGCGCCATCTCAATCATCGCCGACTACCTGGTGAACGACTTCCTCCAGGCCCGCCAGGAATCCGAATGGGAGCACCACGGCGCCCAGGCGATGGCCTTCCTCGGCTTCGGCGTCGAAGAACTCGCCGAGATCAAGATCGACATCCTCGACGAGCTGGAAGAAGCCCGCATCTATCGGCAGTAAGGCGGACGCTTGCCCGTGAAGATTCTTTTCGCCACCTCCGAAATGGCGCCCTGGGTCAAGACTGGGGGTCTCGGCGACGTCGCCGCTGCCCTGCCGGCGGCACTGCGGGCGGCACGGCAGGATGTGCGGGTATTGCTCCCCTATTATCCGGCGCTGCGCACCGCCTTCCCGCAGGCAAACCTGCTGGCGGCGCTGCCCGCCCTGGCGCCCGGCCTGCCGCCCGCCCGCCTGCTCGGGGCGGAACATGACGGCCTGCCGCTGCTGCTGCTCGATTGCCCCGAGCTCTACGAACGCCCCGGCAGCCCCTACGTCGACCCGCGCGGCCAGGATTGGGGCGACAACGCCATCCGCTTCGGCTTGCTTTCCCGGGTTGCCGCCACCCTCGGCCAGCCCTGGTCGCCCCTGCCCTGGCGCCCGGACGTGATCCATGCCAACGACTGGCAGACGGCGCTCTCCGCCGCCTATCTGCATTACGGCGGCGGCGCGGCCAGCGTGGTGACCATTCACAACATCGCCTTTCAAGGCAACTTCGGCTGGGACATGCTATACCGGCTCGGGCTGCCCGAACATGCCTGGGCCTTCGATGGCGTCGAATACCACGGCCATCTCTCCTTCCTGAAAGCCGGCCTGCAGTTCGCCAGCCGCCTCTCCACCGTCAGCCCGACCTACGCGACGGAAATCCGCGACGAAGCCTTCGGCTACGGCTTGGCGCCGCTGCTGCGTTATCGCGCCGCCGAACTGCGCGGCATTCTCAACGGGGTGGATACGCGCCAGTGGAATCCCGCAACCGATCCTGCGCTGGCAGCCCCATACAGCGCCGGGCGCCTGGGCGGAAAGCGGGGAAACAAGATCGCCTTGCAGCGGCAACTCGGCCTCGAGGAACGCGACGATCTGCCGCTTTTCGGCGTCGTCAGCCGCCTCACCGAGCAAAAAGGGCTCGACCTCGTGCTGGCGCTGGGCGAACGGTTGGCCGCGTTGCCGGCCCAGTTGGCGCTCCTGGGTAGCGGCGATGCGGCGATGGAAGCGGGATTCACCGCCCTGGCCGAGTCTTGTCCGGAAAAAATCTCGGTGACCCTCGGCTTCAACGAAACCCTTGCCCACCGCATAGAGGCCGGCGCCGACATCTTCCTCATGCCTTCGCGCTTCGAACCCTGCGGCCTCAACCAGATGTACAGCCTCACCTACGGCACGCCGCCCATCGTCCGCGCCACCGGCGGCCTCGCCGATACGGTGGTCGACGCCACCCCGCAAGCGCTTGCAGACGGCAGCGCCAACGGCTTCGTATTCACCGAGCCGAGCGCTACCGCACTCTGGCAGACCATCACCAGCGCCGCCGAGCGCTGGCAGGACCGCAAACTCTGGCGCCGCCTGCAGCAGAACGGCATGCGCCGCGATTTTTCCTGGAAGCCGGCGGCACGGGAATATATTGCGCTCTACAAGGAAGCGCTGGCCGGCTGATCGCCAGCCGGACCGTCCATCAGCCGGTAAAATGGCGGCATGCCCAAATTGACCCTGATCGCCGCCGTCGGCGCCAACCGCGCCATCGGCAAGGACAACCAGTTGCTATGGCAATTGCCGGAGGACATGGCCCATTTCAAGCGCGTCACCGCCGGCCACGCCGTGCTGATGGGACGCAAGACCTGGGAGTCGCTGCCGCCGCGCTTCCGGCCGCTGCCGGGCAGGCGCAATCTGGTGCTGACGCGGCAGGCGGATTACCCGGCGGCGGGCGCCGAACTTGCCGCTTCACTGCCGGCGGCGCTCGAATTGCTCAGCCCGGATGCCGTGCTGTTCATCATCGGCGGCGCCGAAATCTACGCGCAAAGCCTGCCGCTGGCGGAACGCCTGATCTTGACCGAAGTGGAAGATTCGCCCGAGGCCGACGCCTATTTTCCCGAATTCGGCGCGGATCAATGGCAGGAAACCGGCCGCGAACGCCATGTCGCGGCCGGTGGTCTTGGCTATTCCTTCGTCACCTATCAGCGCAAGCGCTGAATCCGTGTGCGGTGCCATGCCCCGGCTCGGGGGTTAGCCGGCAGTTTTAATGCAGCGGTGCCGAGCTGGCGCCGCCGGTAGGTCCGGTCGAGGGGCCGGTGGGCATGACGGTAAAGCCGGTAGGTGCGGGTGGTGTCGTCATGCCGGTCGGCCCGGTTGGAGCGCTGGGCGTGGTCATTCCGGTCGGTGCCGTCGGCGGCGTGACTGCGCCGCTCGGAGCGGCAGGCTCCAGGCCGGGTGCGGTGATTTGCGGCGGCGGCAGAGGCGCCGTCAATCCGCTGCCCGAGGTTTCGGAAACGGCGAAGCGCGGCTTGGCATTCCAGCCGCCGATGAAAACCGTCTGTCCGGGGCGAACCTCGACGCAGCCGGTATCGTTGCAAACCGCCACCAAGCCAGCGGTCGTGCTCACCGTCAGCCCGCTGTCGTCCATCGCCGCCTGGTAGTTGGTGCCGCGGATGCCGATCACCGCCGCGCCGGTGGTGACGCGGTACTGGCCGCGGCGCGCCTTGCCGATGAGGCCGGTAATGGTGCGGAAGCCGCCTCGAATGAGCGAGAAGAAACCCCGGTCGCCGTCGGCGGCCTTGCCTTCGCCGGCAAAGACGTAATCATCGACGCGGAAGCGGGTCGCGGCCTGGAGCGACATGCTGGCGCCGTCGCGGAAGCGAAGTTGGACGATGCCGTCGCGCGTGTCGAGCGTATCGCCCGAACGCAGCTCACCGCCATTGGCGGCGGCCCGTTCGGCGCCCGCGGCATCGACGATGCGCGGGGAACCGCTGGCGAAGGCGATGGTGGCGGCAATTTCCGCGGCGCTCACCAGCGTCGCCCAGGCGAGCAGCGCCAGGGCAAGCCAAAAGCGGTGCGTGCTGGGCTTGGACTTCATCCACATCATCGAACCTCCCGGGGATCAGCGCCCCTTATGCGACGCAATCAACGAAATAGCGCCCGTCCTCACCCTTGACCATGCCATGGATATCGGTCTCGAAGCCGGGGAAGCGGGCATTGAATTCCCGTGCGAATTGCAGATAGCTGACGATTTTGCGATTGAAGCGCTCACCGGGAATGAGCAGCGGAATGCCCGGCGGATAGGGCGTCACCAGCATGGCGGTGATCCGGCCTTCGAGTTCGTCGATACAAACGCGTTCGATGCGCCGGTGCGCCATGCGGGCGAAGGCTTCGGCCGGGCGCATGGCGGGAATCATGTCCGAGAGGTACATCTCGGTGGTGAGGCGGGCGACGTCGTTTTGCGCGTAATAGCCGTGGATCTGGCGGCACAGGTCCTTCAAGCCGATGCGCTCGTAGCGCGGGAATTTGGCGACGAATTCCGGCAGCACCTTCCACAACGGCTGGTTTTTGTCGTAGTCGTCCTTGAACTGCTGTAGCGCCGTCACCAGCGTGTTCCAACGGCCCTTGGTGATCCCGATGGTGAACATGATGAAGAAGCTGTAGAGACCGCACTTCTCGACGATGACGCCATGCTCGGCCAGGTATTTGGTGACGATGGCGGCGGGAATGCCGAAATCGTCGGCGAAATCGCCGCCGACATCCAGCCCCGGGGTGATGATGGTGGCCTTGATCGGGTCGAGCATGTTGAAGCCTTCGGCGAGGTTGCCGAAGCCGTGCCAGCGCTCCCCGGCCTTCAGCATCCAGGCGTCACGCTCCTCGATGCCTTCCTCGGAGAGGTCGTCCGGACCCCAGACCTTGAACCACCAGTCGGCGCCCCACTCCTCGTCCACCTTGCGCATGG
>JAPUEC010000013.1 GCA_027492775.1 Rhodocyclaceae bacterium
TCGCCTCGCAGGTCTGGGACATGAATTTCGACAGCGACACCAACGTCATCGACGTTGCCGTGCGCCGGCTGCGCGCCAAAGTGGATGACGATTTCGAACCTAGGCTCATCCGCACCGTGCGCGGCATGGGCTACGTGCTCGAAGTGCCGGAAGCGGCGTGATGCGGCTCTCCATCACCCTCCGCCTCGCCCTGCTCTTCGCCGCCACCTCGGCCGCCGTGCTGCTGGCGGTGGGCCTCTTCATCGGCCAACTGGTCGACCGGCATTTCGAGGAACTCGATCTGGCCGAACTGTCGGGCAAACTGGAATTGACGCGGCATGCGCTGACCTCTGTGCGCGGCGAAGCCGACCTGAAGGCACTACCAGCGCGGTTGGACGACGCGCTGGTCGGGCATCACAGCGTCTCGGTCGTTATCGAAGCCCTCGACGGAAAGCGGCTCTACCACAGCCATCATGCCGTCGCCCTGCCGCCCGCGCTGCTGGCGAACTCAGGCGCGGACACGCCAACCGGCGCAATCGGCTGGGAGCGTGACGGCCGGCGTTACCGTGGCGTTTCTGGCCTGGCGCCCACGGGCATTCCCGGCCATCCGCCGCTGCGCGTCGCCGTCGTGCTCGACCTCGAACACCACGCGGGTTTCATCGCCACCTTCCGCACCGCGCTCTGGACTTCCGTCGCCGCCGCCATCCTCCTTGCCAGCCTGCTCGGCTGGCTCATCGCCCGGCAGGGCCTTTCGCCGGTGCGCGCCATCGCCAGCGTCGCCCGCGGCATCTCCGCCGAACGCCTGCATGACCGGCTGGCGATCGAGGAAGTCCCGGCCGAACTGGTCGACCTCGCCAACGCCTTCAACGAAATGCTTTCGCGCCTGGAAGATTCCTTCCGCCGCCTCTCGGATTTTTCCTCCGACATCGCCCACGAACTGCGCACGCCGGTCAGCAACCTGATGATGCAAACCCAGGTGGCTGTCTCCAAGGCCCGAAGTGCCGACGAATACCGCGAAATCCTCTACTCCAATCTGGAGGAATACGAGCGCCTGACGCGCATGGTTTCCGACATGCTCTTCATCGCCAAGGCCGAGAACGGCCTGCTCGTCCCCGAGCGGCTGGAAATGGACCTGGCGGCGGAAGTCGACAGCCTGCTTGAGTTCTACCAACCGCTGGCCGAGGAAAAGGACCTCGCCATGACCCGCCAGGGCGAAGCCAAAATACACGGCGAACGCCTCATGCTCCGCCGCGCCATCAGCAACCTGCTCTCCAACGCCATCCGCCACACTCCGTTGGGCGGCGACATTGAAGTGCTGCTGACGCAAGCCGGAGAAGCCATCACCCTCGCCGTCGAAAACACCGGCGACCCCATCCCCGTCGAACACCTGCCCCGCCTCTTCGACCGCTTCTACCGCGCCGACCCTTCCCGCCACCGCAGCAGCGAAGGCGCCGGGCTGGGGCTGGCGATTGTCAAGTCGATTGTCGAGGCGCATGGCGGAAAGATCGTGGCGGACCGTGCCGGCGGTAATCCGGGCGTTGTCGTCACACTCTGAGGCCACGGCAAGGACGGCGGCAACATTTGGCCGCGCGGCGTTGGAAGAAAGCTCCAGCGTCCCCCCGTGAGTAAATAAGATTCCTATTTACTGCTTTCCTCGCAACTCGAAAGCGGAAGGCCTCATTTTTGCCCTTCATGGCGTCGTGTCCAAAGGGGAAAACGATGCTGCTGGATAGTTGGGAGACCCTGTTTCGTACCGCCTTCCTTGGGGTAGCGGCTTATGCGGCGATGGTGGTGCTGCTGCGCATTTCGGGTAAGCGGACCTTGTCCAAGTGGAATGCCTTCGACCTGATCGTCACCATCGCGCTCGGATCGAGCCTCGCCTCTGCGATCTTGTCCCGCCAGACCTCGCTTGCCCAGGGCGTGCTCGCCTTCGCGCTGTTGATCTTGCTGCAACTGGGCATCACCTGGCTGGCGGTGCGATCGCCCTTCGTCCAGCGCATCATCAAGGCCAAGCCGACCCTGCTGCTTTATCAAGGGCGGTTTCTCGACGAGGTGCTGCGGCGCGAACGGGTGACTGAGTCGGAAATCCGGGCCGCCCTGCGCAGCCAAGGGATCACCGACGTCGGGCAGGTGGCGGCGGTCGTCCTGGAAACCGATGGCAGTTTCAGCGTCATTCGGCAGGCCGGTCCAGGAGAAAACTCGACCCTGATGGATGTGACGGGTTCCCCCGGCCTTCGAATGCGCCCTGACCCGCGCGGATGCCCGTGTGGGGCGCCACCGCATAGGTTCCGGGATGTTTAGGACGCGCCGGCCCGTTTGCCGGCGACCTTGCCGTATAGCGGGCTGAGCGGCGCCCCGGTGACGCCGTGGGCTACCACCGAGGCGCAGGCGACCAGGCTGACGACCTCCCAGATCAGCGGTTCGCCCAGCTTTTGCTCCATCATCGAGGCGTAATAGACCGCTGCTACGGCGATTGGCCCGAACCAGCCGACGAACAGGGCGTCCGGCACCGAGCGCAACGGGGGCAGGAGCGGACGCAACAGCAGGGTGGTAACCGGTCGGCGCAACAGGAGCACGGCCCCGGCCAGCAGCGCCCCTCGCCAGCCGAGTTCAGCCCATCCGCTCCAGGGAATGGCCGTTCCCAGCAAGACGAAGATGGGGATGGCAAAAAAGCGGTTGATGGCTTCCTGCCCTTGCTCTTCGTTTTGTCGATCCGAGGCGCTGACGACTTCGTCGAACGCCGCTGCGGCGGCAAAAACCACCAGCACCTCGTCGCTATGGATCAGCTTCCCGAGGCCGATGGCCAAGATTCCGAGCGCCGCGGTATATACCAGCCGCCAATCGCTCTCGATCATTCCCCGCCGCTCCGCGCTTTGCAGGCACTTTCCGGCCAGATAACCCATGAGCAGACCGAGCGCCGTCGCGGCGCCGATTTCCCACAAAATGGTCTTCACGAACCAGTGGAAGAGGGCCTCGCCCAACGGCTGGGTAGCCAGCAGGAAGGGAAGAAAGACGAAAAGATAGGCCAAGCCGTCGTTGGCGCCGGAATCGAAGGAAATGGCATGGCGGATGCGGTCCGGGATGTTCTCCTCGGCGACCGCTCCCGTGACGATGGAGGTGGACACCACCGGATCGGTCGGCGTGATGACCGCGCCGATCAAGGCCGCCAGCCACAACGGAAGGCCGAGGATCAGCCATGCCAGCGACGTGCTGATCGCCCACATCAAGGGCATGCCAAGGCCGATCAAGGTCAGCATCGTGCGCCAGTTCCGGCGCGGGTACTCGGCCGGAATCCGCAAGGCGACCCCGACGAGACCGATGCCGAGAGCGAGGCGCGCCGCGTTTTCCAACAGCATCGCCCGGTCGCCGACGGCATCCAGATCCAGCAGGCTCAAGCCCGCCGGGCCGACCGCGATCCCGACCAGAAGGGCGATCACCGTGGGAGGGAACGGGCTAGCCGCCAACCGTTTAGAGCCCAGCCCGAGGCAGAGAACCAGTCCGCCGAGCAGGGCGGCGATGATATTGAAGTCGTTCATGGGCACCTTGCTTCTCCCGCAACACGGTCGCCAGGCCGGGTGCCGGTCGCGTCGTGGAACAGCACTACGGTGTGCGGATAGGGAATGTCGATTCGCTCCCGGTCGAGGCCGAGCTTGATCGCGGTCGCGACGCGGTTGCTCACCTCGATCACGTTCGCCTGATGGGAATCGGTCCAGAAGTACACGTTGAAGTTGACGGAGGAAGAGCCTAGCTCGACCACGTGGACCAAGAACGGCGGCTCCTCCATGACGCCCGCGGTTTCGCGCAACGCCTGTTCGATCGCTCGCCGTGCCGCTTCCAGGTCGCAGCCGTAACCGACGCCGACGCTGAAAGTGATGCGTCGCATGTCATAGGCTGTCCTGACCAGTATTGTGCTGGTATAGACGTCGCTGTTCGGAACGACCACGCGCTCTCCGTTGTAGGTCTT
>JAPUEC010000014.1 GCA_027492775.1 Rhodocyclaceae bacterium
GCTGGACCGCCGCCATCGCCGTCTTCTTCTCGCTGGTCGTCGCGCGCATGCTGACGCCGATGATGGCCGCCTACATCCTCAAACCCCGCGCCCATGCCCCGCAACCGCGCTGGATGGGCATCTACCTGGCCTGGGCGAAGTGGTGTCTGAACCACCGCATCGCGACCCTGGTTGCGGCGGCGGTTTTCTTCTTCGGCTCTTTCGCCCTGGTGCCCTTCCTGCCGACCGGCTTCATGCCCCCGGACGACCTGTCGCAATCGAAGGTCACCATCACCCTGCCGCCCGGAAGCAATTTCAGCCAGACCTTCGCCGCCGCCGAGCAGGCGCGGAAGATCATCGGGCAGAACCCGCACATCAAGCTCATCTACACCACCATCGGCGGCGGCAACGCGGGCTCCGACCCGTTTATGGCGCAGGGCGCCGCCGAGGTGCGCAAGGCCAGCCTGATCATCAACATGACGCATCGCAAGGACCGCCACGGCGTATCCAAGCAGGACGTCGAAGGCCAGTTGCGCCAGGCGCTGACCGCCTTGCCGGGCGCCCGCATCGCTGTCGGCCTGGGCGGTTCGAGCGAGAAGTATGTGCTGGTGCTGGCAGGCGAGGATGGCCACGCCCTGGCCGAACATGCCCAGAAGGTCGAGCGCGAATTGCGCACCATTCCCGGTATCGGCAACGTCACCTCGACTTCAAGTCTGGTGCGGCCCGAACTCATCATCCGCCCGGATACCGCCCGTGCCGCCGATCTCGGCGTGACCACCGCCGCCATCGCCGACACCCTGCGCATCGCCACCGCCGGCGACTACGACCAGGGTTTGGCCAAGCTCAATCTCAGCCAGCGCCAGATTCCCGTCGTCGTCCGTCTGCCGGCCGAGGCACGGCAGGACCTGGATCTGCTCGCCCGCCTGCCGGTCCCCGGCGCGCGCGGCCCGGTGCCGCTTTCCAACGTCGCCACGCTCGCCATCGACAGCGGCCCGGCGGAAATCGACCGCTACGACCGCCTGCGCAACATCAATTTCGACATCGAACTCAACGGGGAACCCCTGGGCGACGTCGAAGCGCAGGCGCTGGCGCTGCCCAGCATCGCCAACCTGCCGCCGGGCGTGACGCAAACAACTGTCGGCGATGCCGAGGCGATGAAGGAGCTGTTCGCCAGCTTCGGCCTGGCGATGGCGACCGGCGTGCTCTGCATTTACATCGTGCTGGTGCTGCTGTTCAAGGATTTCGTCCAGCCGGTGACCATCCTCGCCGCGCTGGTGCTCTCCGTTCCCGGCGCGTTCCTGGCCCTCTTCGTCACCCACACCGCCTTCTCGATGCCGTCGATGATCGGTCTCATCATGCTCATGGGCATCGCCACCAAGAATTCGATTTTGCTCATCGACTACGTCATTCTCGCCCGGCGCGACCACGGCCTCTCGCGCTGGGACGCGCTGCTCGACGCGGCTTCGAAGCGGGCGCGGCCGATCATCATGACCACCATCGCCATGGGCGCCGGCATGATGCCCATCGCATTAGGCATCGGCGTCGACCCGAGCTTCCGGGCGCCGATGGCCATCGTCGTCATCGGCGGCCTCATCACCTCAACTTTCCTCAGCCTGCTGGTGATTCCGGTGCTCTTCACCTATGTCGACGACCTGGTGTCGTGGCTGCGGAAAAAATTGCATCGGCGCCCGCATCCAGTGGTCGAGCCGTCGCCCGGCCCGCAGACGTAGGGAGAACTTTCGCCCAGCGCGGGGGTCTGGCCCGATAAGGGCATTGATGCCCGCGCCACCCAATGGGCACGCTGATCCGCAATCTTCTCCTGGCCGTTTTCCTCATCGGCCTGACGGCGGTGGTCGAACCCTATCTCGACCTCGCCATTTATACGGCTCGCCTGGCGCGCCTGCCGCCGCCCGCGCAGCTTCGAATTCCGGTCGATCAGGTAAGCGGCAACGCCTTGCGCGATTCCTGGCATGCGGCGCGCGAGCCCGGGCGACGGCATGAAGGCATCGACATCTTCGCTCCCCGCAACACCCCGGTTCGGACCACCACCGAAGGCGTGGTCGCCCACATCGGCACCAGCCAGCTCGGCGGGCGGGTCATCTGGATCGTCGGCCCGGCAGGACAACGGCACTACTACACGCACCTGGAGCGTTTCGCCGATGTCTCTCGCGGCCAGCGCGTGCAGCCGGGCGATCTGATCGGCTACGTGGGCAATACCGGCAACGCCAGCGGCACGCCGCCCCACCTGCATTACGGCGTCTACACCGCGACCGGCGCCATCAATCCCTTCCCGCTCCTGCAACCGCGCGGGAACGCCCGACCCGCGCCGCCGCGATAGGCCACGACGGCCGGCACCCGCACTTACAGCCGGTTACATCCGGAAACGGCTCGGAATCACCTTCAGGGCTATAAAGTCACTACGAACAACAAAACAGGAGTTCCCGACATGAAACGCTTCCTCATCGCCATCACCTTGTTGAGCGGCGCGCTTGCCGCCCCGGCCTTCGCCGCCGATGTGGGCGTATCGGTCAGCATCGGCCAGCCCGGCTTCTACGGGCAAATCGATATCGGCGGCTACCCCCGGCCGGCCGTGATCTATCCCCAACCCGTCATCGTCGAACGCGTTGCCTTGCCCGCCGCGCCGATCTACCTGCATGTTCCCCCGGGGCATGCCAAGCATTGGGACAAGCACTGCTACCGCTACGGCGCTTGCGGGCAGCGTGTATATTTCGTTCAGGACAACTGGTACAACCGCGAGTATGTCCCGCGTTATCGCGAGCGCTATGTCGATCGCCGCGATTACGACGACGGCAGGGGTCGTGGCCACGGGCACAGGCACGGTCACTACCACTGAACGCGAGCGGTTTAACCGGCGCGGGCGGCCTCCGGGCCGCCTTTGCCGTTGAAGGCGGGAGAAAACATAAACTGAGCGCACGCAGCAAAAGCTTGTTGGTCACGCCCGCGATTCTCGCGGCCTTATTGCTGGCAGGCTGCGGCAGCAGCGCACCGCAACGCCCGACGGAGGTGAATGCCTCGCCTTCTGCCACCGTCCGAGCGGGGCAGACGGAAGTCGCTTCCAGCGCAGTGCAGAATGGCGCCGACCCGGCCACGGCTCGCCCCAT
The DNA here is from genome assembly GCA_027492775.1 of Rhodocyclaceae bacterium. GTDB lineage: Bacteria > Pseudomonadota > Gammaproteobacteria > Burkholderiales > Rhodocyclaceae > UBA1934. Next base: position 3,102 of record JAPUEC010000014.1, read on the forward strand.
TGAGTGTCCGCCGCAGGAAGGGGCGCAAGGCGCCCCGGCCGCCTTGAAGGCGAACCCGACCAGCATCTGCTTCGCCCAGGGCAAGACGACGCCGGATGCGGCGGATCAGCAATTGCTGCGTCGGCATGCTGCCCTGCTCAAGCAAAACCGGCGGCTGGTCGTCACCTTGGTGGCTTTCACCGACCGTCGCGGCAGTCCGAATTACGACCTGGCGGTCACCGGCACGTGGCTACGGACGGTGATCCACGCCCTGGGGAAACTGGGCGTACCGCGCCACCAGATTCGCAAGGACGCCTATCCACGTCAGGCAGACCGCCCGGTTTGCACCGGCACCTGTCCGCCGGAATTGCCCCGGGTCGAGTTGCGTTATCGGAAATAGCCCTCGTCGTTGAAGGCATCGGGCCACCAGGACCGGCCGCCGGCAGGCGGCGCGCCTTCAACGAATCTATCAGCCAGGACCGCGCTTACAGCCAACCCGCAATCTTCTCGCGCGGCGGAATTCCGCCGGCGTGAACGACCTGGCCGTCGACGACCACCGCCGGCGTGCTCATGACGCCATATTTGGCGATCTCGGCAAAATCCTGCACTTTTTCCAACTGGATTTCGACGCCGCGCTCAGCCGCAACCTGCTGGACGAGTTCGACGGTGGTACCGCATTTCGCGCATCCCGAACCCAGGACCTTGATGTTTTTCATCGCTTTGCTCCTTCGAAAAAGCCACGCCGGATCAGAGCACGGCGTTGAAAACGAATCCGACGAGAAGAATGCCGCAGGCGATGATCCCGACAAAAGTCGCGATCAGCGGCAGTTTCAGCACCTTGCGCAGGATGATGACCTCGGGCAGGGATAGACCAATGACGGCCATCATGAAGGCCAGCACCGTTCCCAGGGCTGCGCCCTTGCCCAGCAGCGCTTCGACCACGGGGATGATGCCGGCGGCGTTGCTGTACATGGGAACGCCAAGAAGCACGGCGGCAGGCACCGACCACCAGGCGTCCTTGCCCATCAGCGCGGCCATGAAATCCTCCGGCACGTAGCCGTGGATGCCCGCGCCGACCGCAATGCCGGCGACGACGTAAGGCCAGACCTTGCCGACGATCTTCTTCACATGATCGAGCCCGGTGGCGAAGCGGTCCGGCCAGGTCAGGTCGCCGCCCGCCACAGGCGCCGCCGAGCCGGTCTGGATGGCGCGAACCCAGTCTTCGAGGTGGTTTTCCATGCGCAGGACGCCGATGACGACGCCGGCAATGATGGCGATTCCCAAGCCCAACGCGAGGTAGAGCGCGGCCACTTTCCACCCGAGCATGCCGAAGAGCATGACCAGGGCAACCTCATTGATCATGGGCGCGGCGATCAGGAAGGAGAAGGTGACGCCGAGCGGAATGCCCGCCGAGAGAAAACCGATGAAGAGCGGCACCGCCGAGCAGGAGCAGAAGGGCGTGACGATACCGAGCATGGCCGCCAGCACGTTACCCGCCCCAACCCGCTTGCCGGCGAGCAGGGCGCGGGTGCGCTCCGGGGAGAAGAAAGTCTGGACGACGCCGATGACGAAAACGATGCCGACCAGCAGGAGCAGCACTTTCGGCGTGTCGTAGATGAAAAAGTGAACCGCCTCGCCGAGCGCGGTGCTGCGCGAAAGCCCGAGAAGCGCGGTGGCGCCGTCGGCGAGTTCGGCAAGGTAGGCATAGACAATTACCCAGAGGGCAGCGGCGGCGGCAATGCCCACCAGCCACCGGGGCAGCCGGTGATTCGCTTGTGCCGTAAGTGGTGCGTTGGATGCGGTATCCATGCGTTTCTTCCCCAGAATTCGTTTTTGCGGCGCAGTGGCCGCTCACTGAGAAGACGAACGAACAGCGAAAAGGACGCAGGGAATCGGAAATTTTTTAAACAGGCGGCCAGGGTGCGCGGTTTACGCTGCCGGCTAGCACCGGCCTGCGTCGTTTCGGCCCAACCGGAATGACGAATAGCGCGGTCGGCGCGATCCGCGAATGCCGCGATTAAAGCTCCGGAGTTTCTCCGACCGGCGGCCGCGGCGTGAAGCAGCACACCGATCCATCCGGGTCGTAACGGACTTGGCAGGCGCTTTCCAGTCGCGCGCGCAGCCGCTTGCGAGCGCGTTGCAGACGCGACTTGGCGCCGGAGAGGCTAATGCCGAGACGATCGGCCAACGCCTGCTGCGAGCCGCCTTCGATGTCGCAACATTCGATGGCAAGGCGGTCGGCGGCGTCGAGTTCCGAAAGCACCCGCGGCAGGCATTGCGTCAGGAGATCAACCGCGGCAGGCGCTTCCTCCTCGGGCATGGGAAGGTCTTCCGGCAGCGGATATGACGCCCGGCTCGTACGCAGCCGGTCGATCAGCGCGTGACGCGCCACCTGGAAGAGCCAGGCGCGGGGATTCTCCACCGCGCAAAAAGCCTTGCCCTGGCGCAGCGCCTTCAGAAAAACCTCTTGCAGGAGATCGTCCGCCTCCTCCTGCCGCCCGAGGTGAAAGCGCAACCACCCGGAAAGCTCCTGCGAATGGGCCACCCACGCCCGGGTAAAGCAGGGCAGGCGATCGCTTGGATTCGGTGTGGGCGTCGTCGCAAACATGGCAGGCGTTCGAGCCGAGAATCTAGAGCTTCTGGACCACGCGCTCGGTCAGGTCGGCGAGCACCCGGTAAAACTCTGTCCCGGCATGCTCGCGGATCGCCGCCGCAAAGGCCGGCAGCCATTTGCCGAGATGCGATTCGAGAAAGCGCTGGCGCAGGCTTTCCCATTCGCGTGCCACCGTTTCATCGCCCGTTTGCAGCGCCTGGTTTTGGCTGAAGAAGAGGACATAGAGGAATTCGAGTTCGACGGCGACATGGTCGGGGAGGTCGCGGAAGCTTTCGTCGAGTTCGAAGCCGCCTTCCTCGTACATGCCGGTCACCGAATACGCCGGGTCGTGCATGAGGCTGGTGTCGCCCGCCAGCCAGAAAGAGCCGTAAGGAATCGCCAGCGGCCGCGAAGGGCCGATGAAGAGCCGGGTGTGATCGACCAGCAGGGTTTGCTGATCATCGGCGGCAAACGCCTTTTCCAGGCGCTCGACGGCCGGCCCGAAATCCGGGTCGAGCGCTTCGGCTGCGGCGCGCAGCGAGCCGAAAAGATCCGCCTCCAGGAAGTCGGGCGTCGGTTCGTAGAAACAGGCGGCGAGGAAGCGGCAGATGTCCTGGCGGGCGATATCGGACGGAAGAACGGACGAAGCCATGAGCGATTCTCCTGGGTGCGCGTGCAAGGTTACAGGCAGCAAACGTACCACCAAAAAAACGGGGCCGGAACAACCGGCCCCGCGCGGACTGCTTAAGGTTCAGCCTCGGGGGCTGTATTTGCCGACGTAGTGCACGTTCGGCTTGGTGCCTTTTTCCTCGAGCAGACGGAAGGATTTTTCCTTGGCCAGGATTTGCGCAATCTGGCTCTTGGGATCGTCCTGATCGCCGAAGATGCGGGCCTGCGACGGGCAGACCTCGACGCAGGCAGGCTGCAGGCCGTTGGTCACGCGGTGATAGCAGAAGGTGCACTTTTCGATTACGTCGTCGGAACGGATCGGCCGCACTTCCCCGCCCTGCCACGCCGTCATCGCCGGCACGCGGGTGCCGGTCTTGGCGGCGGTTTCAAAGCCCGAGGCGGTGCAACCCGGGATTGCCGACTTCTTGTTGCTCCAGAAGGGCTGCGGATCGTCGCCGGCCGGATTGAGGCTGATGACGCTGTAGGTCTCGCCGCTGAGGCTGGTGGCATCGAGTTCCTCGTGGCTGTACGGGCAGGCTTTCTGGCAACGGCCACAACCGACGCAGAGTTCCGGGTCGTGCAGGGTGATGCCTTCCGCCGTCTTGAAGAGCGCCTTGTACGGATTGCCCTTGCCGGCCTTCTTGGGGTTGCCCGGGCACACTTTGATGCAGGCGGCGTCGGAGCAATGATTGCACAGCACCGGAATCACCTGATGCCGGGTTTCGGGAAAAGTCCCCTCGGTGCGCATGACGAAATCCGCCCAGTTGAAACTCTGGTTTTCGCCGCGCACCCGCGTGTTGTTTTCTGCCTTGCAGGCCAAGGCGCAGGTTCCGCAACCCACGCACTTGGCCAGATCGATCACCATTCCTAGTCTTGCCATGATCTTCTCCTTGATTGGTTGCGGGGGCTCAAGCCTTTTCGACGCGAACGCCGGTGAAGCCGCCATTTCGTGCCGTGGCGCCGCTCAACCGGTCGTAGTCGTCGACCAGGATCTCGTTGTTGTTGCCGCCGCGCGGCGTCGCCTTGGCGTAATCCTTGGCCGCAACCTGCCCATAAGCCCAATGTCCCTGGCCGTAGCACTTGGTGACCGTGCCCGGACGCACGCCTTCCCAAAGCTTGAGTTCGGTGACGATGCTGCCAGCCTGCGAGACGACCTTGACCATGTCGCCCGACTTCAGCCCGAGCTTGGCGCCATCGATCGGATTCATCTTGAGCACGTCGTTCCAGGAAACATCGCCCGGATCGACCTTCTTGAACTCCTGGTACCAGGTGGTGTTGGCCGAACGCCCCTCACGGTTGAGACGGGACTTGTAATCGATGAAATCGAGCGGGAAATCCGCCTTGCTGCCGTTACGCTTGGGGTGCTCGTAGTGCGGCATGAAGGCGACTTCTCCGCGCGCCTCATAGCCGCTCGCCGCCAGGATCTCGTCGACGCTGGCTTCGTACTTGGCGGCATGTTCCAGCAAGCCCTTCTTGAGGGTTTCGCTGTAGAACTCGAATTTCTTGGTCACGGTGGCGAACTTGCCCCAATTCTTCTTCAGCGTGTATTTCGGCCCGCTGAACATGCCCTTGGCCTTGAAGTCGGCCCAGCCGTTGAGCGGCGCATCCCCCTTGAGTGGCTCTTTCGGCATCCACAGCGGGGCGCTGACGATCTTGGCCTGGATTTCGTTGAATTCGGCGGCATTGGTCGGCAGTTTGCCGGTTTCCGGGTCCTTGAATTCCGTCGAGTAGTAGTCGAACAAATTCGGGAAGCCCTTGGCCTTCAACTTCTCGGCCAGCATCCACATGACTTCAGTCTCTTCCTGGCGCACGTCCCACAGGCGCTTGACGGCACCCTGCTGGAGCGAAGCGTAGCCATATCCGTTGCCCATGTTGGTGATCACCGACCAACCCTCGGCCGCATTGAAGGTGGCGGGCAAAACGATGTCGGCGAATTGCGTCATTTCCGAGGCGTTGGTCACCATATGCACGAAGAACGGGATCTTGGCCATGGCCTTGTCCCAGCGGCCGGCGCCGGTGCAGGAGAAATTGAAGTTGCTCCAGGAGGAGATGAAGACCTTGACCGCCTCCGGATTCTTCAGCAGGCCATTGGCGACGTTGTTGGTCACCACACCACTGCCCGGCTTGGCGTTCATCATCGCCGGCATGTCCTTGGCGCCGCGACCGTCGAGCTTCTTGCCCTTGCCACTGGTCTTGGCGAGTTCGTCGACGTACTTGTCGAGACTCGGGTACTTGGCGAGATGACCGGGGCTGCTGCTCTGCCAGACGCCGCCTTCAACGTCGATCGAGCCGAGCAGGCCATTCAGAGCGTGCACCGCCATGGCGCTGTAAGTGCCGCGCGGCTGCATGGCGGCGCCGGGGCCCATCCACACCGCCGTCTTAGGCGCTGCCTTGCCCATGGCGCGGGCGACCCGCAGAATCTGTGCTGCCGGAATGAGGGTTTCCTTCTCCGCCCAGGCCGGCGTGTGGTCCTTGAGTTCCAGGTTCCACCATTTGACCAGGCCGAAGGTTTCCTTTTCGACGAAAGCCGCTTCATCCACTGTTTCCCCGGCGACAAAGAGATTCTTGCCTTCCTTGAAATCGCCGACGAATTCGCGGTTCCAGAGACCTTCCGTCAACAGGACGTGAGCGATGGCGCCGGCCAGGGCGCCGTCGGTGCCGGGCTTGATCGGCAGCCACTCGTGCGCCTTGGCGGCGGCATTGGAAAGACGCGGATCGACGGCGATCACCGTTCCGCGTGCCACGATTTCGTGGAAGCGGCGGATGGTGTTGGGCACCATGCGGTTGGAGGCCAGCGGGTCGGTGCCCCAGAGCACCAGGCAGTTGGTCTTTTCCAGATCGTAGTCGCGGTAGCCGAAGAAGCCCTGGGTCAGGCCCGGACCCATCTTCTCCGCCTCGGCGCAGATGGCGCTGTGCGAGAAGTAGTTGGGCGTGCCGAAAACCTTGGGCAGCGTACCGTAGAGCAGTTCGGTCGCGGTCGAGGAATAGCGGCCGCGCATGTACATCAGCTTCTGCGGCTCGCCGGCCTGACGCAGCGCGATCATCCGGTCGGCGACGGTATCGAGCGCCTCGTCCCAGGTAATAGGCACGAATTTCGGATCGATGCCGCGACCCTTGGCGGAATTGGTGCGCTTCATCGGCACCTTGATCCGGTCCGGGTCATAGACCTGCTGCGGGATCAAATGCCCGCGCGGGCAAGTGAAGCCATGGTTGGTCTTGGACAACGGGTTGCCGCGCACCCGCATGACACGACCGTTCTGCACGAAGAGCTGGATCGCGCACCACTGGGTACAACCCTGGCAGGTGCTTCCAATCCACTGCCCGACCGCGGGCTTGCCCGGCCGGAACTTGCGCGGCGTCAGCGCGTTGGTGACGGGCAGCGCCGCCAGGACATTGCCGGACAACAAACAGGCCGCCGAAGCCGCCGAAGCCATCAGGAATTCGCGTCTCGTTAATTTCATTACCGTCCCCTCCGCATGATTTCTTGCGATTCCGAAACCCTACTCCGAACATGGCCCGCGGACTTGACTTAAGTCATAGCCGCAAACCGGCGCCGATGAAAGAGCCGCGGTTCGGGGCCCCCATAGAACCTCAGGGTGAGGCGTTTCGTACCAGCGCTTTGAACCGTTGACGACGCGAACAACGAGCAACATCACCGGCACTTCGATTAAGACGCCAACTACCGTCGCCAGTGCGGCGCCGGATTCGAAGCCGAAGAGGCTGATCGCCGCCGCGACCGCCAGCTCGAAGAAGTTGGATTACTATCCCACCTACAATATCGAGGTCTGCAATGCCTAAATTCTATTCTGCTTATTATGTGCGGTTCTGCATAATTAATCTAATTTAACTAGCAAGAATGGCTCATACTTCCCGACTGCGTCTTGTAACGTCACCTCCATAAAACGGCCATCCTTCGATTGCTTAAAAGTTGCCGTTCGCTTATTCGGGTCATATGAACCAGCAACCATGTCGGCAGTCAATTGATTTCCTGACATTTTCCACTGCCCCCGCTTTTCCCAGTAGCCAATGTGAAGTCTCCCGTCTTCAAAAAACTCCCATATGGTTCCCGCGGGAGATGAACGCCATCGGCCTGCAATCTGCTGCTCATTAATACTATCCGATATTTTGTTTTTTGGAATGGCGAACGCTCCCCAATGTTCATCATTTAGATGCGGAGGCAAGGAATCAAGTCCTATGTCTTCTGTAGGCCAAGGAGCTTCTAATTGATAGCTGATATACTTGCTCTGGTCATCAGGATCAACCTTGATTATTTCTAATAACAATTTTCCCTCTTTAATTTTCAGGCTATTATTAGCCAATCTCCACGAGGCCGCGTTAATTTCCAATTCACCTGGCTGCACAACTGAAAGCGGAATCTTCACATAAATTTCTTGGAGAAGCTGGCCAGTTTCTCTATTTCTAATTTGAATTAGAACAGAAGGGGCCAAGGCATTCGTCTCATATGAAATAAGTGTGCGATTTGGGAACGACTGCACACCGACCATGCGCAGCGGCTCGTTGTTAAATTTCTGCCGTAAATAATGAGCCACATCATTTATAGTTATAGTTCGACTGTTATAGTCATAAACAGCGCCAGTAGGATAAATTTTTTCTGAAAACTCAGCGGCGCTTGACGGCCGCTTACCCTTTTGCTTCGCTTGAACGAATAGCTCGGGAGTTTCCTTAACCCATTCATCACTTCTTGGGAATGGCGGCATAAATCCAATAGCACGCCTTAAGAAAGAGTCGAACCCTCTCTTCCAATTTGAATCTAGGCAGGAAACACCTCGAGCAAGGTCGGCACCTAAATAATAATTAATACGCATCGCTTTCACTTCGCCAGTAAGTGAATCGATGATTTCTTGTTTAACGCCTCTAAATGTAAAATCTCCATGGGTAACCTGTTCCAAAACAGAGCGTTTCCAAATGTAATACCCCTGCCTTGGGATGACCTCCGATAAATCGGTAACTATAGATATGTCATCTTCCGTTTTCCAAAGTGCGATCCTAGATTTATCAATATCTTCGAAATAGTTAAAGCCCCACATGGCCGTCACATTTTTCGTGGCATCAAACACGTAGATATGAGCAACCTCAAGTGGTCGCGGAGGGAGCACCTCTCTTGCATTTTTTTCGCATATATCGAGAAATTCTTTTCGCAACGCAGCGAGCTGCTTCTCTGGCTTGTTATCTTTGGGGATGGGGAGGTTTAGGGAAGGAATACGAATTGGAGACAGGTCCAATCTTGTTTGCGTAACGTGGGGACGTTCACACGCAAGTAAACAAACCAGCCAGCAACCGGTCAGCAATCGTCCGAGTATATTCAAACGCTTGACATGCATGGCGCATCGCCTCAATAAGTTATGCAACCGCATAATTTAATGATATTAGCATGGAGTCAACTCCCTGTTGGCGGCAATAGTCACACTTGGGCTCAAGACTCGTACCAATGCTTCGACTGATTGACAATTTTGACGACGAGCAGCATCACCGGCACTTCGATGAGCACCCCGACCACGGTCGCCAATGCGGCGCCGGATTCGAAGCCGAAGAGGCTGATCGCCGCCGCCACCGCCAGCTCGAAGAAATTGGAGGCACCGATGAGGGCCGAGGGGCAGGCGATGTTGTGCTTCTCGCCCAGCGCCCGGTTGAGCCAGTAGGCCAGCGCCGAATTGAAGAAGACCTGGATGAGGATGGGCACCGCCAGCAGGGCGATGACCAGCGGCTGCTTAAGAATGGCCTCGCCCTGGAAGGCGAAGAGCAGCACCAGCGTCGCCAGCAGGGCGGAAATGGACCAGGGGCCAATCTTCTCCATGGCGCGGTCGAAGGCCGCCTGCCCTTTCCTCAGCAGCGCCCGGCGCCAGAGCTGGGCGAGAATCACCGGGATGACGATATAGAGCACGACCGAGGTCAGGAGCGTGTCCCAGGGCACGATGATGGCCGAGAGCCCGAGCAGGAAGGCGACCAGCGGCGCGAAGGCGACCACCATGATCGTGTCGTTCAAGGCGACTTGGGAGAGGGTGAAGAGCGGATCGCCGTTGGAGAGCCGGCTCCAGACGAAGACCATGGCGGTGCAGGGCGCCGCCGCCAGCAGGATGAGGCCGGCGATGTAGCTGTCGATCTGCTCCGCCGGCAGCCAGGGCGCGAAAACCTGGCGGATGAAGAGCCAGCCGAGGAAGGCCATGGAGAAGGGCTTGACCAGCCAGTTGACGAAGAGGGTGACGCCGATGCCGCGCACATGCTGACGCACCTCGTGCAGCGCACCGAAATCGACCTTGACCAGCATCGGGATGATCATCACCCAGATGAGCAGGCCGACCGGAAGGTTCACCCTGGCCACTTCCATGCGGCCGATGGTCTGGAAGAGATCGGGCAGGAACTGGCCGAAGGCGATGCCAGCAACGATGCAGAGGAAGACCCAGACGGTCAGATAACGCTCGAACACGCTCATGGGCGCGTGGGCGGCGTGCTTGGCGATGGTCTCGCATTGGGCGGACATGGCAGCTCCTTAGATTCCGAGCGCTTCGCGCACGGCGGGGACGAGGCGATCGCGGATGTCGTCGCGCACGGCGACGAAACTCTCCAGCGGCTCGCCGTGGGGATCATGGAAGGGAACGTGGATGCGCTTCACCGGGCACGGGAAAATCGGGCAGCTCTCCTTGGCGTTGTCGCAGACGCTGACCACGAGATCGATGGGCTCGTCGAGCAGGCTATCGACGTGCTTTGGATGGAGGCTCTCGGTCGGCAGGCCCACAAGTTTCAAGGCCGCGATGGCGCCGTCGGCAACCTTCGGCTGCGACATGGTGCCGGCGGAAATGGCGCGCACCAGGCCGGCGAGGTCATGGTTGAGGATGGCCTCGCCCATCTGGGAGCGGCAGGAGTTTCCGGTGCAAAGTACGAGGACGGTTTTGGGTTGGGTCATGGCGAAGTCTGCAGTAGAGGTTGGAACAGGTTCGGATCAGAGAATGGGTCGGGTGGACGCTCGCCGGACAGGGCACGGCGGCAGGGCGGGTTCAAACACGATGATTTCCATCAGCCAGGTTCGGTGCTTGCGATGACCTTGCCGCGCCGTTTCGCGCTGGTGTCGCAGGCTGCCGTCTTCGGGAGGCAGGCTTCGCCCTGGCAGCAATTGCTGGTGAGAAAGGCGATGAGGTCGTCCATCAGCCCGAAGGCCGCCGAGTAGTGGATGAAGCGGCCTTCCCGCTGGCCATCGATGAGACCGACGCGGCTCAGATGCGCGAGATGAAACGACAGGGTGGCGGGCGGCAAGCCGAGCTTTTCGCCAATGGCGCTGGCGTTCATTCCTTCCGGCCCGGCTTCCACCAGCATGCGGAAAATGGCGAGGCGCGACTCGTGACCCAGCGCGGCAAGAAGATCCGCAGCAATTAACGTTTTCATATTTCCATTATTGTCGAATTGTCGAAGTGGGTCAAGAATGGAATCTTTCCATGACTGCGGGTTTTCCTTCGATGGGCCGTTGATGCCCTGGCTCAAAAGCATCGAAAATCGGGGGTGCGGCTGCAGGCGGGCTCGTTGAGCAGGGCCTGGATTTAGCTGGCTTTCATGCGGGTTCTCCGTTGTCCGGAGAGAGCATCGCAAGCGCCATGCAAATATCAGCCATTGATTTAACGGCGGAAGGTTACGCCGAAAACACGACAAACCTCAAAGCGGTTGCGGTTTGCAGCGCCTACGCAATGCGAACATTATGGCTTGGACGAGGTCATTCCGGAGGCATGCAGGATTTTCCTGTCAGGTCGACGTCCGCACCGCTGGATCGGAATGGGCGTTTTGGCCTAAAACAGCGGGTCTTGAAGAACATGGAGTGAGCATGACCGTCAGCGTTGGAATCTTCGTCTTCGACAACGTCGAGGTGCTGGACTTTGCGGGACCCTACGAGGTCTTCACCACCGCTTCCCGGCTTCATGGCCGCATGCATCCGGAGGAGCCCGACCTCTTCCGCGTTGTCACCATCAGCCGTACCGGCGGCCCAATCATGGCCCGCGCCGGGCTTGTTGTTCATCCAGACTGCCGTTTCGGCGAGCATCCGCAGCTCGAACTGCTGATCATTCCGGGCGGCGTCGTCACCGACGAGCTGGTCAAACCCGAGGTGATCGACTGGATCGCCGCTTCCGCCCGCGCCGCGCGCCTCACCGCCTCGGTGTGCACGGGGGCCTTTCTGCTCGCCCGGGCGGGGCTGGTCGACAACAAGGCCGTCACCACGCACTGGGAAGACATCGACGACCTGAAGGCGATGTTTCCCGTTCTCGATGTGCGGACGGAAGGACGCTGGGTCGATGCGGGCGACATCGTCACCTCGGCCGGCATCTCCGCCGGCATCGACATGAGTCTGCATCTGGTCGAGCGGCTCGCGGGGCGCCAACTGGCGGAAGGAACGGCGTGCCAGATGGATTTCGACTGGACGGAAAACGCTTAGCCCCGAACTTCGCCGCGCCGCCGAACTAACCGTAACAACCGTGAACATGCGCTGCTGTTAGCGAGCGCATGAAGAGCCAGAGGCGAGGCCTAAGGAGCCACCGCGGACGAAAAAAAGGCCCCGAAGGGCCTTGGCGCAAGCGTGTCAGATCTTACTGACGGGGCTCGCCATGATCATTCACGGTCACTGTCGGTCCCGGCGGAGCGGTCATCTGGACACGATGCTCCTGGCCGCGGAAGTTGTAGGTCACATCCCAGAATTCGGGCCGTGCCTGGCTGGGTGTCGTCGAGCAACGCTGGACATCCTGCGTGCGCATCTCCTGCCCACCATTGTCGCGTCCGACATTGGCGCCGACCACCGCGCCAGCGACGGCACCGCCGGCAGTGGCTAGGTCCTTGCCGGTTCCGCCGCCCACTTGGTGCCCGAGGATGCCACCGATAACGGCACCGACCACTGCGCCGGGAACATTGCTGCTGCTGCGACGTTCAACGGGGACTTGCTCGCGTTCCATCCAGCAGCGCTTTTCCGGCGGGCCGACGACGGCGCGCACCGAAGTGACGTTTGCCTCATAGAGCCGTTCGTTGTCGCGGCGGCGATAGTTGTTATTCGATGCGACTGGCTCGGGAGCATAACGGCGATCATCAATACGCGCATTCCTGCTGATAGTGCGCACCGATGAAACGCGATTGTTCAGACCCATGGCGGCCAATGATGGATACCTGCCCGGACGCAGGACGATACATTGACCATGGAACCGGGCGTCCTCGCAAACTTCCCAGCGGCCGCGGAGGACCTCGACTGACGAGGCACGATCATTGAAGCCATAACGATCGAAGTTACCAATTTTCTTTTCGGTGGTGAAAGACCGGCCCGCAAAGCCCTCGCGCTCGTAAAAAGTGATTTGTGCGACCGCTTGCGTGGCAATTGCCAGCCCGGCCACCATCAGGGTGTTTCTCAATAATGTATTCATTGGTTTTCTCCGGTAAATCGTTGTGGTGACTGGCGTGGATATCGAACTTCCGCATTCGTCCTGATGCTCGACCGTCTTACGACGGAAGCCAGTTAAAGCTTCGACCGACGCTGAAAAACTTCGAGGAACGGGGAGTTCTTACGGTGCTCGCGGCGCTTCCAGGACGTCGAACCAGTGCCTCATCAATATGGCGCGCCGTATTACTTTGGTCTGTACGCCCACGTATCAACCAATGCTTTATGCCGCGGCATCTGGCTGAGTTCAAACCTAGGATTTATTCAAGCGACGTGAACTTTGGACGACAGCGTACATACCGGGCTTTCGATGCCCTATTAATGACAGGCGCTAACCCAAAAGGAGCAAGCATGAAAAGATCAGTCCTGTTGATCGCCAGCATGAACGTGATCGCGACCGCGACGGTGTCCCTGATCGCATGGATCGCGACCGTGACGACGATGGCGTACCCAACCGCCAGGACCGACGCCCGGATGACGGACGCCGTTACTAAGGTGAAGGCAACAGGGGCATAGCCCCCTGTTACTTGAAATCCCGCAAGGATGATCGCACCGGCAAGACCGGCCGGGTTCGACAAGCCCAAAGTCGGTTCGTGAGCATGGTGGGCGGCAAGCTTCGATTCAGCTAAACGCCCCCGATCCTGTTATGCATCGCTCGCAAGGCCGCCCCCCTTCTAAAGCATCACTTCGCTGACCTGGAGGATGGGAACGATGTCGGTGTAGTTGGCGACATCCTGCTGAAAAGCCGCCCCATGTGCCCCGAAAGCGGAGCGGAAAGTGTCGATGGATTCGAAATAGAGATGCCCGAAAGCAATATAGGCGGGAGGCTTTCCCGCCGCATCCGAAATCCCTTTTTCCACTTCGACACCTTGCAGGGCATCGCCAAGTTTCGCGCGCACCAGGGAAATATGGGATTTGCAGTAGTAGTCGATGTCGAACTTTGAGCCTTCGACGTTCGGATACATGACGCTGACCTTGATCATTTCTTCTCTCCCTTGTTTGAATTCCGGACGGATTCCGTCCCTGACGCACTCAATGCATGGCATGCCGCGACCGGCAGCACCAGCAGCGCCGCCTAGCCTGGAAACCCTATGACTATATTATGCAGAGCTGATCGACCAGCCTAAAGCGAGTTCGCTGCCACCACGCGATTCCTGCCGCTTTCCTTGGGCTTGATAAAGGGCGGCGTCCGCGTTCAATGAAATGGCTGGCCGGGCGCCCGCCCGATCCTTGCTCTCCAGCCGTTTTCCCGATCTGCCGGCCAAAAGCGCCAGCCGGTGACGGCGAGCTTCAGTTCGCGATATCGCGACTGACGACAATATTGATATCGCTGCCCGAATCCGAAGCTTTCGCCACATGGATATGGACAGAACTCTTCGCCTTGCTGTCGGCCAGCATCAAGGTCGTCGCGCCTTCGCCCAGGCTCATGTCCGTCAGGTTCTTGTCGCCCTGCGACTGCGACCTGAGCTTTTCCCGATAGAACGCCGCCACCTTGTCCGCCGCATCCTTGCTGTGCAGGCTGACCGTCATGGCCGTACCCTGCGGCGTCACGATCTTGGAAACGCCTCCTTCGCCCGGCTTGGTGCCCGGATAGAAAGGCACGCCAAATTCGGCCTCGCTGACCTGTGCGCCGCCCCATTCCATGGTCGACGCCTTGCCGGAAGCATCGGTAGTCGTCACTTTGGCGGCACCTCCGGAAAGACTGACCGTAGCCTTGGTGCCATCCTTGGACTGGGACTCAAGCGCCTTCTCGGCCATTTTTTCGGTGGCTTTTTCGACCATCTTGTCGCAAGCGGCAAGAAGAAAAACGGCAGCAAGAAGAGCGATGAACTGAACGGGGCGTTGCATGACGATTTCCTTTGTAGTGGGATAAGACCAATGGGGAAGTATCCGTCTGTTCTAATGCGAACGTCAATTCAAACGCCGTCGTCTTCAGGTTTCAAGCTGATGAACCACTCCGGGCCCTCGCCGTAACCGCGCAACTCCGAAAGCCACGGCATGCCATTTGCCTCCGAGGGAAACGGCCATCGCACGGCCGCTTTCATCAGGAGACCATCATGCCCAGACAGCAAGGCGTCAAGATGCCATCGACCCTCAAGCGCTCGCCGGCCAAGGCGCAGCGCACCTACGAAAAGACCCTCAAAAGCGCGGAAGAGGAATACGGTCCCGGCGAACGTGCCGGCAGAACCGCCTACGGCGCGCTCAAGCACAGTTTCGAGAAAGTTGGCGACCATTGGGAGCCCAAGAAGGAGCCCGGACCATCCGATTCCCGCTCCCGACAGTCGACCGAGGGCAAGCGCGCCGGCAAGGGCGAAACCTTCGGTGGCGTGGATGTGGAAGGCCACAGCAAGAAGGAACTCCTGGATCGCGCGGCGAGCCTCGGCATTGCCGGACGCTCGCGCATGAACAAGGAAGCACTGGCCCGCGAAATCGCCAAGAAACAGGGCTGAAAATTTGCTGTATTCAGACCAGCCAGCCGCAGCTGAAACTCAGTGGCTATCGATATCCTGATCGCCGTCTTCCAGGCCTTCTTCGAGACGGAAAGCTTCGAGAATTGCCTGATTGATATCGTCAATCGCGGCGGCACGCGGACACCGCCGGCGCCATCGCCGGCATGCTGGCGGGCGCCCGCTATGGCTGCGCTGCAATTCCCCTTCGCTGGCGGGCGCCCTCAATCCGCAGATCCGTATCGCCTGCGAAGCGTAGGCCAGGGCGCTTATGCGTTCGCATTGCCCAGGGGCTTAATCGAAGAGCGCTCTCACAGGTTTATAAAGACGGCGGGAGCCGGTGGGTCCGACCGGATTGTTCCCGCCAAGCTTTATCAGCTCATCCGGCAGGCGCAAGCGCCGCGGGGCCGGAAAGCGCTTACGCCACCGTCACGCTCTTGGCGAAATTGCGCGGTTTGTAGCTCCGCCCGGCCTACGGCCTTAACGCCGGCGGCCTTAGCCTTCGCTGCAAAACGCGCAGCGCTATGCGCCCCGCGGCTTTACTCGACGGTCACGCTCTTGGCGAGGTTGCGCGGTTTGTCCACGTCCGTGCCCTTGACCAGCGCCGTGTGGTAGGAGAGCAGTTGCAGCGGCACGACGTGGAGGATGGGTGAGAGCTGGCCGTAGTGCTCGGGCAGGTGGAGGATGTGAATGCCTTCGGATTCCGGGATATGGCTGTCGGCGTCGGCGAAAACGTAGAGCTCGCCGCCGCGCGCCCGCACTTCCTGCAGATTGGATTTGAGCTTCTCCAGCAGATCGTCGTTCGGGGCCACGGCGATGACGGGCATTTCGCGGTCGACCAGCGCCAGCGGACCATGCTTGAGTTCGCCGGAAGGATAGGCCTCGGCGTGGATGTAGGAAATTTCCTTGAGCTTCAAGGCGCCTTCGAGGGCAATGGGGTAATGCCGGCCGCGGCCGAGGAAGAGGGCGTGGCGCTTGTCGGCGAAATGGCGTGACCAGGCTTCGATTTCCGGTTCGAGCTTGAGCACTTCGCCAACCGCCGAAGGCAGATGGCGGAGCGCCTTGAGGTGCATCGCTTCCTGGATGGCGTCCAGCCTGCCGCGCAGCTTGGCAACAACCAGCGTCAGCAGGAAAAGCGCCGCCAGTTGGGTGGTGAAGGCCTTGGTCGAGGCAACGCCGATCTCCGGGCCGGCGCGAGTGACGAAGCGCAGGGCCGCTTCGCGCACGATGGCCGATTCCGGCACGTTGCAGATGGCGAGCGTGCGTTCCTGGCCGAGCGATTTGGCGTGGCGCAAGGCGGCCAGGGTATCGGCGGTCTCGCCCGATTGCGAGATGGCGATGACCAACTGGCGCGGGTTGGGCACCGAGTCGCGGTAACGGTATTCACTTGCGACTTCGACCGTGGTGGGGATGCCGGCAAGGCTCTCCAGCCAGTAGCGCGCCACCTGGCCGGCATGGCCGCTGGTGCCGCAGGCGAGGATGAGGATGCCGTCGATGCCTTCCAGAATCTCGGCCGCCTGGGCGCCGAAGATGCCGGGCTGGATGGTCTTGGCGGCGCCGACCATTTCCAGCGTATTGGCCAGGGCGTCGGGCTGCTCGAAGATTTCCTTCTGCATGTAATGGCGATAGACGCCAAGTTCGACCGCATCGGCGGAAAGCTGCGAAAGCACTTCCGGACGCTCGGCCGGTGTGCCGTCGAGACGGGTGACGCGATGGCCGGTGGGGGTGATTTCGGCGACGTCGCCGTTTTCCAGATAGACGATACGGCGGGTGACCTGCAGGAGCGCCGAAGCGTCGGAAGCGGCGTAGTTTCCGTCTTCGCCCACGCCGAGCAGCAAGGGCGAGCCTTCGCGCGCGACAACGATGCGTTCCGGGTGATCCTGCTGCAACACGGCAATCGCGTAGGCGCCCTGCAAACGCCGCAGCGCCTGGCGGACGGCGATGAAGAGGTCGGGCTCGGTTTTCAGTTGCTGATGGATAAGGTGGGCGATGGTTTCGGTATCGGTGTCCGACTCGAAGGTGTAGCCCAAACCTTGCAGTTCGCTGCGCAGCGCCTCGAAATTTTCGATGATGCCGTTGTGCACCACCGCCAATCCGCCGGAAATGTGCGGGTGGGCATTACGTTCGCAGGGCACGCCGTGAGTCGCCCAGCGCGTATGGGCGATGCCGCTGTCGGTCTCGATGCCGGAAGAGAGCGCTTCCAGCTCGGCGACGCGGCCGACCGAGCGCACGCGCTCCAGTTTGCCCGCGCGTAAAACCGCCAGACCGGCGGAGTCGTAGCCGCGATATTCGAGTTTTTTCAGCCCTTCGATCAGGACCGGAACGACGTTCTGGCCAACCCGGGTCGCCGCGACGATGCCACACATGGCGTATCTCCTAAAAATGACGAATGCCGACGCCGATGGAATCGGCGCCGAATGTTTTTTTGATCGGACGCTGTCTTGACCTTCAAAGCACTGCTTGAGTTCTCCGGCGGGACGAAAGTCTGTAGGCATGGCGCCGGCAGCCAGCAAGATCGCCGGGAGTATAGCAGCAGCCCCAGCCGCTCCGACATTCGGCAGGGCGGAGGCGCTTGAGCCAGATCAACGCTTTTCGCGGTTGAACTTGACCGCTTGCCTTTGCGTCCCATATTGTGGGGAGTTGTATACGGCGACGCGATTCGCCGGCAATCGATCAAGGAGAAGGGCATGTGCACCATTTGCGGCTGTGGCGCGGGCGAGACGCGCATCGAGGGCGATCACGACCATGCGCACGGACACACGCATGTCCACGCCGACGGCACGGTGCACCAGCACCCGCATGGTCATGACCACGGCGCCATTGCCGACGCCATTCACGACGCGCATGAACATCCCCACACCCATGCCGACGGCTCGACGCACGCCCACGCCCATGTCCACGCCGGCGAGCATGCGCATGAACATCACGGCCACGCCCATCCGCACGATCACGATCATGGTCACGACCACGGCCACAGCCATGGCGCCGGCGGCGAGCTCGATTTCGGCGCCGGCCCGGCCCGCGCCCACGCGCCGGGCATGACGCAATCGCGCATGGTTCAGATCGAACGCGACATCCTCTCCAAGAACGATGGCTACGCCCGCGCCAACCACGCCTGGATGGACGAACGCGGCATTTTTGCCCTCAATCTCGTCTCCAGCCCCGGTTCCGGCAAGACCACCCTGCTCTGCAAGACCATCGAGGCGCTGAAGGCCAAATACGACATCGCCGTGGTCGAAGGCGACCAGCAGACTTCCAACGACGCCGAACGCATCCGCGCCACCGGCGTGCCGGCCCTGCAGATCAACACCGGCAAGGGCTGCCACCTCGACGCCCACATGGTCGGCCACGCGCTGGAGCGCTTGAAGCCGGCCGACGAATCGCTTTTCCTTATCGAGAACGTCGGCAACCTCGTCTGTCCGGCGGCCTTCGATCTCGGCGAGCACCACAAGGTCGCCATTCTTTCGGTGACCGAGGGCGAGGACAAGCCGCTCAAGTACCCGGACATGTTCCGCGCCGCCGATGTCATGCTGCTCAACAAGTGCGACCTGCTGCCCTACCTCGATTTCAACGCCGACCTGGCCGAGGAGAACGCCCGCAAGGTCAATCCGGACCTGACGGTGATCCGTGTTTCCGCCACCAGCGGCGACGGCATGTCGGCCTGGCTGTCGTGGATCGAAGCCGGGCTGGAAGACCAGCGCAGCAAGCGTTCGGATACGGTGGATGCGCTCAAGCAGCGCGTCGCCGAACTGGAAGCGCGTCTCGCGGCCAAGTGAGGCGGCGGCAGTGAATGACCCGGACGGCGGTCTCGCCGTCTCCCCGACCACCACCGCCTCGCGCCGCATCCGCGTGCGCGGGTTGGTGCAGGGCGTGGGATTTCGTCCTTATGTCTGGCGGCTCGCGCACGAACTGGGACTTAAAGGCTGGGTCAAGAACGACGGCGAAGGCGTGGAGATCGAGGCACAAGGCGCGTCAAGCGCCATTGACGCCCTGATCGAACGCATTCCCCGCGAAGCGCCGCGACTGGCGCGCGTCGACGAGATCGAGAGTCGGGAGAGCACGCCGCAGGCGGCTGACGGCTTCACCATCATCGAAAGCGGCGCCGGCAAGGTCGCCACGGCCATCGGCCCGGATGCCGCCCTGTGCCCCGACTGCATCGCCGATCTTTGCAATCCGGACGGCCGCCGCTGGCGCTACGCCTTCACCACCTGCACGCACTGCGGCCCGCGCTACACCGTCAGCCGGCGCATTCCCTACGACCGCGCCAGCACCAGCCTCGCCGATTTTCCGCTCTGCCCGCCCTGCGATACCGAATACCGCGACCCGGCGGACCGCCGTTTCCACGCCGAAACCACCTGCTGCCCCGATTGCGGCCCGACGCTGGCGCTGCTCGACATCGACGGCCAAGCCATTAACGGCGACCCCATCGCAGAAACGCTGCAACGCTTGCTGGCCGGCCAAATCGTCGCCATCAAGGGACTCGGCGGTTTCCACCTCGCCTGCGATGCGCGCAACGCCGCCGCTGTTGCCGAACTGCGCCGCCGCAAGCAGCGCGAAGAGAAGCCCTTCGCCGTCATGGGTCTCAACCCCGCTTCCCTGGCCGATTTCGCCGCCATCAGCGCTGTCGAAGAAGCCCTGCTGCGGAGCGCCGCCGCGCCCATCGTCCTGTGCCCCAAAGGCGGCATGGAACTGCCGGGAATCGCCCCTGGCCTCGCCTGGCTCGGCGCCATGCTGCCGACCACGCCGCTCCACCTGCTGCTCTGGCACGAGTTCTCCGGCCGCCCGCAGGGCACCGACTGGCTGGCAGCGCCGAACGATCTCCTGCTGATCATGACCAGCGCCAATCCCCACGGCGAGCCGCTCGTCACCGGCAACGCCGAGGCGTGGGAACGCCTGGCCGGCATCGCCGATGCCTTTCTGCTGCATGACCGCGACATCGTCATTCGCTGCGACGATTCGGTGGTGCGCGCCGGCGACCGCGTGAGCGAAGGCCCCGCCTTTATGCGCCGCGCCCGGGGCTACACGCCGGTGCCCATCCCACTCGCCGAAGACGGGCCACCAGCGCTCGCTTTCGGCGCCTTCCTCAAGAACACGGTTTGCGTCACCAAGGGTCGCGAGGCCTTTCTTTCGCAGCATATCGGCGGCCTCGACAACGCGGCCGCCATCGGTTTCCTCGAAGAAACGGTGGCGCACCTGCTCGACATCCTCGCCGTCAAGCCGGAACGGGTGGCGCACGATCTGCACCCGGATTACGCATCAACCCGGCTCGCCGCCGCCTTTGCCGCCGAACGCGGCGTCCCGACCATCGGCGTGGCCCACCATCATGCCCATATCGGCGCCATCCTCGCCGAGCATCGCTGGAGTGGCGGCGCGGTCCTTGGGCTGGCCCTCGACGGTGTCGGCCTCGGGCCGGACGGCGGCATCTGGGGCGGCGAATTACTGCGAGTCGACGGTGCCCGCGCCGAGCGGCTCGCCCATCTGCAACCGCTCGCCCTGCCCGGCGGCGACCGCGCCGCGCGCGAGCCGTGGCGCATGGCGGCGAGCGCGCTGCACGCCTGCGGGCAACACGACCGCATCGCCGATTTCATCGCCCGCCGCCACCCGGGCCGCGACGGCGCCCGGCTGGCGCAGATGCTCGAACGCGGCCTCAATTGCCCGCCAACATCCAGCCTTGGCCGGCTCTTCGACGCCGCCTCCGGCCTGCTCGGCCTGCGCGCGGAAATGCGCTACGAGGGCCAGGCGGCGATGGAACTGGAAGGCCTTGCCGCCGCCCATGGCCCGGCCGCGCCGCTCGCCGGCGGAATTGTTTTAAATCAAGGTACTTTGGACTTCGCTCCCCTATTATATTTTCTTGCCGAGTGTGAAGATCCGGCGCTCGGAGCGGCGGTTTTTCACGCCACCGTCGCCGCCGGCCTGGCTGAATGGACGGCCGGAGCCGCGGCGGCGACGGGATTGCAGAGCGTGGCCTGCGGCGGCGGTTGCGCCATGAATCACGTATTGATGTCCGCCTTGCGTGCCGGTCTCGAAGGCCGCGGACTCGCCCTGCTGGAAGCCCGGCTGGCGCCGCCCAACGACGGCGGCCTCGCCCTCGGCCAAGCTTGGGTCGCACGCTTTTGAACTGGAGATAACCATGTGCCTTGCCATTCCCGCCCAGATCGTCGAAATCCGCGACGCCGATAGCGCAGTTGTCGACCTTGCCGGCGTGCGAAAGCTGATTTCGCTGGCGCTGGTGGAAGACGTCGCCGTCGGCGATTACGTCATCGTTCACGTCGGCTACGCGCTCAACAAGCTCGACCCGCAAGAGGCTGAGAGCACGCTGGCCTTGTTCAACCAATACAACGCGGCCGACATGGACGCAATCCTCAACCAACAATGAAATACATCGACGAATTCCGCGACGGCGAAGTCGCCAAGCGCATCGGCGCCGCCATTGCGTGCGAAGTGCAGGCGGATCGCCGCTACCACTTCATGGAATTCTGCGGCGGGCACACCCATGCCATTTCACGCTACGGCGTGACGGATCTGCTGCCGGCCAATGTCCGCATGATTCACGGCCCAGGCTGCCCGGTCTGCGTGCTGCCCATCGGCCGCGTCGACCAAGCGATCCGCCTGGCCCTCGAACACAAGGTCACGCTCTGCACGTACGGCGACTGCCTGCGCGTCCCGGCCTCCGACCAGCTCTCGCTGTTGAAGGCCAAGGCCAAGGGCGGCGACATCCAGATGGTGTATTCCAGCGCCGACGCGGTCGCTTATGCCGAAAAACACCCGGAAAAGCAGGTGGTGTTTTTCGCTATCGGCTTCGAAACCACGACGCCGCCAACGGCAGTGGCGATCAAGTACGCCAAGGCGCTTGGGCTGAAGAATTTCTCCGTGCTCTGCTGTCATGTGCTGACGCCTTCGGCCATTTCCAGCATCCTCGAGTCGCCGGAAGTGCGCCAGTACGGCACGGTGCCGCTGGACGGCTTCATCGGCCCGGCGCATGTATCGACCATCATCGGCAGCCGGCCTTACGAGTTCTTCGCCGAGGAGTATCGTAAGCCGGTGGTGATCGCCGGCTTCGAGCCACTCGACGTCATGCAGGCAGTGCGCATGCTGGTGCGCCAAGTGAATGAGGGTCGCGCCGAGGTGGAGAACGAGTTCTCCCGCGCCGTGACGCGCGACGGCAATCTCAAAGCCCAAGCGCTGGTCGCCGAGATATTCGAGCTACGCAAGAGCTTCGAGTGGCGTGGCCTCAACGTCGTGCCCTATTCGGCGCTGAAGATTCGCGACGAACTGGCGGAGTTCGACGCCGAGGTGCGCTTCCCGGTCGAATACAAGGCGGTGCCCGACCACAAGGCCTGCGAGTGCGGCGCCATTCTGCGCGGCGTCAAGCGGCCGCAGGACTGTAAGATCTTCGGCACCGTGTGCACGCCAGAAAATCCCATCGGCTCGTGCATGGTGAGCTCGGAGGGGGCGTGTGCTGCACACTACACCTACGGTCGGTACAAAGACGTGGCAGATGGGATTTCGGCGTAGGCTAATCATGAGCGAAGCGAATGTTAAGGCGCGTAGCGCCGGCCGAAGCCAAAATCCGATCGGCTCGTGTATGGTGAGTTCGGAAGGCGCCTGCGCCGCGCATTACACCTACGGCCGCTACAAGGACATGGCCTGATGTCGGAGTTGGCCGGCGCCGAATTCGATTCAGAAGACCCTTCCGGCTGGAAACCAGTCACCTTGCCGGCGCTGGTTGGGGTTGTCGCCGTCGCTTCCGTCGTCGCCGCCATCCAGCGCTTTTCGGAAGGCCAATGGGTGCCGATCCTCGATAGCGCCAACCTGGCCTTGCATGAGGCCGGGCATCCCATTTGCGGCATCCTGAGCGAACGCCTGACCGTCTATGGCGGCACGCTCTTCCAACTGCTCTTCCCGGCTGCGGCCATGTTCGAATTCCGCCGGCAAAGAACGGCGGCGGGCTTCGCCATGGCGCTCGCCTGGCTCGGCGAAAACCTGCTCAACATCGGCCGCTACATGGCCGATGCCCGGGCGCAGGAGCTGCCGCTGGTGGGCAATGGCGAACATGACTGGACCGAGATTTTCATGCGCTGGGGCGTGCTCGCCGGCGATGTCCGCATCGGCGGTTTCACCCGCTTTCTCGGCTATGTTCTTATAATCGGCGCCGCCGTCTGGCTCTATCGACGCTGGCGCGATAGCAGCGGCAAGGAGAAATCGTTGTGACGGAAAGCAAGGTCAGGGCAGGCTACGTCCGCCCGCTCGACATCAAGCACGGACAGGTCGACATGGCGCACGGCTCGGGCGGCCGCGCCATGGCCCAGCTGATCGAGGAACTGTTCGCCCGCCACCTCGGCAATGAATGGCTGGCGCAGGGCGACGACGGCGCGGTGCTGCCGGCGCCCGAAGGCCGCTTGGTCATGGCGACCGATAGCCACGTTGTCTCGCCGCTCTTTTTCCCCGGCGGCGATATCGGTTGCCTGTCGGTGCATGGCACCATCAACGACGTTGCGGTCATGGGCGCCAAGCCGTTGTGGCTCTCGGCCGCCTTCATCCTTGAGGAAGGCTTCGCGCTGGCCGACCTGGCGCGCATCGTACAAAGCATGGCGGCAGCGGCGAAGGAAGCGGGCGTGCCGATCGTCACCGGCGATACCAAGGTGGTCGAGCGCGGCAAGGGCGACGGGGTTTTCATCACCACCACCGCCGTCGGCGTCGTTCCTGCCGGCCGCGAAATTTCCGGCCGACGGGCGCGTCCGGGTGACGCCATTCTGGTTTCGGGCAGCCTCGGCGACCATGGCATGGCGATCATGGCGCAGCGCGAAAGCCTGGGGTTCGAGTCGCCCATTGTGTCCGACACCGCCGCGCTGCACGGTTTGATCGCGACCTTGCTCGATACTGGAATCGACATTCGCGTCCTGCGCGATCCGACGCGCGGGGGACTGGCGACGACGCTCAACGAGATCGCCAAGCAGTCAGGGGTGGGAATGATGCTGCGGGAAGCGGCCTTGCCGGTGAAGCCGGCGGTGAACGCGGCTTGCGAATTCCTCGGGCTCGACCCGCTCTATGTCGCCAACGAAGGCAAGCTCATCGCCATTTGCGCCAAGCAGGACGCCGAACGCCTGCTGGCGGTCATGCGCGCGCATCCATTGGGCGCCGACGCAGCCATTGTCGGGGAATGCCATGAAGACGCGCATCACTTCGTCCAGATGACGACCGCCTTCGGCGGCCGGCGCATCGTAGACTGGCTCACGGGCGAACAATTGCCGCGGATTTGCTGAACGGACGCTCGTCCGTTCAGTCAACCCATTACGGCAGCAGGATCACGACGGAGCGGACGTTCTGAAGCTCGTCGAGAACCATTTGACGCGCTTCCTGGCTATCCTGGGCGTTACTGACGGTGAATAACTGACGCTCACCATCCTTGAAGCGGACAGCGGCAATGAAATCTGGTGTGCGTTTGGGCGAACGGCGCCGCGCGCTCTCCGACCGGTTAGCTTGAGCCATGCTGTCTCCCCCTGCTATTGTGAATTTTGGTGGCTGGCAGCATGGTACGCCAAGGCGGCGCCTTGTAAAGTCTGACAAAGGTAATAAATTCATTCACTTAGAATAAAATTTCGATTAAAACCACTGGTCTTGCTTGCTTCATTCAGGGGGCATAGTGCCGATAAAATTTATTGGCATATCGGCAAGATGATCGTTTTAGCTCAAAAACCGATGCGCATTCTTTTTCTCACCCACAGCTTCAATAGCCTCGCCCAGCGCCTTTATTGTGAATTGAGCGAACGCGGCCATGAAGTCAGCATTGAATTCGACATCGCCGATTCGGTCACCGAAGAGGCGGTTGCGCTGTTTCGTCCCGAGCTGATCGTGGCCCCCTTCCTCAAGCGCGCAATTCCCGAATCGGTCTGGTCGCGCCTGCCCTGCTTCATCGTTCATCCCGGCATCGTCGGCGACCGCGGGCCATCGGCGCTCGACTGGGCGATCCAGGAAGGCGCGCTGCAATGGGGCGTCACCGTCCTTCAGGCGGAAGCGGAAATGGATGCCGGGCCGGTATGGGCGAGCGCAACATTTCCGCTGCGCGCCCGCAAAAAATCGACGCTCTATCGCAACGAGGTCACCGAAGCGGCGGCGGTCGCGGTGTTGCAGGCGGTCGAACGCTACGCCAGCGGCGATTTCACGCCGGCGCGGCCATGCCCGGAAGCGCCGGGCAAGTTCCGGCCACTCATGCAGGCAAAGGACCGCGCCATCGACTGGCAAAGGGATTCCGCCGCCACCATACTCTCCCAGGTCCATGCCGCCGACGGCTTCCCGGGGGTTGAAGACAGGTTGTTGGGCGCCGACTGCCGCTTGTTCGACGCCTGGCCGGAAGAGCATCTGCGCGGCACGCCCGGAGAACTCCTGGCCCGACGAGAGACGGCGCTCTGCCGCGCCACCGTCGATGGCGCGGTCTGGATCGGCCACGTCAAGCGGCCGGGGCAAATCAAGCTGCCGGCGACGCTCGCCTTCCCCGAATCCGCCGCCCTGCCCGAAGCGCCGCTGCCCTCGCTCTGGAAAGCCGGGCATGCGACCTGGCAGGACATCGCCTACGAGGAGGCAGATGGCGTCGGCTTTCTTAGCTTTGATTTCTACAACGGCGCCATGGGCACGCGCCAGTGCCAACGCCTGACCGAAGCCTTCCTGTGGGCGACGACGCGGCCGACGCGCGTCATCGTGCTACTCGGCGGCGAAGACTTCTGGTCCAACGGCGTCCACCTCAACCTCATCGAAACGGCCAAAAGCGCCGCCGACGAATCCTGGGCCAACATCAATGCCATCGACGATCTCGCCGAAGCCATCCTCCGCTGCGAATCCCACCTCACCATCGCCGCCCTGCAAGGCAATGCCGGCGCCGGCGGAGCCTTCCTCGCCCGCGCCGCCGACCTGGTCTGGGGGC
>JAPUEC010000015.1 GCA_027492775.1 Rhodocyclaceae bacterium
AACCCCGCCAATTTTGATTTTCACTGCCATTCTTCCGTTTCCGACGGCTTGTTGCCGCCTTCGGAAGTGGTGTGTCGCGCAGCTGGAAACGGGGTGACCTGGCTGGCGCTGACCGACCACGACGATTGCAGCGGTCTCCCAGAAGCGGCGGCGACCGCCGCCGAATGTGGAATCGACTTCCTGCCCGGCGTAGAAATCTCCATCGAATGGAAATCCACCCCGATTCACGTGGTCGGACTCGGTGTGGATGCGGACAGTTCAATGCTGCGCGATGGCCTTAACGTTTTGCGCAGCGGCCGCGTCGAGCGCGCACGACGCATGAGCGACGCCCTCGCGGCGGTCGCCATCGAAAACGCCTTTGAAGGCGCCATGCGCTACGCCGGCAATCCCAGCCTCATCTCCCGGGCTCATTTCGCGCGCTATCTGGTCGAAATCGGCATCTGCAAGGATGTGGCGACGGTGTTCCGCGGTTACCTGACCCCGGGCAAGCCAGGCTATGTCGACCACCGCTGGGCGACGCTGGAAGAGGCGGTTTCCTGGATCATCTCCGCCGGCGGCGTTGCGGTCGTCGCCCACCCTGGCCGTTATCGTCTTTCCGGCGGTGAAATGCGCGCTTTTCTTTCGGAATTCCGCGAACTCGGCGGGCAGGCATTAGAAGTCGCTTGCGCCAGCCACGGCAACGACCATTTCCTGCACTTCGCGCGCATGGCCCGCAATTTCGGTTTTTATGCCTCCCGCGGTTCGGATTTCCACGGCCCGGAAGAAAGCCATGTCGATCTGGGCAAGGTTCCGGCCCTGCCGGAAGATTTGAAGCCCGTTTGGCGGTTATTGATGTGATGTCGCACTATCTCGCCATCCATCCCGAAACCCCACAGCCGCGCTTGCTGGCCCGCGCCGCCGAAGTGGTGCGCGAGGGCGGAGTTATCGTCATTCCCACCGATTCCTGTTATGCCCTGGGCTGCCGTCTCGGCGACAAGACCGCGCTCGATCGCATCCGCGAAATACGCCGCGTCGATGACCGTCACCACATGACGCTGATGTGCCGCGATCTCTCCGAAATCGCCCAATACGCCCGTGTCGACAATGCCCAATACCGGCTATTGAAGGCGACGACGCCCGGCAGCTACACCTTCATTCTCGAAGGGACGAAGGAACTGCCGCGCCGCGTGCTGCATCCCAAGCGCAAGACCATTGGTCTGCGGGTGCCCGACCACAAGATCGTTCAGGCGCTGCTGGCGGAACTCGACGAACCGCTGCTGACGACGACCATGCAATTGCCCGAGGATGAGACGGCGATGACCGAAGGCTGGGAAATTAACGATCGCCTCGATGAGCGTGTCGATCTCGTTCTCGACGGCGGCTCCTGTGGTACGGAACCGACGACGGTGGTCGATCTGACCGGCGGCGTTCCCGAACTCATTCGCGCTGGACGGGGCCGCCTTGAGCCCCTGGGACTGGAGGGATAAGGCCGCGCGTTTTGCTAAAATCGCCGCCGGACTCGGGACATGACAGACAATATCATCCAGCAAATCGCCATTTGGGCCTTGCCCATGGTTTTCGCCATCACGCTGCACGAAGCGGCCCATGGCTATGTGGCGCGCCATTTCGGCGACCCCACGGCTTGGCAGGCCGGGCGCATTACGCTGAATCCCATTAAGCATATCGACTTGTGGGGTACCATCGTCATCCCCATTGCCATTCTGGTATTTTCCGGCGGCAGTTTCCTCTTCGGTTACGCCAAGCCGGTGCCGGTCGATTTCAGCCGGTTGCGTCATCCCAAGCGCGACATGCTCTGGGTGGCGGCGGCAGGCCCGGGCGCCAATCTGGTCATGGCATTGGGCTGGGCCTTGCTGTTGAAACTGGCGATCATGATGCCGGATTCGGCCTATACGCTGCCAATGCTGGAAATGAGCAAGGCCGGAATCATGGTCAACGTGGTGTTGATGGTGCTGAATCTGTTTCCGCTGCCGCCACTCGATGGCGGACGGATCGCGGTCAGTCTGCTGCCGACGTCGCTGGCCTGGCGTTTTGCGCAACTCGAACGGTGGGGATTCCCGATCCTGTTGCTGCTGCTGTTTACCGGCCTTCTGGGCCAAGTGTTGCATCCGATCGTCGGCATGGTGGTCCGGATCATTCAGGTTATTTTTGGTTTTTACTAGGCGTTGATCATGTACGCGGAACGAGTTCTCTCGGGCATGCGCCCCACCGGCGCGCTTCATTTGGGCCACTATCACGGCGTGTTGAAAAACTGGGTCGAGCTTCAGCACGAATACCCCTGCCTTTTCTTCGCCGCCGACTGGCATGCGCTGACGACGCAATATGACGATCCGCGCGGCATCGAACAGGCCACGTGGGATATGGTCGTCGATTGGCTGGCTGCGGGCGTCGACCCGAGCGCGGCGACCATTTTCATCCAGTCGCGTGTTCCTGAACACGCCGAGCTGCATCTGCTCTTGTCGATGATGACGCCGCTGGGTTGGCTCGAGCGCGTGCCAACCTACAAGGACCAGCAGGAAAAACTCGCCAACAAGGATCTCTCGACCTACGGTTTTCTCGGCTATCCGCTGCTGATGAGCGCCGACATCCTCATCTATCGCGCCGACAAGGTGCCGGTGGGCGAGGACCAGGTGC
The DNA here is from genome assembly GCA_027492775.1 of Rhodocyclaceae bacterium. Lineage (GTDB taxonomy): Bacteria > Pseudomonadota > Gammaproteobacteria > Burkholderiales > Rhodocyclaceae > UBA1934. Next base: position 2,632 of record JAPUEC010000015.1, read on the forward strand.
CGCATATCGAGTTCACGCGCGAGCTGGTGCGCCGCTTCAATCACATGTACGGCCGCGAACCCGGTTTCGAGGACAAGGCGCGCGAGGCGATGAAGAAGCTGGGCGGCAAGCGCGCCAAGCTCTACGAGGAACTGCGTGTCCGCTTCCAGCAAAATGGCGACAAGGAAGCCGTGGAGCAGGCGCATGCGCTGCTCGAAGAATTGCAGCATCTATCGGTGGTCGACCGCGAGCGCCTCTTCGGCTATCTTGAAGGCACCGGCAAGATGATCCTGGCCGAGCCTGGCGCCTTGCTGACCGAAGCTTCGAGAATGCCCGGGCTAGACGGCCAGAAGATGTCCAAGTCCTACAACAACACCATCACCTTGCGCGAACCGGCCGAGTCGGTGACGAAGAAGGTGCGCAGCATGCCGACCGACCCGGCGCGGGTACGGCGCACCGATCCCGGCGAGCCGGAAAAATGCCCGGTCTGGCAATTGCACCAGGTCTATTCGGACGAAGGCTGCAGGGAATGGGTGCAGCAAGGTTGCCGCACCGCCGGCATCGGTTGTCTCGAATGCAAGCAGCCGGTGATCGACGGGATTTTGCGCGAGCAGGCGCCGATGCGCGAACGCGCCGCGCAATACCTGGATGATCCAACGCTGGTGAAGAACATCATTGCCGACGGCTGCGAAAAGGCCCGCGAGTTGGCGCGCGAAACCATGCGCGACGTGCGCGAAGCCATGGGCCTGGAGTACAACTGATGGGCGATCGAAGCGTATCCGTGGTCGTCCCGGCCTTGAACGAGGCCGAGAATATCCGCCCGTTGGTGAATGAAATCCTGGCGGCGTTGGGCGACGATCCCGATCTGGAAATCGTCTATGTCGATGACGGCAGCGATGACGAATCGCCCACCATTTTCGCCGCCTTGGCCGAGGAATTGGCGCCGCGCTTTAAATGCATTCGCCACCGCAGGCGTTGTGGGCAGAGCACTGGAGTGTCGACCGGTGTTCGCCATGCCAAGAACCAGTGGATCGCTACCCTCGATGCCGACGGTCAAAACGATCCGGCCAACATTCCGGCCATGCTCGCCAAGCTTTTCGAGGCGGCCGATCCGCAGTTGCGGCTGGTCGCCGGCTGGCGCCAGAAGCGCAAGGATACTTGGCTGAAGCGCATTTCCTCGCGCATCGCCAATCGGGTGCGTTCCGGCTTCCTGCGG
>JAPUEC010000016.1 GCA_027492775.1 Rhodocyclaceae bacterium
CGAATTCGGGTACCGCCGGCGCCAGAGGCGCGTCGTCGCGCACCACCTTCATCCACTCGCTCCGCACCACCAACCCGGCCGCAGCCAGCCATTCGTGCAACTCGGCCGGTTGCGCGTAAGGGCTCACTTTCAGGGCGAAATTCTTCAAGCCATAGGATTGGAAGTCGCGTACCAAGTCCATCACTTGCTCGGCCGAACAATCTCCGCCCAGACCCAGTGCAAGCGCCCGATTGCCAATAGGCATGTCATTTACCAAGCAGCGGGTAATGACAATGTTGCCCCAGCGCTCGACCGACAGCTTCAATGCGGCCGCCACATCCGGCGGGACAGCGCGGCACATCTCTTCCCAGGAATCGGCATCGATTTGTTCCAGCGCGATTTGAAGCGCTTCGTCATTGATTTCCATCGTTCTACTCCCAGGCGGTTCGTTCGACGAGGGCGCCGGCGCGACGGCGATGATCCAGGCACCAGCCCCATATGAGTACTGCAATGTAAGCGCCGGCCAAGCCGAAGAACATGGCCGGATAACCAAAATTGACGATCAGGGCGCCCAGCCCCACCGTGCTGAAACGAAAGCCGATCTCGAAAGCGTTGATCAGCCAGCCCGAAACCCGTCCGCGCGCTTCCGCCGACGTATGCTGGAATGCCAGGCCGTTCAGCGCCGGATAGAGCCAGCCATAGCTCAGTCCAAAGGCGATCGACAGAAGCAGCGCCTCGGCGAGCGAGGTGATGTGAGGCAACAACAGCATGGTCAGCACCAGCAGCGCATGACAGGCCAGCAACACCTGGGAACGCAGCAGGCGGGCGGCGAAATACCCGCCGGCCAGCCGCACCAGCGCCACCACCAGCAAGGCGGGGGTGATAAACCAGGCGGCGGCGAAGGATTCGGCCACCTGTCCGCTACGACCGAGATGCTCGACGTAGGTCGGCATGAACTGGGTCAAGCCCGCGAAGGCCATGCCCACCGCCGCCACCGCCCAGACTTCGGCGGGCCAGGCGCTGTTCGTCTTGATCGATGCATTGCCGTTTTGCTCCGGCGGCTCGTTGCGGAGGGGGAAAAACACGCCCAGCACGCCTGCAACCATGGCCAGCCCGGCACTACCCGCCCAATAGACGGTGACACCGGAAAGCAGCGCCAATTCCCCAATCGTTCCCCCGATCGCATTGCCGACCTGGATGACCACCGCCAGCCAGCCGATCAGCTTGACCCGGGAAACGACATCGCTGGTCATTAGCGCCGCCTGGGTGAACAGGGTTGCGAACATGAGCGTGTGCCCGATGGCATACAACATGCGGATCCCGAAGAGGGCCGGGCCGACCACCGGCACGCAGAGCATGAGCAGGTTCGAGGCCGCGACCAGCGCAGTTCCCAGCAAGGCCGGCCAGCGCCCGCCATGACGGCGGTTCCACTCCCCCGCCGGGGCGGCGAGCAGCAGCGCCGGTACCAAGCCCAGCGCCAGGAGCCAGCCGGCATCTTGGGCGTCGCCGCCGATTTGCAGGATGTAGCGTGGGAACTGCATGAGAAATGAGGTCGCACAGAAGTAGATCCCGCCGGTCACCAGCAAATGGGCGAGTCGAATCCGCGCGACGGTTTTGGCTTCCATTTCTCAACTCCGATTGAATCGGGTTCAAGATTACGCTAGGCTGAGATATGAGTATATAAATCAGTATTACTATCTGATATAAGCAAATGAATACCGAGAACCTGGATCTCAATCTGTTGCGCGTCTTCGACGCCGTCTATCGCGACCGCAACCTGTCGCGCGCCGCCGCACGCCTCGGTTTGAGCCAGCCGGGCGTCAGCCAGTCGCTCAACCGTTTACGGCGGCATATGGGAAATCCGCTGTTCATTCGCCAGTCTCATGGTGTCGAACCGACGGCCTTCAGCGACGCATTGGCCGGGCCCATCCGCCACACCCTGGAAAGCCTGCAAGCCGCCTTGCAAACGCAGGCCGGCAACGACATTCGCCAGGCTGACCGGCGGCTGCAACTGGCGATGAGCGATTACAGCGAAAGCCTCATCTTGGCGCCGCTGATGCACGTTCTCGACGAACAAGCGCCCCGACTGCAAATCCGCAGCCGGCCAGTGGATGGCGAAGAACTGCACAACGCCTTGCAGCAAGGCAGCATCGACCTCGCCATCGGCGCCCTGCCCTTTCTCAACGAGCATTACCGGCACGAGCTGCTATTCACCGAGGAATTCGTCGCCATCGCCCGACGCGGCCATCCGCGCATCGCCGGCGAACTGAGTCTCGAGGTTTATGCCGACACCCGGCATGTCGGCTTGGGGGCGCGGGCCGCCCAAGGCTCGAAAATCGAGCAGGCCTGCCTGGCGCGGGGCTTCCAGCGCCAGATTCATGTCACGGTGCCGAATTTCCTGGCCATGGCCTTCATCGTCGCCGCCACCGACAGCATCGCCACCGTGCCGCGCCGGATGTTGCGCCTGATCCCGAACCACCTCGGCCTGCAGGTGCTGACGCTGCCGATCACGTTGACGCCCGCCAACATGCGCATGTATTGGCCGGAGCGGCTGCATCACGACGCGGTTTGCGAATGGCTGCGCGAACAGATCCACGCCATCTGCCAAAAACTCTGACGGGCGCTCAGGCGCCGAGCAGTTCCTGTCGGCTGCCGAGCCAGCGCTCCAAGTGCCTTTCCGCGGCTTGAGGCGCGGCGGATAAAAGCGCTTCAGCCACCTCGCGCGCCATCTCCACCAAGTCGGCATCGCGTTCGAGATCGGCATAGCGCAGCAGCGGCACCCCGCTCTGGCGGCTGCCGATGAATTCGCCCGGGCCGCGCAGTTGGAGATCCTGGCGGGCAATCTCGAAACCGTCAGTATGCTCGAAAATGATCCTGAGCCGTTGCCGCGCCGTTTCGGATAAAGGTTGAGCGTAAAGCAGGACGCAACCCGAAGCGTGGCTGCCGCGCCCGACGCGCCCCCGCAACTGGTGCAACTGCGAGAGGCCAAAGCGCTCGGCATGCTCGATCACCATCAGGCTCGCGTTGGGCACATCGACGCCAACTTCGATCACCGTCGTCGCTACCAGAACGTCGATTTCCCCAGCCGCGAAGGCCGCCATCGCCGCCTGTTTCTCGGTCACCTTGAGGCGGCCATGCACGAGGCCGATGCGCAGTTGCGGCAAATCAGCGGTCAGGCGCTCGTAGGTTTCAAGCGCCGTCTGCAACTGCAAGGCTTCCGATTCCTCGATCAGCGGGCAGACCCAATAGGCCTGACGCCCCTCGGCCACATGCGCGGTGACGAAGCCGATCACATCGTCGCGGCGCGCTTCTGACACCAGCCGTGTCCGGATCGGCGTGCGTCCGGGCGGCAGCTCGTCGAGCACCGAAACGTCGAGATCGGCGAAGTAGCTCATCGCCAGCGTGCGCGGGATAGGCGTCGCCGACATCATCAACTGATGCGGGTTGGCGCCCTTCTGGCGCAGGGCGAGGCGCTGCTGGACGCCGAAGCGGTGCTGCTCATCGACGATGGCCAGCCCGAGGCGGGCGAAATCGACGCCCTCCTGAATCAACGCATGGGTTCCGACCACCAGTTGCGCCGCGGCTGCAGCTGCGGCGAGCTGCTCGCGCTTCTCTGTCGCCTGGAGGCTGCCGGAGAGCCAGGCGACCCGCACGCCAAGCGGTTCGAGCCAGTCGCGCAGTTTGAGGTAGTGCTGTTCGGCGAGAATTTCCGTCGGCGCCATGAAAGCCGCCTGCCAGCCGGCATCAATGGCGCGGCACGCGGCGAGCGCGGCGACGATGGTCTTGCCGCTGCCGACGTCGCCCTGCAAGAGCCGCTGCATGGGATGCG
>JAPUEC010000017.1:0-13039 GCA_027492775.1 Rhodocyclaceae bacterium
AAACATACAAACGTACGTCTATTGTACTAGAAGAAGCGATTGCCTCATAGTGGCTGCAAGCAACGGTCGCCTGTCATTGCGATCGCCAATCTTCCGGAAGAAGCTTGATCGCGGTTGATCTGCCTCTGACCAGAGCGTGACCAGAAAGCAAAACGGCCAACCCGCGAAGGTTGGCCGTTTGCTTGTGTTTGCTGGTGGTGATGGGCGGAATCGAACCGCCGACCTATGGGTTATGAATCCATCGCTCTAACCAACTGAGCTACATCACCACACTTTAAGGGCGCGGATTATAGTTTGGCGCTGGCCTAACGGTCAAGAATTCTGGTAGGCTATGCCGTTATGGACCCGGTCACCACCATCGTTTCCAGCATCATCAGCAGCATCATCAATGCTGCCATGGACGCTCCTCCCGCGCCGCCGCCAGCGCCGGCTTATACCTCCATGGCCCGCAATTTCCCCGCGGATAGCCTGAAGGGTGAATTGCTGGCGCCGCTGGAGGGAGACGGCGTGCAAATCAGTGGTAAGCGCTTTTCCAAGGCGCCGGCCCTGCAGATTCGTAATGAACAGAACCTCATCGTCATGCCGGCCTCCTTGCAGGGAACGCTGCCGGTCCGCTATCAGCTCGATCCCTTGGGGTCGGTCTGGCGCGTCTGGATTCTTTCCAGCGCCGAATCACAGTAATTTCCGAAATTTCAGCTAAAAATCCCGTGACTCCAAAGAAAGTGTTCATCCGTACCTTCGGGTGCCAGATGAACGAATACGATTCGGACAAGATGGTCGATGTGCTGGCGCAGGCCGAAGGCGTGGTGAAAACCGATACGCCAGAGGACGCCGACATCATTCTCTTCAATACCTGCTCGGTGCGCGAGAAGGCGCAGGAGAAGGTTTTCCACGATCTTGGCCGCATCCGGCCGCTGAAGAAGGCGCGCCCCGACCTGATCATCGGTGTCGGCGGCTGTGTCGCCAGCCAGGAAGGCGCGGCCATCATCGATCGGGCGCCGTACGTCGACGTGGTTTTCGGCCCACAGACCCTGCATCGCCTGCCGCAGCTGATCGCTGACCGCATCTCCAGCGGACGGCCGTCGGTCGATGTCTCCTTCCCGGAAATCGAGAAATTCGATGCCATGCCGCCGGCCGAGGTGAAGGGCGCCAGCGCCTTCGTCTCGATCATGGAGGGCTGCTCCAAGTTCTGCACTTTCTGCATCGTGCCCTATACCCGGGGTGGCGAGGTGTCGCGGCCTTTCGACGATATCCTCACCGAGGTCGCCGGTCTGGCGGCGCATGGCGTCAAGGAAGTGACCTTGCTTGGGCAGAACGTCAATGCCTACCGCGGCGCCATGGCGGGAACCGAGGAGTTGGCCGATCTGGCGCTGGTGATCGAATACATCGCGGAAATCCCCGGCATCGAGCGCATCCGCTATACCACCTCGCATCCGCGTGAGATGACGCAACGCCTCTTCGATACCTATATGAAGGTGCCCAAGCTGGTGTCGCAGCTGCATCTGCCGGTGCAAGCCGGTTCCGACCGCGTGCTGGCGGCGATGAAGCGCGGCTATACGGCGCTCGAATACAAATCCATCATCCGCAAGCTGCGCGCGGCGCGGCCCGACATTTCCCTTTCATCGGATTTCATCGTCGGCTTTCCCGGTGAAACCGAGGACGATTTTGAAAAGACCATGGCGTTGATCGACGACGTGGGCTTCGATACCTCCTTCTCCTTCATCTACAGTCCGCGCCCCGGCACGCCGGCGGTTGAACTTGCCGACACGACCCCTGCCGAAGTCAAGTCGGCGCGCCTTTTGCGTCTGCAGAAGCGCATTGACGAGCAGGCGCAGGTGATCAGCCAGGCGATGGTCGGCAGCGTGCAGCGCGTGCTGGTGGAAGGCGCCTCGAAAAAGGATGCGCAGGAACTGGCCGGACGCACCGACAACAACCGGGTGGTGAATTTTGCCGGCAATCTCCGGCTGATCAACACCTTTGTCGATGTTCGGATTGTGGCGGCGCTGCCGCACAGCCTGCGTGGAGAAATCGTTATTCGTGAAAACTAGTCAATCTGTCGCCCGCGAGCGGCCGCTCCATCTGGCGCTGACGCCGGTCGACAATACCTTGCTCGCCAATCTCTGCGGCGCGCTGGACGAAAATCTGCGGCAGATCGAAACTGCGCTCGACGTCACCGTCTCCCGGCGCGGCGAACGCTTCACCGTGCGCGGCGAGCAAGCGGCGCGGGCGGTCGATGCACTTCAGCATTTTTACCTCCAGGCCGTCGAGCCGCTGACGGTCGACGACATCCAGCTTGGCCTGATCGAACTGACCAACGCGCCAATCCGTCGCCTCGGCAAGGGCGAAAGCCCGACCGAAGGCCCGCAACTGGTGACGCGCAAGGCCGAGTTGCACGGCCGCACGCCGCGCCAGATCGAGTATCTGAAAGCCATCCAGGAACACGACATTACCTTCGGCATCGGCCCGGCGGGCACCGGCAAGACTTATCTCGCCGTCGCCAGCGCGGTGGATGCCTTCGAGCGCGATCTGGTCGAACGCATCGTATTGACGCGGCCGGCGGTGGAGGCGGGCGAGCGCCTGGGCTTCCTGCCCGGCGATCTGGCGCAGAAGGTCGATCCCTACCTGCGCCCGCTCTACGACGCGCTCTACGACCTCATGGGTTTCGACCGCGTCACCAAGCTCTACGAGAAGGGCGCCATCGAGGTCGCGCCGCTTGCCTTCATGCGCGGACGCACGCTGAACCACTCCTTCATCATCCTCGACGAGGCGCAGAACACCACGCCCGAGCAGATGAAGATGTTCCTGACCCGAATCGGCATCGGCGCCAAGGCGGTGGTGACCGGCGACGTCACCCAGATCGATTTGCCCAAGGGCCAGAAGAGCGGGCTTAAGGAAGCGCGCGAAATTCTTTCCGAAGTGCGCGGCCTGGCCTTTACCGAATTCCTCAAGGAAGACGTTGTGCGTCACCCGCTGGTTGCCCGCATCGTCGATGCTTATGAAAGCCATGGCGCTTCCAAGCCGCCGGTTTGATCTCTCGGTGCAGTTCGCCTGCGACCCCGCTGGATTACCGACGCGGCTGGATTTTCGACGCTGGGCGCGGGCGGCGCTCGCGGGCGGCGGGCAAGTGACGCTGCGGTTGGTCGACGCGCAGGAGGGTCGCACGCTCAATCGCGAATATCGTGGCAAGGATTACGCGACCAACGTGCTCTCCTTCCCCTACGAGGTCGAACCACGCCTCTTTGGTGATCTGGTGGTCTGCCCTGAGGTCGTGGCGCGCGAAGCGGACGAGCAGGGCAAGCCGCTGGCGGCGCATTACGCCCACTTGGTCGTGCATGGTATGCTGCATTTGCAGGGTTGGGACCATGAAACCAAGGCGGAAGCCGAAGTGATGGAAGAGAAGGAGCGCGAAATTCTCGGCGCCCTCGGCTATTCCGACCCTTACGCGGGAGAGGCTTAAGGAATGCGGGGTTGATCAACTCCCCATCCCTTATTCCTCACCCACCACTTCAATGGACAGTCCTTCCAGTCACAAACCGAGCTTTTTCGAACGACTCTCTTCTCTTCTGCTGCGCGAGCCCGAAGATCGCGAGCAGCTTCTGCAGCTCCTCCACTCGGCTTTTGAAAAGAACCTGATGGATGCCGACGCCCTCACCATCATCGAGGGCGCGCTGGCTTCGTCGGAAACGCGGGTGGCTGACGTCATGGTGCCGCGGGCGCAAATGGAGGCCATCGATGTCGCCATGACCATGGAAGCGTTGTTGCCGAAGGTGATCGAGGCCGCCCACTCCCGCTTCCCTGTCATTGACGGCGACCGCGACAACGTCCTCGGCATCCTGCTCGCCAAGGACTTGCTGCGGGTCATGATCGACAAGGATTTCGACTTGCGGGGCTGGCTGCGACCGGCGGTATTCATCCCGGAATCCAAGCGCCTCAATGTGCTGCTCCGCGAATTCCGCGTCTCGCGCAATCACATGGCCATCGTCGTCAATGAATACGGCGGTGTTTCCGGGCTGGTCACCATCGAGGACGTGCTCGAACAGATCGTCGGCGACATCGAGGACGAATACGATTTCGACGAAGCGCACGACAACATCCGCCTCGATTCCGCCGGCCGCTATCGCGTCAAGGCGCGCACCGAGATCGAGGACTTCAACCTCGCCTTCGCCACCGCGTTTTCCGATGAGGAATTCGATACCGTCGGCGGGTTGGTCCTGCGCCACCTCGGCCGCGTGCCCAAGCGCAACGAGGTCATCGAGATCGACGGCACGCGCTTCCAAGTACTGCGCGCCGACAGCCGCCGTCTTTACACTTTGCTGGTCGATTTGCCAAAACCGTCGGTCGATGCCGAAGCTGCCTGAATCGCCGTGGTTGCGCGGCGTTCTCGCCGCTCTGCTCGGGGCGGCCGGAGTGTTGTGCTTCGCGCCCTTCGAAGCCTTCTGGCTGGCTTTCCCCGTCTGGTTGGGTCTCTTCCTGCTTCTGTGCAATGCGCAAAGCGCCCGCGGCGGTTTCATTCTCGGCTTCCTTTTCGGTCTGGGTTTTTTCCTTACCGGCGTTTCCTGGGTCTATGTCAGTCTTTCGGTTTTCGGGGGGCTGCCGCCTTGGCTCGCCGGGATCGCCACCTTCCTCTTCTGCAGCGTTCTGGCGCTTTTCCCGGGCATGATCGGTGCCGCGTTCAGGCGTTGGCGGCCGGATGGAGCCGTGCTGCAGGCGCTGCTCTTCGGGGCGCTCTGGATGTTGGCGGAATGGTTGCGGGGTTGGGTCTTCACCGGGTTTCCCTGGCTGGCGCTCGGTTACTCACAGTCTCCACCCAGTCCGCTTGCCGGGTTTGCGCCGATAGCAGGGGTCTACGGTCTTGGCCTCATTGTCGCCACCTTGGCGGCGCTGTTGCTGCGTTGGCGGATCGGGCTGCCTGCCTTGGCGATCGCCCTCGCCGCCGGGTTCGGCTTGCGTCACCTACCCTGGACGACGCCCGCCGGAAGCCCCGTGTCGGTGGCGCTGGTCCAGGGCAACGTGCCGCAGGACATGAAATTCAGACCGGAAAATTTCATCCCCACCCTGCTGCTCTATCGCGATCTCGTTGCCGATCACCCGGCGCAAATCACCGTGCTGCCGGAAACGGCCGTGCCGGTATTCTTCGAGCAGTTGCCACCAGAGTTCATCGCCGAAATGAAACGGCTGGCCGCGCGGCAGGGGGGCGATCTCATTCTCGGCGCGGCATCCGGCGCCAACGGCGAGTACCGCAACAGCGCCATTACCCTGGGTAAGGCCCCATCGCAGTCCTACAGCAAGTCGCATCTCGTGCCCTTCGGCGAATTCATCCCGCCGGGGTTCGGCTGGTTTCTCGACCTCGTCCACATCCCAATGGCCGATTTCTCGCGCGGCAAGCTGCCGCAGCCGCCCTTCGTCCTCGGAGAGCAACGCGTCGCGGCTAATATTTGCTACGAAGATGCCTTTGGCGAAGAGATCATTCAAGCGCTGCCGGAAGCGACATTGCTAATCAATCTTTCCAACACCGCCTGGTTCGGACATTCGCTGGCCCAGCCGCAGCATCTGCAAATGGCCCGTCTGCGCGCGCTGGAAACCGGCCGTCCGATGTTGCGCGCCACCAATACCGGCATGACTGCGATTGTCGCGCCGGATGGTGCGGTTCAGGCGGTGTTGCCGGCCTTCACGCGTGGGGTCCTGAAGGCGGAGGTACGCGGTTATCAAGGCTCGACACCCTACGTCCGGCTCGGCAATTGGTTGGCCCTCATTCTCGCGCTGGGCGCCGCTGCGGTTGCTGTGTTTACCCGCCGCCGGAAGAAATAAGCTTAATCACGCCATGCCACGCCACGCCTTGGCGGGGAAGGCGATGAAGCAAAAATAAAGCCTCCATTTTCGGAGGCTTTATTCATCGCACGCGCTTCAGATTCTCAGGAAGATTGCGCCTTGAGCTTGGCGACCAGCGGCGCGATTTTCTCGCGGTAGCGCGGTTCGATCCGCGTCGCTTCGTCGAAGGCCGCCAGCGCCAAGTCCTGCTTGCCGGTGTGCAGGTAGGCGAGGCCCATGCCCATCCACGCCTTGGCGTTTTTGGGCTCCGTCCCCAACACGCGTTGGTAGTTGGCGATCGCTGCCGCCATCTGCTGGCGCGAGAGCTGGAATCCCGCCAGCCGCAGGCGCGGTTCGGTAGCGGCGGGTTCCGCGGCGACTGCCGCTTCGAAGGCCTTTTGAGCGGGTTCCAACTTGCCCTCCGCCCAGTGCTTGTCGGCCTGGGCGAGGAGGTCGGCCGCCGCCCCGGCATGGGCGGCGAATCCGTAACCGGCGAGCAGGAGCGCTGCCAGGAGGCGTGCCATCACTTCAACGACCCCTTGCCATAGCGCTCTTCATAACCCTTGCGCATCTGCTCGATGGTGTCCTTGCTGATGCCCTTGAAATACCACTCGTGCCCGGCGATTGGCTCGAAATACTTCTTCAGGATCTCATCAGCGGCCTTCTCGTTGCCATCCTTCTTGCGCACGGCTTCGCGCATTTCAGGAATCCACTTGAAGTAGGTGTGCTGGGCGACCTCGTAGATGCCGTGCCACCAGGTGTAGTCAGGACCACCCATGGCGGCGCCGTGACGGGCGCGACGGCCTTCGTGGTGCCAGATCTCCCACCAGGTCCACTCGATCTTTTCGTCGAACGGCGCGGCAGTGATGTAGCCCCTGGCTGCCAGTTCCTTCATGGCGCCGGCAATCGGCTTGGCGAACTTGTCGTTGTACAACTCGACCACGCCGTCGAACTGGGTGTAGTGGCCATCGACCGTCTTCGGCGTGTGGCAGGAGACGCAGACGCCCTTCATATTCTTGCGGCGCTGTTCCCAGGTCAGGACTTCGGTCACCTTGGCGCCTTTGTACTCATCACCGACCTTCGGCAACGGCGTGCCTTCGGGAATATCGACTTCCGTCTGGTTGGAGAGCCGGACCATGTTGAGCTTGACCGAAACCGCCGGGCGCAAGGTCCAGGAAATACGCTCCCCAACGTCGTGGGTGACGCCCTGACGCAGCGTTGCGCTCATATGGCAGGTGGCGCACGTTGGCGCGGCCGAGTACTGCACGCCAGCGATCCACGGCTGGGCGCTCATGTTCATCTCGCCAATGTGAGCGCGGTAATTGATGCCGTGCTTGGATTCGTTATAGACCTCGATCTGCGGATGGTCGGGGCCGAGGTGGCACTTGCCGCAGGCTTCCGGCGCACGCGCCTGGGCAACGGAGAAACGGTGCCGGCTGTGGCAGGCGGAGCAGGAACCCAGCGAGCCGTCCGGGTTGATGCGGCCAATGCCGGTGTTGGGCCAGGTCGAGGGCGTCGGACGATTGTTCTTGTCGAGCTCGACCTTGCCGCCGTGGCACTGCAGGCAGCCGGCGGTGACGGCCTGCGGGCCGCCGATCACTTCGCCCATGATGTTGTCGAGCGACGCCAGAATCTGGCCGCCCTTGGCGTGGTGGGAGGGCTGCTGCTGCGCCACTTCCTTTTCATGGCAGACCGCGCAGCGTTTGGGCGAGACGATGGTCGAAATGAAAATCGGCTTGTCCTTGTACTTGCGGTGCGCATAAGCGCCCGGCTCGCCTTCGGCGGCCTTGTGGCAGTCGTAACAATCGACGTTTTTCTTGGCGTGGTTGCTCTTCTTCCATTCGGCGACGATGCCCGGGTTCTCATCATTGTGGCAGGAGACGCATTCCTTGCCGATGGCGGTATCGACGGTCGATTTTTTTGCCGCCGGTGCGGCGGCCGAAGCGCCAAAAGCGACGAAGAGCGTAAGGATGAGGAAGAATAGTCTGAAGAAAGTCAGTGCGGCTGTTTTTGATTCATGGTTGTCTCTCCGTTTTTTTGGCGCAGCAGGTGTCTTTATAGGCGTCTTTCCGCCGTTGGTAAACCCCGCGATGCGGCTTGTAGCGCGGGTTTCGTCGGCGGTGGGGCAGTACTTGTTCGGGCATGGCTACCGTATTTCCAAAGAAAAGATCGGCGCGATCGGGGCGCGGCGGCCAGCATCGACATCATGCAAGCGCGAAATGCGTCGGGACGCGCTTCTGCGCGCGGCAAACGCAATGCCTGAGGCGGCGCGGCGCCGGTGAGCAAATGTGCAAGGAAACCAAGTAAAATCTATTGTTTTACGCCTTTCGAGTGCATCAATGAGCACCAAGCCGCTAGCTAGTTCCGACCTTACCGCCGCGAGCGGGGAAGAGTCCGCACTAAAAAGAAAACCGAGCTTCCAGGAAGTGATCCTGCGCTTGCAGAACTTCTGGGACAAACAGGGCTGCGCCCTTCTCCAGCCCTACGATATCGAAGTCGGTGCGGGCACCTTCCACACCGCCACCTTCTTGCGCGCCATCGGCCCCGAACCCTGGTTCGCCGCCTACGTGCAGCCCTCGCGCCGCCCCAAGGACGGCCGCTACGGCGAGAATCCAAACCGCTTGCAGCATTACTACCAATACCAGGTGGTGCTCAAACCCTCGCCGGATAATATTCAGGAGCTCTATCTGCAGTCGTTGGAAGCCCTCGGCATCGATCTCAAGGAACACGACGTCCGCTTTGTCGAGGACGACTGGGAATCGCCGACGCTAGGCGCCTGGGGTCTAGGCTGGGAAGTCTGGCTGGACGGCATGGAAGTCACGCAATTCACCTACTTCCAGGAAGTCGGCTCGCTCACCTGCAAGCCGGTGCTCGGCGAAATCACTTATGGCCTCGAGCGCCTCGCCATGTACCTGCAAGGCGTCGAAAACGTCTATGACCTCGTCTGGGCCAGGAACGACCAGATGACCATCACCTACGGCGACGTCTTCAAGCAGAACGAAATCGAACAGTCCAAGTACAACTTCGAGCATTCCAACGTCGAAATGCTCTTCCGCCACTTCACCGACCATGAATCGGAAGCCAAGCGCTTGATGGCTCTGGAATTGCCGCTGCCCGGCTTCGAACAGGTGATGAAGTGTTCGCATACCTTCAACCTGCTCGATGCCCACGGCGCCATCTCGGTCACCGAGCGTGCCGCTTATATCGGCCGGGTCCGCGCCCTGGCTCGCGAGGTCGCTCAAGCCTATTACAACTCCCGGGAAGCGCTGGGATTTCCGATGTGCAAGGGAAAGGGAGAACAAGCATGAATGCCACCCTGCTCGTCGAACTGCTGACCGAGGAACTGCCGCCCAAGGCGCTTTCCCGATTAGGCGAGGTTTTCGCCGCCCAGGTCCACGCCGGCCTTTCCGACCGCAATCTGGTCGCCGCCGGCAACGATTACCGCTGGTACGCCACGCCGCGCCGGCTGGCGGTGCAAATCCCGGCCGTGCTGGCGGTAGCGCCCGACGCCACTGCGCTCGAAAAGATCATGCCGGTGTCGGTGGCGCTCGACGCCGCCGGCAACCCTTCCCCCGCCTTGCAGAAAAAGCTCGAGGCCAAGGGCATTCCGCTTTCCGAACTGTCCAAGTTCGAAAAGCGCATGGACGGCAAGTCGGAAACCTTCTTCTATCAAGCGACCGTCCGCGGCGTCCGGCTCGACGATGTGCTGGCCGGCATCGTCGCCGATGCCCTGAAGAAGCTGCCGATTCCCAAGCTCATGCGCTGGGGCGACAAGGAAGTGCAGTTCGTGCGGCCGGTGCATGGCTTGGTGATGCTGCATGGCGAGCGCCTGATCGACGGCGAGGTGCTCGGCCTGCAAAGCCGCAAGGTCACGCGCGGCCATCGCTTCCTCTCGGCCGGCGACATCGTCATCGACAACGCCGATGTTTACGCCGACACGCTCTACCAGCGCGGCAATGTCATTCCCAGTTTCGCCTGGCGGCGCGACGAGATTTCCAAGCAACTGGCGATGGAAGCCGGCGAATTGCAGGCCACCATCAACCCGGCGGAAGGCTTGCTCGACGAAGTGACGGCGCTGGTCGAATGGCCGGTGGTTTACGTCGGCGAGTTCGAGGCGGAATACCTGGAAGTGCCGCAGGAATGCCTCATCCTCACCATGCAGCAGAATCAGAAGTATTTCCCGCTGCTCGACGCCGACGGCAAGCTCATCAACAAATTCCTCATCGTCTCCAACATGGCGGTGGCTGACCCGGTCCATATCGTTACCGGCAACGCCAAGGTGGTCCGCCCGCGTTTGGCCGACGCCCGCTTTTTTTTCAACCAGGACCGCAAGACTTCGCTCGCTTCGCGCCTGGAAAAGCTTGCCAACGTCGTCTACCACAACAAGCTCGGATCGCAGTTGCAACGCGTCGAGCGCATCGAGGCGCTGGCGCAGAAGATCGCCACCCGGCTCCAAGCCAGCGGTTCGCTGGCGGCCCGCGCCGGCCGTTTGGCCAAGGCCGACCTCGTTACCGACATGGTCGGCGAATTCCCCGAACTGCAAGGCATCATGGGCCGCTACTACGCCCTGCATGATGGCGAGGACCGCATGGTTGCCGACGCCATCCAGGCGCACTACCAGCCACGCTTTGCCGGCGACGTGCTGCCGGCCGGCAACATCGCCTGTGCCGTGGCGCTGGCCGACAAGCTGGATGCCATGGCCGGCTTCTTCGGCATCGGCCAGATTCCGACCGGCGACAAGGATCCCTTCGGTCTACGCCGCGCCGCCCTGGGCGTTTTGCGCATCCTGATGGAGACGCCGCTGCCGCTCGATCTGAACGACCTGATCGCCGACGCCCAGGCCGGGTTTGGCGCCAACGTTCTCACGCAGCCGGTCGCCGGGCCGATGTTCGACTTCATGCAGGACCGCCTGCGCGGCCTCCTGCGCGATGCCGGCCATGCTCCGAACGCCATCGAGGCGGTACTGGCGCAGCGTCCGAGCCGCATCGACCGCGTTCCCGCCAAGCTCATCGCCATCCACGACTTCCTGCGCCTGCCGGAAGCGCTGGCGCTGGCGGCCGCCAACAAGCGCATCACCAATATTTTGAAGAAGGTCGAAGGCGAGATTGCTGAGCCGAATGCGGCGTTGCTGCGCGAACCGGCGGAGAAGGCGCTTTTCGACCAGATCTTGCGCGTCACCCCGCTGGTGCGCTCGCACGTTGCCACCGAAGGCTACGTCGAGGCACTGCATGCGGTGGCGACGGTGCGCGCGGCCGTCGACGATTTCTTCGACAATGTCATGGTCATGGCCGAGGAGCCGCCGCTGCGCGCGAACCGCCTGGGCCTGTTGAAGGCGCTGTCGGCGCAGCTCAACGCGGTAGCCGACATCTCCACCTTGGCGGTTTGAACAACGGGCCGCTTTTGCCTGGCAGGAAACCATGAAACTCGTCATCCTCGATCGCGACGGCGTCATCAATTACGATTCGCCGCAGTTCATCAAGAGCCCGGCCGAATGGAAACCCATTCCCGGCAGCCTGGAAGCCATCGCCCGGCTCAACCAGGCCGGCTACCACGTCGTCGTGGCAAGCAATCAGTCGGGCATCGGCCGCGGCCTTTTTGAAATGGATACCCTCAACGCCATTCATGAAAAGATGCATCAGGCGGTGGCGGCCACCGGCGGCCCGCTAGATGCCAATTTCTAATGTCCGCACGCCGCCAACGACGATTGCGACTGCCGCAAGCCCAAGGCCGGCATGTACCGGCGCATTTCCGAGTGCTTCAATGTCAATCTCGCGGGCGTTCCTGCCATCGGCGACTCATTGCGCGACCTGCAGGCAGCGGTGACCTTCGGCTGCCAGCCGCTGCTGGTTCTTACCGGCAAGGGAGAGAAGACCAGCGCCGATGGCAACCTGCCGGAAGGGACGCTGAAATTCGCCGATCTTGCCGCCGCCGTGGCCTGGATACTGGAGCGCCGGCCGTGAGTCTGCTGCGTTCTACCCTGTTCATGCTCTGGGCGCTGCTCGTTTCCATCGTCGTCGCGCCGCTGGTCATCCTCTCGGCGGTGGTGGCAGGCAGCAAAATCTGCTACGCCCTGGGCTATGTTTTCCGGCGCGGCATCATGTTCGGTTCGCGCTGGATTCTCGGCATCCGAATGCGGGTGTTGGGGCAGGAGAACATGCCGGCCGAACCGGCGGTCATCCTCTCCAAACATCAGTCGGCCTGGGAGACCGTGGCCTTGCAGGATCTCATTCCCGCCGGTCGTTACGCCGTCTTCGTGCTCAAGAAGGAACTGCTGAAGCTGCCCTTCGTCGGCTGGGGGCTCGGCGCCATGCGCATGATCTCCATCGACCGCAGCGCCGGTCGCGACGCGCTCGCGCAAGTGGTGGAGCAGGGACGAGACCGGCTGGCCAAGGGGTTCTACGTCATCGTCTTTCCCGAAGGCACGCGTGTCGCCCCGGGGCAAAAGAAACGCTACAAGGTCGGCGGCGCCCATCTCGCCACGCACGCCGGTTGCAAGGTGGTGCCGGTCGCGCACAACGCCGGCGAGCTTTGGCCGCGCAATGCCTTCATCAAGCGCCCGGGAACGGTGACGGTCAGCATCGGGCCGGCGATCGACACGCGCGACTTGTCCGACCAGGAAGTCAACGAGAAGGTTGAAACCTGGATCGAAGCCGAAATGCGCCGAATCTCGCCCCACCGCTATCGGGATGCCGCCTGAGGCGATGCCGGCCGCCGCCGATTCAGTCCGCAATATCGCCCTTGGCGGCCAGATCGTTCCTTACATCCTCGTCCGCCGGCGACGGCGAACCATCGGTCTTTCCATCGACCACCGCGGGCTGCGGGTCGGCGCGCCTTTGCGGGCTGGTCTGGATGAGGTCGAGGCGCTGCTTAAAAAGCATGGCGATTGGGTTCTGAAGAAGCTTGATGGCTGGGCGCAGCGGCCCGACACCGCTTTCGCTATCGTCGACGGCGCGCGGCTGCCCTGGCTGGGCCGCGAGGTGCGGCTGATACTGCAAGGCGGCGCCAGCCGTGCGACTTGGTCGGCCTATGGCGCCGCCTTGGCCCTGCGCGTTATGCCGGGGAGGGCACCGGGCGAACTGCTCGAACGCGCCTTGCGGCAGAGAGTACGTTCGCTCCTCATGGAACGCGTCCTGCTGTTCGCCGACCGGCTCGGCGTTCCGCCTCCGCCGTTGGCGCTCTCCTCCGCCCGCACCCGTTGGGGAAGCTGCAGCAGCCGGGGCAGTATCCGGCT
>JAPUEC010000017.1:13049-28283 GCA_027492775.1 Rhodocyclaceae bacterium
CCGTGATCGATTACGTGGTTGCGCACGAGCTGGCGCACTTGAAGGAAATGAACCACAGCGCGCGCTTCTGGTCGGTCGTGGAGCGCCTGTGCCCGGATTGGCGAGCGCGGCGCGCCGAGTTGAAGCAACGGGCGCACCAATTACCCATTTTCAAGGAGTGATGATGAGAATTTTGCACACCATGTTCCGCGTCGTCGACCTCGAACGGTCGCTCGCCTTCTATACCGAAGTGCTCGGCATGCAGCTCTTGCGCCGGCAGGACTATCCCGAAGGCCGCTTCACCCTGGCCTTCGTCGGCTACGGGCCGGAGAGCGAGGGCGCGGTGATCGAGTTGACCCACAATTGGGATACTTCGTCTTATGAGTTGGGCAACGCCTTCGGCCATATCGCTATCGCCGTCCCCGACGCGTACGCCGCCTGCGCCGAGATCAAGCGCCGTGGCGGGGTGGTGACGCGCGAAGCCGGGCCGATGAAGCACGGCAAGACCGTTATCGCCTTCGTCCAGGACCCCGACGGCTACAAAATCGAGCTTATCCAGCGCGATTGATTCCGGCGCTCGGCCGCAAGGGCCGATTGGCTACCCGCGAATGAGCGGCGCTACGCCGCGCGCCTCGCCGCCATGGCCTTGGCGATTTTCCGGTCGGTTTTGTACTGGCTCAAGGCGTAGACGGACCAGATGGCGGCCGGCAGCCAGCCGATGATGGTCAATTGGAGAATCAGGCAGACGATGCCGGCGATGGGGCGGCCGATGGTGAAGAACTGGAGCCAGGGCAAGAGAATGGCGAGAATCAGGCGCATGGGAGTGTGTCGATTATTGGAGGGCGCAACTTTGAAAATCGCGAGGCGCCAGAGTTCAATGAACGACCGGCGCCATTCCCGCGGTGAACCGCGCGGAATGGCGCCCGCCGGGGATCAACGCTTGCGGGTGACGCGCACGATCTGATACACGCCGCCGAAGAGCGTGCGCTTTTCCCAGACGAAACGTTCCGGCTGGCTGGCGAAGGCGGAGATTTCACGCTTCCACAGCGCTTCGGCAAAGGGTTCGAGTACGCGGTTAACGTACTTGAGCAAATAGCCGATAGGTTGCCACCAGGCCGGTCGGTGGTAATCGACGAAGAGCAACTCGCCGTCTTCCGGCAGCTGGCGCAGCATATTGTCGACGATGGCGTGCTTCCACTCGTCCGGCACCTCGTGCAGCAGGAAGAAGCTGCAGATCAAGTCATAGGGTGCATCCACGCCGGGGAAGTTGCGTGCGTCGGCCCGGAATACCTTGGTCCACGCGAGATCGCGCAGCTTGCGAACGCCGTGCGCCACCTGGATGGGTGTGATGTCGGTGAGATGGAAAGCGCCCTTGGGCCCGCATTTCTCGGCTGCCCGCCGGACGAGATCGCCATAGACGTGCGCCACCTGCCACACCCGCATGCCCGGACGGATGCGCTCCAGGTAGGCGCGCATCATGCGCTGGTCGTTCATGAACAGCAGGGTGCGGACGACGATGTTGTGGTCGAGTTTCTCGACGTTGGCGGGTTCGATGTAGGCCCAGTTATAAACTTCGGTCATGTATTCCGGCACGGGTGGGGCTTCGCCCGGCAGGGCCGTCGCCTGTTCGGCGGTATCAAAGGTGGTTTCGGTCAGCATGGTTAAGCTCGCAAGGTTGAATGGTGGAAATCGGTGCCCTATCCGGCGCTCGTGGTGGCGGCCGGGAAATGCTGCTTATGCAGCAGAAGGTATTGTTCATCGGCCTTTTTCAGGCGATCGGCGGCAAGTCGAAAGAAGAGCTGCAGCATCTTGCTCTGCAGTTCCGGCGAGGCGCTGTTTAGCGCCGTATAGGGCCATTTGCCGACCGTGACTTCGCTATCCGCGACGACAGTGGCGGAGCGCGGTGTGGGATCGCGTTCGGCAAAGGCAAGCTCCCCGAACATCGTGCCCGGCGCCATGAGGCCGATCAGTTTGCTTTCCTGTAGAACCCGAGCGTCGCCATCGAGCAGCAGGTAGCAGGATTTGGCGGCGGCGCCTTCACGGATGAGGATGGTGTTCTTTTCGAGCTGGTACCACTTGGAGATGCGCAGCAGTTCCCAGAGTTGCGCGTCGTTCAGGTCTTCCAGCAGCGCCAGCTTGCGCAGGCGGTCGAAAAGCTCGGCCTGTGCCGGCTTTCGCGGCTGCTGACTGAGCGTTTCGCCCTCGGTCTTGCGAAGTTGCGGCAGCAGTTCGGTGAGCGCCTTCAGGACTTCGTTCCAGTTGGGGAAGCGGTCCTCGAGGCTGCGCGCCAGCATGCGATCGACGAAAGCGTCGAGTTCGGCTGGCAAGTCGGCGCGCAGGTCGGTCAGGCGCGGGTGTTCGCCGTTGATGATGGCGTACATCAGGGCGGCCTGGTTGTCGGCCTCGAACGGCAGGCGCGAGGTCAGCAAGCGGAAGAGCACCGCGCCCAGCGCGTAGATGTCGGCCTGCGGCGTCACCCACTGGCGGAACAGTTCCGGCGCCATGTAGGCGAGCGAACCGATATCCATGACCTGCGTCGCATCGTCGTTGCCGCGCGTCCAGTAGGCGGCGCCGAAATCGCAGACCTTGGCTTCGCCCGGCCCGACGTATTGCAGGTTGGCGGGCTTGATGTCACGGTGGATGATGCCGTTGCGGCAGGCATAGTCCAGCGCGCTGGCGCATTTGTAGATGATTTCCAGCACTTCCGGCACCGGCTTGAGCTGGTTCGGTTTGGTGAAGGGTTCGAGCGTGCCGTGCGGCAGGTATTCCATCACCAGCCAAGCTGAATCGGGGCCGATGCCGGCGTCGAAGACATCGACGATGTAGGGATGCTTGAGGCTGCCGGCGAGATGGACCTCGTTCAGCCAAGCCTTGCGCGTCAGGGAGTTTTCTTCGTCCGCGAAGATGTGCGAGAGCGCGACCTTGATCGCGACTTCGCGCTGGTGATAGGCGTCGTAACCCAGATAGACGACACCAGTGGCGCCCCGCCCGATCTCACGCTTGATCTCGTAGCGATGTTCAAGCCCGGCGGGAAGAACGGTGCCCTCTGCCATCTAGGCTCAATTGTCGTAGAGGATTTCGGCGCGACGGTTCATCGCCCAGGAGGCTTCGTCGTGCCCCGGGACCTTGGGCTTGGAGCGGCCAAGCGAAACCGCCTTGATGCGCTGGGCACTGATGCCCTTGGCGACCAGCCACTGCTTGACCGCCTCGGCGCGCTGCAGGCCCAGGCGGCGATTGAAGCCGTCGGTGCCGCGCTCGTCGGCATGGCCTTCGATCCGGATCGCGATCTTGGAATCCTGCGTGAGCTTGCGGGCATGCGCTTCGAGCATGGGCAGGGCATCCGCCTTGATCGTGGCGTCGCGGTAATCGAAATAGACGCTGCGCAGGTCGACCTGGCTGGCGTCGCTCTTCTTTTCCTCGGCGGCGCTCTTGGCGACTGCGGCCTCGGGCTGATTGTCGCCAGCGACATCGACGCGCGTCACCCGACGCGAAGCTTCATCGGCCTGTTGCAGCTCCGGTGGAATCGGCTTCCCGAGCAGCCCAGGATGCACCTTGAGCGCGCCGACCTGTTCCATTTTTGGGGTGGCCAGCTTGGGATCGGTGCCGCAGGCGGCAAGCATGAGGGCGAGAGCGGGAACGACGAGATGGGGCAAAGTGGCCATGGGTTGAGTGCGAAGGGGAACAACTGAGGATAATAACGTGTCGGGCGCGACGCAGCCAGCGCTTTGCGGATCAGAGGCTGATCGCTAAGGCGACATGATGTTGCAATGCAACATCGATGGCCGGCGCTACCCTTTCCTGGAATAGGATGTGAGGTCCCTTCGTAAACTTATGACATAAGTCTTTGCATGAGCTTTGAGGAAGAAGAGAAAAGATACCAGCATCGCCAAAAGCTGTTCCACCTCGCTTTACTCGGCGGAACTTTCATCATCTGTGTATGGCTTTTGGGGGTGGTTGGCTTTCTGCTGTGGATACCGCTCATGGCCTGGTACCTCAGCCGTTATCTCGTTAACTACGCAGCGGAAAGCTTTGATGATCTTCGCTGGGACAAATACGGACATAAGGGTGGTTCCTTCCACGCCTTCGACGATCGTGAAGTCCGCCTTTTTTGCGACAACTCTGGAATTTGCCATGTTGCCGTGAATGACGTTTTCAAGGTTCTCGAAGCAAAGATGACCAGGCTGCAATATCGCAAACTGGCGATCCGTTTTGCGCCGGAGGACTGCTTCGTCGATCGCGAGGGCGTTTGGTGGTTTAGCGAGCGTGCTGCAGCCGAATGGCTCGGCGCGCGCGCTTCCCGCATCGACAAAAAAGCGATGCGTTTCAAGCGTTGGCTGGAGCGCGAAGTTTTCCCGCCCATGCGGCGAAAACATGAACTCGGGATCGAAGTATCCCCGCCTTGGATTCCGGAACCGAGATCGGATTGAGCATGATTGGCGGCGATGAAACGCAACCGCCCGCGCCACGGCACGGGCGGTTGGGCGAGCGGCGCTTAGAAGAGCCCCCAGAATTTGCCGGTGTGATAGGTCGAGCAAAGGTTGACGTCGAGGATATAAGAGGCGGAGTAACCGCACTGCTCGGCGCCTGAACCCGGATCGATGGCGACACCGTGGCCCATGCCGGTGATGCTGACGGTCATGACCTTGCCGCCATATATGCTGCGCGGATAGCCACCCACCGTGTCACGCGTGGTCGGGGTTTGGCTCACGCCGTGGTAGTTGGTCCACTGCTCCATCAGCTCCGTGAGGTTCATGGGTGCCACGGTGCCATCGGAGGAGCCATGGAAAATGGCGACCAACGGCTTGCGCCCGCTGTATCCGCTGTAACCGGAACGGGCGAGATCTCCCCACTGCTGCGGCGTTTTGTTGACGTAGCCGTTCATGCAGCTGAAGCCGCCCGTCGACGACGAAGCGCACTTATAAGGAACGCCGGCGTTGATGGCACCCCCGGCGAACACGTCGGGATAGGTCGCCAGCATGACCGAGGTCATCGCTGCGCCGCCCGAAAGCCCGCTGACGTAAACCCGGTTGCCATCGACGCTATGCGAAGACTTGATTTTGTCCACCATTTGCTTGATCGAGAGCGCCTCTCCTTGACCACGGGTGTAGTCGCCGGAAAGGAACCAGTTGAAGCAGCGCCCGTAGTTATTGGTGGTTTGCTGCTGGGCGAAGACCAGGTAGAACTTGTATTGGTCGGCGAACTTGACCCAGCCGGTCTCGTCGTCATACGAGGCGGCGGTCTGGCTGCAGCCGTGGAGCAGAACGACGACCGGCGCATTGGACGGCATGGACATGGGAACGTATTTGTACATCACCAGGTTCCCGGGATTGGTGCCGAATCCCGTGACCAGTTGCAGCGACGCCGCCCAGGCGGAAGGAATGGCAAGGCCGGTGAGCGCCGCCGCGGCGAGCAACATCCTTATCAGTGCCAGACGGCACACGCCTCTTGCGATTGCTGATTTCATGAAATGTCTCCTCTGTTGGTATGGGTGCCCGCCGGGCCGGCAAGCCGGCCCACCTTCGGGAGCATCCATTCTGGAGCGAGGAGAGAGCCACGTACAATGCGGAAGGCTACGTAAGGGTAAACCCTAAATCCATTTTATAAACAAGGATTTAACCATCGATTCAACCCGCCCGCAAAGGGCGGTTCAAGGCGCGTCGGAGGGCGCCGTCAGGCGACTTCGCGCGCCTCGAGGAAACGTAGCTTCGGATACTTCTCACGCATCATGTTGAGATAGACATTGTTCGGCGCAAGGTAGACCGGGTCGTCGGCGCCGTTCAGCGCCACGTTGTTGCCGTAGCGGTGGGAAAGCTGGCGCAGTTCGGCTTCGTCACCCTGAATCCACCGGGCGGTGGCGCAGTTGTAGTGTTCAAAGATGACCTTCACTCCGTACTCGTGTCCGAGGCATTCTGTGGATGTTTGTCTCACCTGTTTCTGCACTCTGAAATGCTATGCTCCTCGATTGCGTCAATTTCAAAAGATATTGCTCCTAGAGCTCGCTAAATGCTGCTGATCTGGATTTTTCGCTATCCAAGATGGTTCCTGGCACTGGGAGGACTGTTAACGCTCATTGCCATCTTGTTGGCAGGGGGCTTTGCGAGTCGCGATGCCGAAAAAGGGCGTGAGGTCGAACTGGCGAGAGAACTTGCGAGTTATGCCGCGACGCTGGAAGCGGGGACCGGATCGAGCCGGGTCATGGGCGCGATCATTTTGCTTGGTACGGAAGACCAACTCGCCCGTCAGTTGGTCCAGGGCGCCTTGCCTACGGCAAAAATGCCGGAGGTGGTGAAAAGGCTGTCGCATTTGCGCGAGCTTTATTATGTTGATGAGGCTTTCCTGGTTGACGACAAAGGCACCGTTCTTGCCGTCAGCGGGGCATCCGATGGCGCGTACACCAAACGCCTGGGCGCTGCTGCGCCGATCGTCAAACTTGCGCTGGAAGGGACCCCCAGCGTCTATCCGGCGGCACGAAGTCGAGCGGACGGGCATGAAAGGGGGATTTTTCTCGCGGCACCTTTGCGCTCTGGCGAAACGACGCAAGGCAAACCGCTCGGTGCGGTTGGTGTCAAGATTGGCATCGACAAGCTGACAACGCTGCTGAAAAGCTGGCGCGGGGGTCCTTCTCTCCTGGTTTCTCCGCAGGGCGTCGTATTTGCATCCAGCCGGGAAGAATGGAGTCTCCGACCGGCCAGCGATGTTTCGCCGGTCCAACTGGAGGCGATTCGACGCGGCGGGCAGTTCGGAGAAGCCTTCGAGCGGGCACAGGCGCCTCCGCTGCCATTCCAGCTAGGTTCGGCCAATGTCGATATTGACGGTGTCCGCTATGCCTTGCGTAGCCAGCATCTGGAGTGGAATGACCCCGCTGGAGAGTGGTCCATCGTTCTCCTGGATCGACGTTCTGGTTGGCTGGAAAAACCGTTGGTGCTTGGGATCGCGACACTTGCCGGGGTGGCTATGGCGCTCTTGCTGGGTTGGATTTATCTCCTCGCGGTCGCCTCCGAAAAAATGCATCAAGCCAAGGAAGCAGCGGAAGGCGCCAATCGTGCCAAGAGCGAGTTCCTCGCCAATATGAGTCACGAGATCCGCACGCCCATGAATGGCGTGATCGGCATGACCGAATTGCTTCTCGACACGGAACTGAACAAGGAGCAACGGGATTTCGCGCAAATCATCCAGAGCAGCGGCAGTGCCTTGTTGACCGTCATCAACGATATCCTCGACTTTTCGAAGGTTGAAGCGGGCAAGCTGGATATCGAGGTAATCGATTTCGATCTTCAGGCGCTTCTTGAGGATTTCGCCGCGCCGCTGGCCCTGCGGGCTTATGACCGCGGCCTTGAGTTCATCTGTTCCGCTGCTCCTAATGTCCCTGCCGGCGATCCGGGTCGCCTGCGTCAGATATTGACCAACCTGACGGGCAACGCCATAAAGTTCACTCATGTTGGCGAGGTTGCAGTGACGGTCGACCCGGTCGCCGTTAGCGACACGGACGTGCTGCTGCGTTTCGCTGTCCGGGATACCGGTATCGGTATCCCGTTGGAGAAGCGCAGCCTCCTCTTCCAGAAGTTCTCCCAGGTGGATGCCTCCACGACCCGCAAATACGGCGGGACCGGACTTGGCTTGGCCATATCCAAGCGACTGGTGGAAATGATGGGCGGAGTGATTGGTGTCGATAGCCCGCCAGCGGGAGGAACGCAATTCTGGTTTGAAATTCGTCTGCCCCGACAGAAAAATCCACAGGCGCGCCTCCTTCCGGTTGCCGATATTGAAGGTGTCCGGATCCTCGTGGTCGATGACAACGCGACGAATCGTGAAGCACTTTCCATCCGCTTGCAAACCTGGGGTGGCGAAGTCGAACTTGCCGAAGATGGGCCGACTGCACTGGAGATGCTGGCGCGGACGACGGAGTCTGGAAATTCTTACCGTCTCGCAATTCTCGATATGCAGATGCCTGGGATGGATGGCGCCGAACTTGGACGTCGAATCAAGGATGACGCGCGTTTCAAGGATTTGCCCTTGGTCATGATGACCTCCGTTGGTCAGCGCGGGGACGCCAAAAAGTTGGAGGCCATCGGTTTCTCCGCTTATCTGATCAAGCCGGTGCGGCAGTCGGACCTGGCCGATGCCCTGGGCGTTGTCCTTAAGACCGGGGCGGCTTCGGTTGTGCCGGAACCGATCGTGACCCGTCACTCCTTACATGAGATGCGACGCAGCACCACGCGCTTGTTGTTGGTCGAAGACAATATGATCAATCAGCGAATCGCGCTTGGGCTGCTGAAAAAACTGAACCTCGGAGCAGATGCCGTCTGGAACGGTCGCGAAGCGATCGATGCGCTCAAGAGCGGGCGATACGATCTGGTCCTCATGGATGTGCAGATGCCGGAAATGGACGGGCTCGAAGCGACCCGCCTGATAAGGGACCCGCAGACGGGTGTCAAGGATCCCCGGGTCACCATTATCGCTATGACTGCGAACGCGATGGAATCCGATGTGGCCGAGTGCATGGCTGCCGGTATGGACGATTTCATTTCCAAGCCTGTTTCCGTCGCCATGCTCGCCGCGAAGTTACAAAAATGGCTTCCGGCGGAAGTGGTAGGGCCGGTGCCTTGAAGATATGGCGTGCCTGTCCAAGCGAGATATGCGATGGTGTGAAGTGAAAGTGATCCGAACGCGACAATGGTCTGGTCGAAAGACGATGTGTACCGGATGGCCTCGGATTTTCCGGGGGCTCGGCGACATCTGTTCGCAAAAAGGGGAGGCGATGAAAAAATGCACGACGATCAAATGCCTCATGTTGGCGGTAGCTTGCCTGACCGTTAGCGCCATGGCGAGGGCTGAGGTTGTCGTCGTCGCAGGGGCGAGCAGTTCCGTCGGCAGTCTGTCGAGAGAACAGGTCGCCGATATCTTTCTGGGCAAAAACATGGCGGCAACTCCTGTTGACCAAGCGGAAAGCAACCCCATCCGCGAAGAGTTCTATAGCAAGGTGACCGGAAGGTCGGCCGCTCAGGTCAGATCTTATTGGGCCAAGCAGGCATTCACGGGTAAGGGCACCCCGCCCAAAGAGGCGCAAGCCAGTAACGAGGTTAAAAAGATGCTGGGCGGGAATCCGGCTCTCATCGGCTATATCGAAAAATCCGCAGTCGACAGCAGTGTCAAGGTGCTGCTCCTGGTTCCGTGAGCAAGCCGGGACATCATGGATATGAAAAAACGCGGAAATGACGGAGTCGACGTTAAAAACAATATTTTGGCAAGCATCTGGGCCTTGGCGATCACGATCGGCGCCATGGGAAGCGTGAGCGCAGCGGAACTTGGTGGCGTGGAATTTACCGGTTCCGGTTTTCTGACCGTGGCAGCGGGAAAGATCGTGGGCGGCACCAAGGATAACGCTGCGATCAATCCGAACTACCTCGGTTACAAAGGCCCACACTACATCTCCGACTGGGCGCAAGGTGGTGTTTACGAGGGCGACGGGCTTCAATACAAGCCAGATACCCGTTTGGGTCTGCAAGGTTCCGCCATTTTCACCCCCAAGTTTTCGGTGACTGCCCAGGTCGTTGCGCGCGGTGCGCGTGATGGCAAGGTGGACCTGGAATGGCTTTATGGCAGCTATAAGTTCACTGACAAGCTAACGCTCCAGGTCGGGCTCAAGCGCTTGCCCATTCTCTACTACTCGGAATCCCAGGATGTGGGCGTTTCCTACCCGTGGGTGCATTTGCCGCCGGATCTCTACGGTTGGGAAGTCGTCAATTACAACGGCGCCAACCTGATGTATCGCGATCAGATTGGTAACTGGTCCTATACCGCCAATCTTTTTGCCGGCGGCGAAGTCAACAAAAATACCGGTTTCCAGAAACTATCCAATGGTAGGGACACCAAGACAAACGTGCGCTGGACCAAGCTGATCGGCGGCGACTTGACCGCATCCAACGACTGGTTCGAGACCCGTGTGGGGTATTTCCAGACGAATGCCGAAAACGGCATCGTCAACACGAATGAATACGAGCCCAAGTATCGGCAAAAGGTCTATACCCTCGGCTTCATCATCGACTACAAGAATCTGATCGTTCGCAATGAGTACTACTTTGGCGACCTGTCCAGTATCGAAGAAAAAGACTACGCACAGGTCTATGCCATCGGCTACCGCATTGGCAAATTCACACCAATGTTCACTTACGGCAACTACTACACCCGCTATGCGGTCGGCGGCCCGCTCAATGGGTACAGCCATGACGACGAGGAGCGTCATGACACGCGGTCGATTTCGGTGCGCTACGACCTGAGCACTTCCAGCGCCTTGAAGCTGCAGTACGACGTCTATCGTGATCGCTCCGGTGCCAATTTCCTCACGTCCGGGGCAGTGGCGAACGGCAATTCGCGTTTGCTGACGATCAGTTACGACTTGGTTTTTTGAGCGGGGTCGTCACGCTTTATCCACGGAGAGTCTCCGTGGCTAGCTTCGGTTCCCCGGTCGATTTGGCGCCTTAGGCCGCTGGTCGCCGAAGTGTTGCGGCCTTGCGTGCTGCAAGGCAGGGCACGAGCGGGGTCTGCTGGCCGTCAGGCGACTTCCCGCGCCTCCAGGAAACGCAGCTTCGGATACTTCTCGCGCATCATGTTCAGGTAGACGTTGTTGGGCGCGAGGTAGACCGGGTCGTCGGCGCCGTCGAGCGCCACGTTGGCGCTGTAGCGGTCGGAAAGCTGGCGCAGTTCGGCTTCGTCACCCTGAATCCACCGGGCGGTGGCGCAGTTGTAGTGTTCGAAGATGACCTTGACGCCGTATTCATTCTCCAGCCGGTGGGCGACAACGTCGAATTGCAGCGTGCCGACGGCGCCGAGGATCAATTCGTTGCCCGAAAGTGGCCGGAAGAGCTGGGTCGCGCCTTCCTCGGCGAGTTGCTGCAAGCCCTTCTGCAATTGCTTGATCTTGAGCGGGTTGGCGATGCGCGCGAGGCGAAAATGCTCGGGCGCGAAGGAGGGAATGCCGGTGAAGCGCAGTTCCTCGCCATCGGTGAAGGTCTCACCCAGGCGGATGGTGCCGTGGTTTGGGATGCCGATGATGTCGCCCGGCCAGGCTTCGTCCGTGGTGCTGCGGTCGCGCGCCATGAAGGTGATGGCGTTATTGACCGCCAGGAGCTTGCCATTGCCGCCTTGCTTGACCTTCATGCCGCGCTCGAAATGGCCGGAGCAGACGCGCAGGAAGGCGATGCGGTCACGGTGCTTGGGATCCATGTTGGCCTGGATCTTGAAGACGAAGCCGGAAAACTTCGGCTCGCTCGGGGCTACTTGGCGAGTCGTGGCGGGGCGGGCGAGCGGCGGCGGCGAGAGGTCGACCACGGCGTCGAGCAGCGACTGGACGCCGAAATTGTTGACCGCCGAGCCGAAGAAGACCGGCGTCTGCTTGCCGGCAAGATAGGTCTGGGCGTCGAAGGCGTGCGAGGCGCCCCGTACCAGTTCCACTTCCTGCCGCACTTCCTCGGCCTGGTCGCCGATCAGTTCGTCGAGCCGCGGATTGTCGAGGCCGACGATGACCTCGGCCGTGCCTTTCTCGGCATGCGGGTCGAAGAAGCTGATGGTGTTGTCGTAGAGGTGATAGACACCGCGGAAGCGCTTGCCCATGCCGATCGGCCAGGTCATCGGCGCGCACTGGATGCCGAGCACCGATTCGATTTCATCGAGCAGGTCGACCGGCGATTTGCCCTCGCGGTCGAGCTTGTTGATGAAGGTGAGGATGGGTGTGTCGCGCATGCGGCAGACGTTGAGCAGCTTGATCGTCTGCGCTTCGACGCCATTCACCGAGTCGATCACCATTACCGCCGAGTCGACGGCGGTGAGGGTGCGATAGGTGTCTTCCGAGAAGTCCTCGTGTCCCGGCGTGTCGAGCAGATTGATCATGCATTCGCGGTAGGGGAATTGCATCACCGACGAGGTAACCGAAATGCCGCGCTGCTTTTCCAGTTCCATCCAGTCGGAGGTGGCATGGCGGCTCGCCTTGCGCGCCCGGACTTCGCCGGCGACCTGGATGGCGCCGCCGAACCAGAGCAGCTTTTCGGTCAGCGTGGTCTTGCCCGCGTCCGGGTGGGAAATGATGGCAAAGGTACGGCGGCGGGCGATTTCTAGTTCGAGCGGGCTCACGGCGGCGACAATTTTCAGGGAAAGGCGGCATTATACCGGCCCCATTGCCGCCGCCCGTTTTTGACGTTAAAGGCATAAGCAAATGCAAAAGGCGTCTTTGTCGTTATAAGCAATCTTGTTAAATTGGGCCTTCTTCCAACAGGGATAAAATCGATGAGAAGACTGACCAGATTGCTTCCGACCCTTGCATTGGCGGCATTGGGCTTCGCTGCTCAGGCCGAAACCGCTTTGCTCAACGTTTCCTACGACGTGGCGCGGGATATCTTCAAGGATTACAACCCGCTTTTCCAGAAGCACTGGAAGCAAAAGGCCGGCGAGGAACTGGTGCTCAAGCAGTCGCATGGTGGCTCGACCAAGCAGGTGCGTGCCGTGGCCGACGGGCTGGACGCCGACGTGGTGACCATGAACCAGGCCAATGACATCGAGTTCCTGGCCGAGCGCGGCCTGGTGGCGAAGGACTGGACGAAGAAATTCCCCAACAATGCCTCACCGTACACTTCGGCCATGGTGTTCATCGTGCGCACCGGTAACCCGAAGGGCATCAAGGACTGGCCGGATCTGATCAAACCCGGTACCCAGGTCATCATTCCCCACCCCAAGAACACCGGCAACGGGCGCAATAGCTACCTCGCGGCCTGGGCCTGGGCGCTCAAGCAGCCGGGCGGCAGCGACAAGACGGCGCAGGAATACGTCGGCAAACTATTGAAGAACGCTCCGCTCTTCCCCGCCGGCGGCCGCGACGCCACGACCACTTTCATGCAGCGCAAGATCGGCGACGTGCTGCTCACTTTTGAGAGCGAAGCCGAATTGATCGCCCGCGAATTCGGCAAGGGCGGTTTCGAAATCGTGTACCCCAGCTTGACCCTGCAGACCGAATTCCCGGTGGCCATTGTCGACAAGGTGGTGGACAAGAAGGGCACGCGCAAGCAGGCCCAAGCCTATCTCGAATATCTGTGGTCGCCGCAAGGGCAGCAGGTCGCGGCGGAGAACTACTTGCGACCGCGCGACCCGCAGGTGCTCAAGAAATTCGCCGCCCAATTCCCGCCGATCAAGACTTTCACCGTCGATGAGGTTTTCGGCGGCGCCGGCAAGGCCTTCGCGGCCCACTTCAAGGATGGTGGCAGCTTTGATCAAGCCTATTCGGTCAAATAGCGGAGCGCACGGCGGCCGTCGTTCGCAGGCCGCCGTCCTGACGCCGGCGACCTTGCCATGACCGCGACCACCTTGCCGATTTCCGAGCGCCAGCCTGCGCCCCGCAGCGCCCGTTCCATGCGGGTACTGCCGGGCTTCGGCCTGGGCTTGGGCTACAGCTTGGTCTACCTTTCGCTCATCGTCCTTATCCCGCTTGGGGTGCTGGTGCTCAAAAGCAGCGAACTGGGCATAGCGCAAATTCTAGAAATCGCCACGGGCGAGCGCGCGCTGGCGTCGTTCCGCGTCACCTTCGGCTCATCGCTGGTGGCCGCCGCCATCAACGCCGTTTTCGGGCTCATCGTCGCCTGGATGTTGGTGCGCTATGAATTCCCCGGCCGGCGCCTGCTCGATTCGCTGGTCGACCTGCCCTTCGCCTTGCCGACGGCGGTGGCCGGCATCGTCCTCGCCACCCTGTACGCCGGCAATGGCTGGATCGGGCGCTGGCTGGAACCGCTGGGGCTCAAAGTCGCCTACACCCCGCTCGGCATCATCGTCGCGCTGACATTCATCGGCTTGCCCTTCGTGGTACGAACCTTGCAACCGGTGATCGAGGACATCGAGCCGGAAGTCGAGGAGGCCGCCGCTTCGCTCGGCGCCTCGCGCTGGCTGACCTTCACTCGCGTGATCTTTCCCGCCATTTTCCCGGCGCTGCTCACCGGCTTTACTCTCGCCTTTTCGCGGGCGCTCGGTGAATACGGCTCGGTCATCTTTATCGCCGGCAACATGCCGCTGATCTCCGAAATCACGCCCTTGCTCATCATCTCCAAGCTCGAGCAATACGACCTGCTCGGCGCTACCGCGCTGGCGGTGGTGATGCTGACCATTTCCTTCGTCCTGTTGCTGGCGATCAACCTGTTGCAATGGTGGGCGGCCAATCGCCACCGCGGCGACGCCGGCGAGGTGCGGCCATGAGCCTGCGTCGCGCCACCGCCGAGCCGGCCTGGGTACGCCGCCTGATTCTCGGGGTTGGCCTCGGCTTTCTTCTCTTCTTCCTCGGCCTGCCCTTGCTGGCGGTGTTCGTCGAAGCGTTCGCCCAGGGCTGGCCTGCCTATATCGAGGCGCTCAAGGAACCGGAGGCGCGCGCGGCGATGTGGCTTTCCATTGGCATCGCTGTCGCGGTGCTGCCCTTCAACGTCATGTTCGGGGTGGCAGCCGCGTGGGCCATCGCCAAGTTCGATTTCCGCGGCAAGAGCCTGCTCGTCACCCTGATCGACCTGCCTTTCGCCGTCAGCCCGGTCGTCGCCGGTCTCGTCTTCATCCTGCTTTTCGGCTCGAACGGCGTGTTCGGCCAATGGCTTTCGGCGCACGACATCAAAATCATCTTCGCCGTGCCGGGGATGATTCTGGCCACGCTTTTCATCACCTTCCCCTTCGTCGCCCGCGAGCTCATTCCGCTCATGCAGTCGCAGGGCAAGGAAGAGGAAGAGGCGGCGGTTTCGCTCGGCGCCAGTGGCTGGCAGATGTTCCGGCGCGTGACCCTGCCCAATATCAAGTGGGGCCTGCTTTACGGCGTCATCCTCGCCAACGCCCGCGCCTTGGGCGAGTTCGGGGCGGTGAGCGTGGTTTCCGGCCACATCCGCGGCGAGACCAATACCCTGCCGCTGCACGTCGAAATTCTCTACAACGAATACAACCAGATCGGCGCTTTTGCCGCCGCCTCAGTGTTGGCGCTGCTGGCGCTGGTCACCCTGGTGGCGAAGACGGTGGTGGAGTGGCGCATGCGCCAGGAAATGCAGACCCTCAACGCCGAATTGCCGCCCGATCGGCCCTTTGCCAAACCACCCACGCTGGTGACTGAATCATGAGTATCGAAATCCGCGGCATCTCCAAACGCTTTGGCAATTTTGTCGCCCTCGACGATATCCACCTCGACATTCCCACCGGCGAACTGGTGGCGCTGCTCGGTCCTTCCGGCTGCGGCAAGACGACCCTGCTGCG
>JAPUEC010000018.1 GCA_027492775.1 Rhodocyclaceae bacterium
CGCGCTTGATGCCCCACTTGTCGTTCAGCACCTTGGCGATCGGCGCGAGGCAGTTGGTCGTGCACGAGGCGTTGGAGATGATGGCCTGGCCGGCGTAGGTCTTGCAATTGACGCCGAAGACGAACATCGGCGTGTCGTCCTTGGAGGGCGCGGACATGATGACCTTCTTGGCGCCGGCGGCGAGGTGATTGGCGGCGGTGTCCTTGGTCAGGAAGAGGCCGGTCGACTCAATGACGATTTCGGCGCCGACTTCGTTCCACTTCAGCTCCGCCGGGTCCTTGACCGCCGTCAGGCGGATTTTCTTGCCATTGACGACCAGATTGTTGCCCTCGACGGCGATGTCACCCTTGAATCGGCCATGCACCGAGTCGTATTTGAGCATGTAAGCCAGGTAATCGGGTTCGAGCAAATCGTTGATGGCAACGACTTCGACGTCGGGGAAATCCCGCACTGCGGCGCGAAGAACCATGCGTCCGATGCGGCCAAAGCCATTGATGGCGACTTTGATGGTCATGAGCTACTCCTGTGGGAAAAATCCAGTGTTCTTTAAATGATGGCTTTCACCGTGGCGATTACATTGGCTACCGTAAAGCCAAAAAGTTCGAAAAGTTTGCCGGCGGGGGCGGAATCGCCGAAGCGATCGATGCCGATGACGGCACCATGGAGGCCGACATACTTGCGCCAAAGGTCGGGATGGCCCGCTTCGATGGCGACGCGCTTGCCGCACTTGCCCAGCACGGAGGCCTTGTATTCGTCGCTCTGGCGCTCGAACGCCTCGACGCAGGGCATGGAGACGACGCGGGTGGCAATACCCTCGGCCGTCAGCGCTTCGCGCGCATCCAGCGCCAGCTTAATTTCCGAGCCGGTGGCGATGAGCGTCACGGCGGGTTCGCCGG
This sequence comes from Rhodocyclaceae bacterium, assembly GCA_027492775.1. GTDB lineage: Bacteria > Pseudomonadota > Gammaproteobacteria > Burkholderiales > Rhodocyclaceae > UBA1934. The sequence goes on from JAPUEC010000018.1 coordinate 897, forward strand.
CGCAGTCCATGAGGATATAACCGCCCTTGCGGATGGTTTCAGCGGGAATCTTGGCGGTGACGGCCGGCAGGTTTTGGCGGGAGAGCGCGAGCAGCGAGGGGCCGTTGCGGCGCTCCAGGCCGGCGGCCCAGGCGACGGCGGTTTCCAGCGCGTCAGCGGGGCGCCAGACGTCCAGGTTCGGGATCAGGCGCAGGCTGGCGACGTGCTCGATCGGCTGGTGCGTCGGGCCATCCTCGCCCAGGCCAATGGAATCGTGCGTGTAGACCATTACCTGGCGCACGCCCATCAGCGCAGCCATGCGGATGGCGTTGCGGGCGTAGTCGGAAAAGACGAGGAAGGTGGCGGTGTAGGGAATCCAGCCGCCGTGCAGGGCGATGCCGTTGGCGATGGCGGTCATGCCGAATTCGCGCACGCCGTAGTAGAGGTAGTTGCCGCCGTCGGTCTTGGTGATGCCCTTGGAGGTCTTGACCAGGGTCAGGTTGGAGCCGGCGAGGTCGGCCGAACCGCCCAGCAGTTCAGGCAGCGCCGGGCCAATGCCGGCGATGGTGTTCTGGCTGGCTTTGCGGGTGGCGATGTTATCGGCCTTGGCGCGGGTGTCCTCGAAGTATTTTTCCATCGTTGCGGCGTAGTCCTTCGACAATTCGCCGGATATGCGGCGCTCGAATTCCGCGGCCAGTTCGGGGTTGGCGGTGCGATAGGCGGCGAAGCGGGTGTTCCATTCGGCTTCGGCGTCGGCACCCTTGGCCTTGGCGTCCCAGGCCGCGTACACATCGGCGGGGATTTCGAAAGGCGGGTGGTTCCAGCCGATAGCGACGCGGGCGGCGGCGATTTCGTCGTTGCCGAGCGGCGCGCCATGGACGTCGTGACTGCCCTGCTTGTTGGGCGCGCCCAGGCCGATCACGGTCTTGCAGCAGATCAGGCTGGGCTTGTCGGTGATCTTCTGGGCCGTCAGCAGCGCAGCTTCGATGGCGGCGGCGTTGTGGCCGTCCACATTGGGCACGACATGCCAGCCATAGGCTTCGAAACGCTTCGGCGTGTCGTCGGTGAACCAGCCTTCGACGTGGCCATCGATGGAAATCCCGTTATCGTCGTAAAAGGCGATGAGCTTGCCCAGGCCGAGCGTGCCGGCGAGCGAGCAGGCTTCATGCGAAACCCCTTCCATCAGGCAACCGTCGCCGAGGAAGACATAGGTGTGGTGATCGACGATGTTATGGCCGGGGCGATTGAATTCAGCCGCCAGCGCCTTTTCCGCCACGGCGAAGCCGACGGCGTTGGCGATGCCTTGGCCGAGCGGCCCGGTGGTGGTCTCGACGCCCGGCGTGATGCCGTACTCCGGATGGCCGGCGGTGCGGGAATGCAGCTGGCGGAAATTTTTCAGGTCGTCGATGGTGACGTCGTAACCGGTGAGATGCAGAAGCGAATAGATCAGCATCGAGCCGTGGCCGTTGGAGAGCACGAAGCGGTCGCGGTCGGCCCACTTGGGGTTGCCGGGGTTGTGCTTCAGATGGTGCCGCCACAGCACTTCTGCGATTTCCGCCATGCCCATCGGGGCGCCGGGGTGGCCGGAGTTCGCCTTTTGAACGGCGTCCATGGCGAGGGCGCGGATGGCGCCGGTGATCGGGTTGAAAACGGTGGTGGGGGCCAGTTGTGCGCTCATTCGTGGGTCCGCTCAGGCATGCCGGTGATGGGAGAACCCAGAATTATCCGCCAAACCGGGGGCAACGTTAAGGCGCGAGGGGAAGTAATTTCATGCTTCGCCGTGCGGGAACGCCTGTCCTTCGGCTTCCGCAGGCGCGTTGCGCTGGGGAGCGGCGCGCTGCGGGGCTGACTCTTTTATCGCTGCGGTCAGCCGCCGTGGTTATGCAGCACGGCATTGCGCCGGGCGTAGAGGAAGTAAATCGCCAGCCCCAGCGCGAGCCAGATCAGGAAGGCGAGCCAGGTCAGCGTTTGCAGGTAGGCCATGAGAAAAAGGCAGAACGCCACCGACAGCAGCGGTACCACCGGCACGCCGGGGCAGCGAAAGGCGCGCGGCAGGTCGGGGCGGGTGCGGCGCAGGACCAGGACGGCGACGGAAATCAGCGTGAAGGCGGCGAGCGTGCCGATATTGATCAGTTCGGCCAGCACGTTGAGCGGCACGAAGGCAGCAATGGCGGCGAATACGATGCCAACCGTCCAGGTGGCGAAGTAGGGCGTCGCGTGCTTGGGATGCAGGGTCGACAGCCGTTGGGGCAGCAGGCCGTCGCGCGACATGGCGAAAATGACGCGGGTCTGGCCGTAAGTCATCACCAGGATCACGGTGGTCATGCCGAGGATGGCGCCCAGATCCACGAATCCCGCCACCCAGTTCTGGCCCGCGTACTGCAATGCCAGCGACACCGGGTGATCGACGCCGGCAAACTTCTGGTAGGGCACGATGCCCGTCATGATCGCCGCCACCGCCACGTAAAGCACCGTGCATACGGCCAGCGAGCCGATGATGCCGAGCGGCAAGTCGCGACGCGGGTTGCGTACTTCTTCCGCCGCCGAAGTCACGGCGTCGAAGCCGATGAAGGCGAAGAACACCAGCGCCGCCGCGTTGAACACCCCGGTGGCGCCGAAGGGCGCGAAGGGCTGCCAGTTGGCCGGCTGCACATGCCAGACGCCGACGCCGATGAAGAGCAGCACCACGCCGATCTTGATCGTCACCATGATGTTGTTGAGGCGGGCGGATTCGCGCACGCCGCACGACACCACCCAGGTGACGGCGAGCATGATCAGCGCGGCGGGCAGGTTGAACACCGTGCTGACGCCGGGCACCGAACCCGGCGCGGCGGTGAGCGC
>JAPUEC010000019.1 GCA_027492775.1 Rhodocyclaceae bacterium
TGGCTTCGAGGCGTTGCTGCAGGGATTCGGCGGTGCTGGCGGTGGCGAAGCGGAAATTGAACAGGATCTCGACGCTGCCCGGAATGACGTTGTTGGCGCCGGTGCCGGCATGAATGTTGGAAATCTGCCAGGTGGTGGGCGGAAAGAACTCGTTGCCGCGATCCCATTCGGTCGCCGCCAGTTCGGCGATGGCCGGAGCGGCAAGGTGGATGGGGTTCTTGGCGAGGTGCGGGTAGGCGATGTGGCCCTGGATGCCCTTGACCGTCAACTTGCCTGAGAGCGAGCCGCGCCGGCCGTTCTTGATGGTGTCGCCGAGGGTGTCGACGGCCGTGGGCTCGCCGACGATGCAGTAATCGATAATCTCGCCGCGTGCTTTCAAGGCTTCAGTGACGGCGACGGTGCCATCGACGGCATCGCCTTCCTCATCGGAAGTGAGCAACAGGGCGATGGAGCCGGGATGATTCGGGTGGGCGGCGACAAAGGCTTCGATGGCGGTGACGAAGGCGGCCAGTGACGATTTCATGTCGGCGGCGCCGCGCCCGTAGAGCTTGCCGTCGCGGATTTGCGGCGAGAAAGGATCGGACGACCACTGTGCGAGCGGCCCGGTCGGGACGACGTCGGTGTGGCCGGCAAAGCAGAACAACGGCTTGGCCGTGCCGCGCCGCGCCCAGAGATTGCTGACGCCGTTGCGGTCGATGCGCTCGATGGCGAAGCCGAGCGGCTTCAGTCGTTCGGCGATGAGATCGAGACAGCCGGCATCCTCGGGCGTGACCGATTTCCTGGCGATCAATTGCTCGGCCAGGGCGAGCGTGGGTGTTGCTATCACGCTTGAGTTTCTTCTGGGGTGTCGTCCAGGCTCAAGGTGAATTCCTTGAACGAGGCGCCGCCTTCGTTGGTGGAGTCGAATTCGATGGAATTGCCGGTTTTTTTCTCATCCCGTGCCGTGTTGGTCAGCGCTTCCGAATTGTTGATCAGCCAGGAAAGATTGGTCGGCGAATCGGCGTTGGCAAGCGCCTCTTCGAGTGTGATGATGCCTTCGCGGTAGAGCCGGAAGAGATCCTGTTCGAAAGTCTGCGACCCCGGCGAGAGCGATTGTTCCATCGCCTCCTTGATCGCCTGGACCTCGCCCTTTTCGATCAGTTCGCCGATATGCCGGGTGTTAAGCATGACTTCCGCCGTCGGCGTCAGCTTGCCGTCCGGTTTCTTGACTAGGCGTTGCGAGACGATGGCGCGCAGGGCCACCGAGAGATCGAGGAAGAGCGCCGGGCGATTCTCCAGCGGGAAGAAGCTGATGATGCGGTTGAGGGCGTGATAGCTGTTGTTGGCGTGCAGGGTGGCCAGGCAGAGGTGACCGGTCTGGGCGTAGGCGATGGCAGCCTGCATGGTTTCCTTGTCACGGACTTCGCCGATCAGGATGCAATCCGGCGCCTGACGCATGGCGTTTTTCAGCGCCGCCTGCCAATCGGCGGTATCCATGCCGATCTCGCGCTGGTTGACCACCGATTTCTTGTGCTTGAACAAGAATTCGATCGGGTCTTCCACCGTCAGGATATGGCCGGTGCGGCTGGCGTTGCGGTAATCGAGCATCGACGCGATGGTGGTCGATTTGCCCGAGCCGGTGGCACCGACGATGAGCACCAGCCCGCGCTTCTCCATGATCAGCTCGCCCAGGATTTCAGGCAGGCCCAGGGAATTCAGATCGGGAATGTTGCCGAGGATGAAGCGGATGACGATGGCGACGGAATTGCGCTGACGGAAGATATTGACGCGGAAATTTCCGACATTCGGCACGCCGAAGGAGAGGTTCATCTCCATCGCCTGCTCGAAGGTCTTGATCTGCTCCGGCGACATCAATTCATAGGCGATTTTCTCGATCATGTCCGGCAGCATCATCTGCTGGTTGACCGGGATGGTGTTGCCCTGAATCTTGATGTGAATGGGCGCGCCGGCGGAAATGAAAATATCCGAAGCCTGCTTCTCCGACATCAGCTGGAAAAGTTTGTCGAGAATCATTGTTTTCCTCCCCGCCGGCGCGTGCCGGTCTTAGTCGCGCAACAGTTCGTTGATACTGGTCTTAGCCCGGGTCTGTGCGTCAACCTTTTTGACGATGACGGCGCAGTAGAGGCTGTATTTGCCATCGGGCGACGGCATGCTGCCGGAAACCACCACCGAACCGGCCGGAACGCGACCGTAGATGACTTCGCCGGTGGCGCGGTCGAGAATCTTGGTCGATTGGCCGATGAAGACGCCCATGGAAATGACGCAGTTATCTTCGACGATGACGCCTTCCACCACTTCCGAACGGGCGCCGACGAAGCAGTTGTCGCCGATGATGGTCGGATTGGCCTGGAGCGGTTCGAGCACGCCGCCGATGCCGACGCCGCCGGAGAGGTGCACGTTCTTGCCGATCTGGGCACAGGAACCGACGGTCACCCAAGTATCGACCATGGTGCCTTCATCGACATAGGCGCCGATGTTGACGAAGGAGGGCATGAGCACAGCGCCCTTGGCGATGAACGAACCCTTGCGCGCCACGGCGTGCGGCACGACGCGGAAACCGCCCTGGCGGAAACGCGCCTCGTCCCAATCGGCAAATTTGCTATCGACCTTGTCGAAGAAACGCAGATCGCCGGCCTGCTGGAGGGCGTTGTCGCGCACCCGGAAGGAGAGCAGCACCGCCTTCTTGATCCACTGGTGCGTCACCCATTCGCCGTTGATCTTTTCCGCGACACGCAGTTTGCCGGCGTCGAGTTCCGAAATGACGTGCTCGATGGCTTCGATCTCGTTGGCGGGGGACTGAGGGGAAAGCTCGGTGCGACGTTCCCAGAGTTGTTCGATGGTCGATTGCATGGACATGTTGTGAGGCGTCGAGACGCGGGTTCCTGATTAAAGTTGATGGGCGAATTGTTGGATGCGTTCGGCCGCTTCGAGGCACTCGGCCAGCGTGGCCACCAGGGCGATGCGAACGAAGTTCGCGCCGGGGTTGACGCCGTGGGCCGGGCGGGCGAGATAGCTGCCGGGCAAAACGATGACATTATAGGCGGCATAAAGGCGCCGGGCGAAATCGGTATCGCTGATCGGCGTCTGTGCCCAGAGATAGAAGCTCGCGTCCGGCCGGGCGGTCTTCAGGGCATCGGCGATCTTCGGGGTGACGGCGTCGAATTTTTCGCGATAGAGGGCGCGGTTTTCCAGCACGTGCGCCTCGTCTTTCCAGGCGGCGATGGAGGCGGTCTGAATCGGCGGCGCCATGGCGCAACCCTGATAGGTGCGATAGAGCAAAAATTTCTTGAGGATGGCGGCGTCGCCGGCGACAAAGCCGGAGCGCATACCCGGTACGTTGGAGCGCTTGGAGAGGCTTGAGAACATCACCAGCCGCTCATTGCTCCGCCCGAGCAGTTTGGCGGCCTGCAAGCCGCCGAGCGGCGGGTTGGCTTCGTCGAAGAAAATTTCCGAATAGCACTCGTCGGAAGCGATGATGAAGCCATGGCGGTCTGCCAGCGCGAACAGCGCTTTCCAGTCTTCCAGGTTCAGGACCTTGCCGGTCGGGTTCCCTGGGGAGCAGACATAGAGCAGTTGCACCCGTGCCCATTCCTCCGGCGAGAGCGAATCGAGATCGAGCGCGAAGTCGTTCTCCGGCAGCATGTTGAGGAAGCGCGGCTCTGCGCCGGCGAGGTAGGCAGCGCCTTCGTAGAGTTGGTAGAAGGGGTTCGGGCT
>JAPUEC010000020.1 GCA_027492775.1 Rhodocyclaceae bacterium
GCCGGTCACCCGGATCAGCGTCGAGCTGTCGCACGGCAAGGTGAGTGTCAATGGCGAGCGCCGCGACCGGATCGAGCGTCGCATCACCATCAATGGCGACCTGACCAGCGAAGAGCGCCAGCGCCTGCTCGAAATCGCCAATCGCTGTCCCGTGCATCGCGCCCTGCAAACGCCTTTGATGATTGATACTTGGCTGACTGAATGAATGGATTGGCCCAGCCGGCATTGGCGGCAGAATAACCCTGAGCGCTGCGTGGATAGCTCGCGGCACTTATGCTAGATTTTCCCGAGTCGCAGAACCTGCTTTTGAGGTAATCCATGCTGGAACACCACTACCTGACCAGTCTTTTCGAACCCAAGTCGGTCGCCGTCATCGGCGCATCCGATCGCGAAAACTCGGTCGGCAATTTCATTTTCAGGAACATCCTCGAATCCGGCTATAGCGGGCGCCTCTACGCCATCAATTCCAAGCGCGAAACGATCATGGGCGAGCCCGCCTACAAGTCGATCGAGGAAATCGGCGCCCGCGTCGAAGTTGCAATCATCGCCACTCGCCCGGCAACCGTGCCCCAGATCATCGAGCAATGCGGCCGCAGCGGCGTGCGCAATGCGGTAATCATCTCCGCCGGCTTCGCCGAATCCGGCCAGGCCGGCGCCGCGCTCGAGCGCAAGATGCTGGAAATCGCGCGTTCCTACGGCATGCGCATCCTGGGGCCGAACTGCCTCGGCGTCGTTCGCCCATCGATCAAGCTCAACGCCACTTTCAGCCAGGTCACGGCCAATCCGGGCAATCTCGCCCTGGTATCGCAGTCCGGCGCCATTTGCACGGCGGTGCTGGATTGGGCCAAGGTCAATGACGTCGGTTTCTCATCCGTTATTTCGCTGGGCAGCACGGCCGACGTCGATTTTGGCGAGATCCTCGATTACCTGATCTACGACCATCGTACCCATTACATCCTGATGTACGTCGAAGGCATCCGCAACGCCCGGCGTTTCATCAGCGCCTTGCGCTCGGCGGCGCGCATCAAGCCGATTCTCCTGCTCAAGGCGGGGCGTCATGAAGCGGGTTCGATGGCGGCGCAGACGCATACCGGCATGGCGCCCATTTCGGACGCCGTTTTCGAGGCCGCCATCCGCCGGGCCGGGGTGGTGCGAGTACAGAACGTCGGGCAACTCTTTTACGCCGCCAAGGCGCTCTCCTATAAATTCCGGCCACAGGGCACGCGGCTGGCCATCCTCACCAACGGTGGCGGCCCCGGCGCCATGGCAGCCGACCGCGCCGGGGATGTCGATATTCCCCTGGCGACGCTTTCGCCCAAAACGATGGAGGCACTCAACCAGTGCCTGCCCGTCAACTGGTCCCACAGCAACCCGATCGACATCGCCGGGGATGCCACGCCCGAGCGCTATCGCGAAGCGCTGCTCGTCACCCTCCAGGACGAAGGCGTGGATGCCGTGCTGGTCATGCTCTCTCCCCAAGCCATGACCAAGCCGACCGAGGTGGCCCAGGCCGTCATCGACGTCGCCAAGCAAACCAGCAACAAGGCCATCCTCGCCTGCTGGATGGGTGAGGACCAGGTGCTCGAAGCACGCAATCTCCTGCTTGCGGCCGACATCCCGGTGTTTCGCATGCCTGAGACGGCAATCGAGTTGTTCCATCACATCGCCCGCTTCTATCACAACCAGAAATTGCTCTTGCAAACCCCGGAGCCGACCCGCCAGCACAATCGCCCCGAGGCCGAAGGCGCCAAGATGCTGATCGAGGCCTTGCTCTCGGAACGCCGGCGCGTGCTCTCTGAAATGGAATCGAAGGCCATCCTGCGCGCCTTCCGCATTCCGGTGGCGCAAACCATGGTGGCACGCACCTCCACGGAGGCGCTGCTGCTGGCCGAACAAATCGGCTTCCCGGTGGTACTCAAGGTCGATTCGCCGGATTTGCCGCACAAGACGGACGCGGGCGGCGTCCGTCTCAACATCACCACCGCGCCGGCCGTGCGCAACGCCTACAACGACATCGTCGATACGGTGACCAAGCGCCATCCGAGCGCCCATATCAACGGCATTTCCATCGAACCCTTCATCGCCAGGCCGCACGGCCGGGAACTGATGATCGGCGTCTTCCGCGACCCGATCTTCGGCCCGGTGATCACCTTCGGCGCCGGGGGCTACGACGTCGAGATTTTCAGCGACCGCTCGGTCGCCATGCCGCCGCTCAACTATGTGCTGGCGCAGGACCTAATCCGTTCGACCAAGGCCTCCAAGCTGCTCGATGCGTTTCACAACATGCCGCCGGTGGATATGAACGCGTTGGAGGAAGTGCTGCTCTGCATCTCGGAAATGGTGTGCGAATTGCCCTGGATCGTCGAGGTCGACATCAACCCGCTGATTGTCGATGAACATGGCGCCATTGCCGCCGACGCCCGAATCGTCATCGACCATGCGCCCAATAACAGCGGCGACCCATACGCCCACATGGCGATCTACCCGTATCCGGTGCATCTGGTGCAGCAGTGGCAGATGAGCGACGGCGAGATGGTCACCATTCGCCCCATCCGCCCCGAGGATGCCGAAATCGAGCAGGAGTTCGTCAAGGGCATGTCGGACGAATCGCGCTACTACCGCTTCATGGACACCATGCGCGAGTTGAACCAGACCATGCTGGTGCGCTTCACGCAGATCGATTACGACCGGGAAATGGCGCTGATCGCCACCATCAACGACGAAAAAACCGGCCGGGAAATCCAGATCGGCGTCGCCCGCTATGTCACCGGCCCGGATGGCGAATCGGTCGAATTCGCCCTCGCCATCGGCGACAGCTGGCAAAAATGCGGCGTTGGTCGCCGCCTGATGACGGCGCTCATCGACTGCGCCCGCGCCAAGGGCTATCGCGCCATCGTCGGCGACGTGCTCTCGTCAAACGGTAAAATGTTCCAGTTGATGGCGAGTCTGGGCTTCACCATCCATACCCACCCCGAGGACAACGCGGTGAAACGGGTCGTCAAGCCGCTCATGAGCTGACAAAAGCAAACGGCCGGTCATCGACCGGCCGTTGTCGTGGTGATTCCCCGCCTGAATTCAGGAATTCACATCGTAAGGATAGGGGCGCGGAGCGACCTTCGCCTCGGCGTAGCGCGCGTTGGCCTGCAAATCCTGCTTCTTGTCCCACCACAAGGCCCGCCCGATGCGGCGATCCTCTTCCCACTCGGGATGCTTGGCAACTTCTTCCTGCATCCATTTTCCGTGATCGGACACGTAAGCGCTCTTTACCACACCCATGACTTGTTCCTCAAACGATCCAGCGAAGCGCGGAGTTTAACACGTCAGTGGAAAACAATCGGGCGAGCGGCGCCGGCGCAATAGTCCTCGAGCAGCGCGTCGATGTTTTCTTCCGTCCGTTCCTCCAGCGCCATTTCCTCGATGGCCGCGCTGAATTGCAAGGCGTGGGCGCCCTGCAGGAAAAGCATGCGATGCCCGGCCTTGTCGACCAGCTCGAACCCCTGTTGAGCCGGATAGGCAAGCACGGAATAGTGTTCACTGTTATAGACGACGTTCATGGCAACCTCCGTTGTGGGTCTCACGATCTTAATTACGGACGCCTCCTGCACTTTTCAAGTAGCTACCAGCAAAAAACGCGCCACTGATTTGTAAGGATTCGTTACCATGGAATCTCATC
>JAPUEC010000021.1 GCA_027492775.1 Rhodocyclaceae bacterium
GCTCTTCTGTCCCTTCGGCCCGGAAATCACCCTGCCGGCGATCCTGTTGCCGCACCTCTTCATTGGCGCGGGCGAAGCGGCGCTGACCGTCATGGTCTGGCGCTACGCTCGCAAGAAGCGCTGGGTGGCCGCATGAACCGCGCTCGGCTCTGGCTGCTGGCCTATTTCGCCACCGTCGTCGCCATCACCTGCATCCATGTACCAGCGCTGCTCGCCGGCGGGCTGGCGCTGGCGGTGATCGCCGCCGGGAGCGGACGCTGGCGCCTCTTGAAGCGCAGCGTCGGCGCCTTGCTGGCGTTCAATCTCAGCGTCAGCCTGGGCTACGCCGCCATCGCGCTCTGGCGCGGCAATTTCATCGTGGATTACCTGTTGCTGGTCAATCTGCGGGTGCTGTTGCTGGTCTTTCTCGGCTTCTGGCTGGTCAGTCGCGTCAATTTCATCGCCGCGCTCGCCGGCTGGCCAATGCTGGCGATGCTGGCAACGCTGACCATCGGCCAGATTCGCGTTTATCGCCGGGTTCTGGAAGAATTCCGCCTCGCCTTCAGGAGCCGCAATCTGACACCGCCGCGTCTCACCGATCATGCGCGTCATGCCGGCGCCCAGGGCGGCGCCCTGCTCGACAAGTCGCTGGCTTCGGCCGGCGAAGTCGCCCTTGCCATGCGTTCACGCGGAGCTTTCGATGCTTGAAGCCATCAACCTGACCTTTCGCTGGCCCGAGAGCGAGCCGGTGTTCGAAAACCTGTCCTTCCGCCTCGAAGCGGGAGAAAAGGCGGTGTTGCTCGGCCCCAACGGCTGCGGCAAATCGACCTTGCTGCGAATTCTCAATGGCCTGGTCTTCCCCGAGTCGGGCGAGGTGCGCTGGCAGGGCGAGCCCCTCGACCGCGAACGCCTCAAGGATCGCGATTTCTCCCGCCGTTTCCGTCGCGACAACGCCCTCTTATTCCAACATCCCGAAGCGATGCTGTTCAATCCGACCGTGCGCGAGGAAATCGCCTACGGCCCCCGGCAACTCGGGCTGACCGACGTCGACGCGCGGGTGGAACGCTGGGCCGCCGAACTTGACTTGACGGCGATACTCGATCTGCCGCCCTTCGCCCTTTCCGGCGGGCAAAAACAGAAGGCGGCGCTGGCCTGCCTGCTGGCGCTCGATCCGAAACTGCTGGCGCTCGACGAACCGACCGCCGCGCTCGACCCACGCACCACCGGCTGGCTCATCGACACCTTGCTCGGCACCGACAAGACGCTCCTCATCAGCACCCACAATCTAAGCCTCGCCGCCGAACTGGGCAGCCGCGCCCTGGTCATGAACATGGCCGGCAAACTCCTCTACGACGGCCCGCTCGCCCCGGCGTTGGCCGATCTGGCGCTGCTCGAAGCGGCCGGTCTGGCGCATCGTCATCGTCATTCCCATGGCGGCGCCAGCCACGCTCACCTGCATACGCACGACTGGGAAACCGACTGAGTTTTCGCTGCCATCGACAGCCCGCGCAATGCGCCCGACATTGTGATTTAATAAGCACTAATACGATGATCGAACGCGGAGCTGGAGATGAACCACGAAAAGTTTCGCCTGGTGACACGCAGCGATTTTGACGGCCTGGTCTGCGCTGTCCTGCTCAACGAACTGAACCTGATCGACGAGATCAAGTTCGTTCACCCCAAGGACATGCAGGACGGCAAGATCGAGATCTCCGATCGCGACATCACCACCAACCTGCCCTACGTCGCCGCGGCGCATCTGGCCTTCGACCACCACATGTCGGAAGTCTCGCGCAACCAGGGCGGCAGCAACAAGAATCACGTCATCGACCCGCACGCCCCTTCGGCGGCACGCGTCGTTTATGACTATTTTGGCGGTCGGCAGCGCTTCGGGAACATTTCCGGGGAAATGATGGCGGCGGTCGACAAAGCCGATTCTGCCCAATTCAATCGCGACGAAATCCTCGCGCCCGAAGGCTGGGTGCTGCTCAACTACCTGATGGATGCCCGCACCGGGCTGGGTCGTTTCCGCGATTTCCGCATCAGCAATTACGCCCTGATGATGGATCTCATTGCCTACTGCCGCAATCACAACATCGACGAGATTCTCGCGCTTCCCGACGTGATGGAGCGCGTCAAGCTCTACAAGGATCATGCCCCCAAGGCCAAGGAACAGGTGCTTCGCTGCACCACGGTCTACAAGAACCTGGCGGTGCTCGACCTGCGGCACGAGGAAACGATCTGGGCAACCAACCGCTTCATGATTTACGCGCTGTTTCCCCAGTGCAACATCTCGATCCACGTCCTCTGGGGTCTGCAGAAACAGAACACCGTCTTCGCCACCGGCAAGTCCATCCTCGACCGCTCGAGCAAGACGGATATCGGCGACCTCATGCTGCGCCACGGTGGCGGCGGCCACGAGGCGGCCGGAACATGCCAAGTGGATAACGACAAGGCGGAGAAGGTGCTGCTGGAATTGATCACCGTCATCAACACCGACGGATGATGTGGGGAATCAATGAGGCTCGGCTTGCGTCGTCAGCGGCGGCACTTCGTAGCCGAGTTCGATCATTTCAGTCTCAAGCCGGATGCGCAGGATGAGCAGGCCGCGCAAGGTTTCACGGACTTGGTTTTCGATGGAGTTTTCAGTGGTCTGCCGCAGGAAGGCTTCCAGCTCGCCCCGGTTTTCGGGCGAGACCCGGCAAACCGATGCATAGTGTCGGATCTCGTGGTCGAGTGCAGCGAGTTCCTGCTCATAATGTTCGAAGCCGCTCATGCGGGTAGACTACCGCACACCGGCTTCAACCCGAAATTTACGTAAGGAGCGACAGTCGTCATGCCGAAATTGAGCTTGCCCGCCCCGGACGCTTCCCTCGTCAGCACCGTGCATGACGCCGCCGAAGCGCGCGCATGGCTGGCGGCGCAACCCCTGGCCCAGCCCCTGCGGATGGCGCGCGCCCTGCTCCAGGAAATTCGCGCCGTCGATACCTGCGCCGCCGTTCCCATCGAACGCATGGAATTGCTGGACGCCTTGCGCGGCGCCGTGATCCAGGCCGAATCCGGCATCACCGTCCGCTACGCCAACAAGCCGCTGCCACTGCTGGAAGAGGAACAATCGGCCTTCGACACCGCCCGCCACCTCTGGCATGCCCTTGCCATCGCCTACCTGCGCGCCGCCCCGATGTTGCCGCCCGTCCAATTGGTGCAGGCCATGCATCGCGGCGCGGTCGCCCTGCGGGAAGCGCTCTATTGCCATTACGTCGCCGGCATCGAAGCGGACGCCACCGTTCTGCATCTGCTCTACGAACTGCTGGGCACCGCCGAATCGCTGCACGTCCAGCGCATCGCCGTCATCGACCCGGATTTCCGGCACCTCGGCGAATCGACCATCGCCGGCGACGTCGCCTGGTCGTTGCTACTGCATTTCTGCGATCCCTATCGCCTTTCGCCGGCGCAGTTCAACGTCGCCAACCGCGCCATCAGCCGCTGGTGCTCGTTTGCCAGCTTCCAGGCGGAACGGGACGAGGATCCGAAGGCCAAGGCCATTCCCCTGGCGAAGTGGCTGGGCGAGGAAATCGTCTCGGAAGGCGGCCCGAAGTGGCTGGAAGTGCGGCCGGTCATCCGCAAGATCCGCAAGCGCATCGAATCGCTCGAAGCCGGCGAAACGCCCGAACAGTTGAAGCTCGGCCGCGAACTCACCGCCCCCGCCTGCATCCGCCTCATGCGCGACCTCGACCGGGCGCTTCGTCCCGATGCCCGGCCGCAGGGCGTATTGCTCAAGAAAGCGACCGTCGATCTGGTTTTCGGCAATGAAAACCTCTATATCCTCATTGCCGGCAAACCCATGGTGGAAAGCCAGCTCACCACCCAGAGCAGCAGCATCAGCCACGAGCGCATGGCGCTCTTCGGCTTCGACAACATGGCCAACCGCATCGATCACGTCGGCGCCATCCGCGCGCCGGCAGAATCGTGGGCGGTGGAGGATAACTGGATCCTGCGCGCCGCGCCCGCCGGCGGCCAGGTAATCGCGCCGCTGCTTGTCGGCATCCGGCCGACCGGCAGCGAAGCGCCGCAACTGGCGGTGCTCTTCGGCGTACGGCAAACCAACGACGGCTGGCTGGCGGCAAATCTGCGCCTGTTGCCGGCGCCAGCGGCAAGCGGCATTCCGAAATCGGGGCTCGCAACCCAGATGAAAGGCGTGATCCGCCAGCCCGCATTCCTGCTACCGGCGGAACATGAGAGCGATACGCCGGCATCGATCTGCCTGCCGACCGGCTCGGGAATGCGCGAGGGCATGCTGCTGGAACTGGAAGAATCGCCTGTGGCGCATTTGCGCTTGCGCGAGGTGATCGAGCGCGGCAGTAATTTCACGCGCTTCGGCTACGCCCGTACTTGAGCGCCGGCAAGATGGGAACCCGCTCATCGGCGGGTTTTTGCGCTTGACATGGAACGGATCGCCGGATCGCGTGCCGAACGCCAATAAGTTGCAGGGCTGGAAAGGCCAAAAACTCGACATGGATTTGCAAATCGTCCCCACCGCGTTGTACCAGGAAGTTGCCGAACGTCTTCGCCAGCGCATTTTCGCGCACGAGCTGGCCCCCGGGAGCTGGATCGACGAACAACGCCTGGCGGAGGAATACGGAATTTCTCGCACGCCGCTGCGCGAAGCGCTCAAGGTGCTGGCCTCCGAAGGCCTGGTGACCTTGAAGCCGCGGCGCGGCTGCTATGTGACTGAAATTTCCGCGCAGGATCTACAGGACATCTTCCCGCTGCTGGCCATGCTCGAAGGGCGCGCCGTGGTGGAAGCCATGCGAAACGCGCGGCCGGCGGACATCGAGGAACTCGAAGCCCTGCATGCGCGGCTTGAACGTGCCGCGCAAAGCCGCAAGATCGAGCGCTTCTTCGAAACGAACCAGGAATTCCATCGCAGGCTGCTCGAACTTTCCGGCAACCGCTGGATGCTGATCGTGGTGCAGGACCTGCGCAAGGTAATGAAGCTTTCCCGGCTCTTGTCGCTGACCCATGAAGGACGGCTCGAGCAGTCGCTGGAGGAACATCGCCGCATCATGGCGGCGGTGCGCGATGGCAATGTCGAGGAAGCCGAATCGGCGGTGCGCGATCACCTGCTGCATTGCCTGCAGGTGCTCAGCGCGGAGCCGGGGGAAAGCACCCGGCACTAACCTCCGAGGCAAGCGCTCCCTGCGTCGCCGCAATGCGCTGACCTGCCTTACCCAGCGGCAGGCAAATCCGCCCCGGCGATCGAACGCGTCCTAAAGCAGCGCCCAGAGCATTTTTGCCGCCAGGATCACCAGCAATCCCGCGAAGATGCGCTTCAACGTCGCGACCGGCAGGCGGTGGGCGGTGCGGGCGCCGAGTGGCGCCACCAACATGCTCGCCACCACCAGCAGCGCCATCCCCGGCAGGTACACGTAGCCCAGGCTTCCGGTCGGCAGGCCGGCGTGACCCCAGCCATTGAAAACGTAGCCGACCGTGCCGCCGATGGCGATGGGCATGCCCACCGCCGCTGAAGTGCCGATGGCGTTCTGAACCCGGACGTTGCACCAGGTCAGGAAAGGCACGGTCAGCGAGCCGCCACCGATGGCGACCAGTGCCGACACCCCGCCAATGCCGACGCCGACCCCGGCAATACCCACCGAACCGGGTAATTCCCGGGCGGCCTTGGGCTTCAAGTTCAGCCCCATCTGCAAGGCGACGAGGCAGACGAACCCGGTAAAGAAAATACCCAGCGGCCGCGAGGGGACCTGTGCCGCGAAAAGCGTTCCGATGGCGGTGCCGACCAGGATGCCGGGCGTGATCGCCAGGACGACATGCCAGAGCACGGCACCGTGGCGATGGTGCGCCCGCAGGCTGGCGAGGGAGGTGAAGATGATGGCTGCCATCGAGGTCCCGAGCGCCAGGTGCAGCACTTCATCCGGCGGAAAACCGCCTTGCGCCGTGAAGATCAGGGTAAGAATGGGGACCATGACCAGCCCGCCGCCGATGCCGAGCATGCCGGCAAAAAACCCGGCGAAGACGCCGAGCGCGAGATAGGCGAAAGCCCAAGGATAGAGCGCCATTTTTTCGATGCAGCCGCAAATAAAACGGGTGGCAGATCTACTCTGCCACCCGTTTGGTACAGGTCCCCGCGAGTGCCGTTAGGCCGGCATCCTGAACCGGGGTCCAGAATGGTCACTTCCCGTTCCGCTTCAGGCGCACCTGACATAGGAGGCGCGCACAACAACGGAGACTTGGTCGGCGACCGATGCCAATTAGCATTGGTTCAAGGAATGTATGGCCTTGACTAACACCGCAGGGAACACTCGGTGATGCGGCCGACGAAACTGCCGCCGGCCCGGCGGAAACCCCGCAGGGGAATCAGAGATTCAGAACCTGCTGGGGCGCCAGCACGGTATCGAGCCGTGCTCCCATGTCAAGGATTCTACGCTTTGCAATGGAAGTATCAACCGTTTCCTGCGCGCCCGTGAGAACCACTGCCGGCGCGCCCAGATGCTCATGGGCGATGTTGAGCGCGGCCATCACAGCAACGCGTTCGGCGATGGTGGTCTTGGTCTTCTGCGCGATCTCGCGCATCTTGCCGTCGACCAGCTCGACCGCCGCCAGCAATGCCGGACGCTCTTCCGGCGCGCAAGCGACGCGGTATTCGCGGCCCATGATCTTGACGTCGAGGTAATTCGAATCGGTGCTCATATCAGGATTCCTCGGGAAGCTTGTCCATCAAGGTTTCAAGCCGCTCGCGCGCGGCGGAAATTTTCTGCCTGAGATCCAGGCGTTCAGTGTCGGCAGCGGCAATCCGGTTGCGCAGGACCTCGTTCTCGGCCTGCAGCTGATGGATCATTTCCAGAGCCTGTTCGACCTTGATTTCGAGCGCTTCGAGTTCCGTATTCATGGGGCGCACTATAGAGGGATAAATGACGTATGGTCAAGGACTAAGCGCTGGTTTTGAAGGGAGTTTGTGGGATATTACCGCCCCGCTCCACCCAAGACTTTTTTGCGCCAAACCCAATCGCCGGTACACTCGGCGCACCTCTTGATCGCAGACCTGTTCCTCATGCTGGAAGCGCAAAACCTCGAATGCATACGCGGCGAACGGCGTTTGTTTGCCGGCGTGGGTTTTGGCGTGGACGACGGCGAATTGCTCTTGCTTCAGGGCAAGAACGGTTCGGGAAAAACCAGCCTGCTGCGCATGATCATCGGCCTTCTTCCGCCGGAAAGCGGCGAGATTCGCTGGCGCGGGCAATCGAACCGCAGCGATGAATTCCGGGCCGACCTCTGCTACCTCGGCCACCACAACGCCATCAAGGAAGACCTGACGCCGCTGGAAAACCTGCTGGCGTCCGCCCGCCTGGCCGAAGAACCGCTCTCCGAGGATGACGCGGTCGACGCCCTGGAGCAAGTCGGGCTTGCCGGCCGCGAGGACCTCGCTTGCAAGTACCTTTCGCAAGGCCAGAAGCGCCGCGTCGCGCTGGCGCGGCTGGTCAAGGCGCGGCGCCCGCTCTGGGTGCTCGACGAACCTTTTGTCGCCCTCGACGTGGCGGCGGTGGATTGGCTGGCCGGGATCATCGGCGGCCATTTGCAACGCGGCGGCTGCGCCGTGCTGACGACGCATCAGACGGTCGAGATTCCTGCCGGCGCGGTCCGGTTGCTGCGGCTGGGAGATTGAGATGTTCCGCATCGTCGCCGCCATGATCAGTCGTGACTTGAAGCTCGCCCTGCGTCGGCGTTCGGACATCGTTTCCGCGCTCTTCTTCTTCGTCATCGTCGCCAGCCTGTTTCCGCTTGGCATCGGTCCCGAACCGGTATTGCTGCGCAAGCTGGCACCGGGCGTCCTTTGGGTCGCCGCCCTGCTCGCCACCATGCTCGCACTGCCCCGCCTCTTTGCCGATGACCATCGCGATGGCACGCTCGAACAACTAGCCTTGGCGCCGCACCCCCTTGGTTTGGTTGTTCTCGGCAAAGTGATCGCTCACTGGCTGGTTTCCGGATTGCCGCTGGCCCTGCTCGCCCCGGTGCTAGGGCTGCAATACGATCTCTCGACCCCGGCGTTGCTGGTGCTGACCGGCACCCTGCTCCTCGGAACGCCAGCGCTGTCGGGCATCGGCGCCATCGGCGCGGCGCTGACGCTGGGGGTGCGGGGTGGCGGCGTATTGTTGTCGTTACTCGTTCTACCCCTGTATATTCCAGTGCTAATATTCGGTGCCGGCGCCGTGGATGCCGCCGTTTCGGGCATGGGCCCGGAAGGCCACATTTCGCTGCTCGCCGCCCTGACCTTCGCCGCGCTCGGCTTTGCCCCCTGGGCCGCCGCCGCGGCCCTCAAGATTGCCCTTGAATGAACAATCGCCTAGTTAACTGGTTCAAGTTTTCATCCCCAGTCACCTTCTACCCCTTGGCTGGCAAGATGATTCCCTGGTTCGCCGCGCTGGCCGTCATCTTCGGCGCTGCGTCCCTCTGGCTCGGGCTGGTCGTCGCCCCCACCGACTTCCAGCAGGGCGAGGGCTATCGCATCATTTTCGTGCACGTGCCGGCATCGTGGATGTCCATGTTCATCTATCTGGTCATGGCCTTTTGGGCGGCGGTCGGCTTCACGCTCAACACCCGTCTCTCAGGCATGATGACCCAGGCGCTGGCGCCGACCGGCGCGCTCATGGCCTTCCTGTCGCTGTGGACCGGTGCCCTCTGGGGCAAGCCGATGTGGGGCGCGTGGTGGGTGTGGGATGCGCGCCTGACTTCTGAGCTGATTCTGCTCTTCCTCTACATCGGCTTCATCGCGCTCACCGCCGCCATCGACGACGCCCGCCGCGCTGACAAGGCGGGCGGCATCCTGCTGCTGGTCGGGGTGGTGAATATCCCCATCATCTATTTCTCGGTGAAGTGGTGGAACACCCTGCACCAGGGCGCCTCGGTCAGCCTGACCAAGTCGCCGAGCATGGCGACCAACATGCTCTGGGGCATGCTGCTGATGGCGCTCTGCTTCTGGATGTACTCCATCGCCATCGCCATGATCCGGGTTCGTACCATCATCCTCGAACGCGAGCGGCACACGGATTGGGCCAAGGCCACTCTGGCGGGGGAAACGAAATGATCCACTGGAACAGTTTTTCCGAATTCCTCGCCATGGGCGGCTATGCCGGCTATGTCTGGGGCTCGTTCGGCGTCACCGCGCTGATCATGGTAGTTGAACCCATCATGGCCCGCCGTCATCAAAAGAAGACCATCGCCCGCTTGAAGCGTCAGTTGCGCGCCGAAGCCCACCATTTCACCGGAAGCACCGCCGCATGAAGACCCGCCATAAACGCCTCGCCCTGGTTGTGGGCGCCCTCGTCATTCTCGGCGTCATTGCCGCGCTGGTGCTGAATGCGCTCAACAGCAACATCGCCTTTTTCCACTCGCCGACCGACGTCATGAACGGCAAGGCGCCGAAGGACAAGGCATTCCGCATCGGCGGCCTGGTCAAGGACGGCAGCCTGAAGCGCGAGGCCGACGGCGTCACCATGCGCTTCGTCGTCACCGACACCGACCACGACATGACCGTGCGCTACAAAGGCATCCTGCCCGACCTTTTCAAGGAGGGGAAAGGCGTGGTGGCGCAGGGCCGTCTGGTTGGCGACGGCGCCTTCGTCGCCACCGAGGTGCTGGCCAAGCACGATGAAAACTACATGCCGCCCGAAGCCGCCAAGGCCGTAGGCGACGCCCATGTCCGCGCCGCCGAGAAACGCGCCGCCGGCACCTATCCCCCCGCCCAGAATCCCCCCGCGGCCCCGGCCGCAAAGTGAGGCAGCCATGATCCCCGAACTCGGCCATTTCGCGCTTATCCTGGCGCTCGTCGTCGCCATGGCCACCGGCGTCCTGTCGCTCGTCGGCGCCCATCGCAACAAGGCGAGCTGGATCGCGCTCGCGCGCCCGGGTAGCCAGGCGATGACGCTCATGGTGGCGTTTTCCTTCGGTTGCCTGACCTACGCCTTCATCAACAACGATTTCTCGGTGGTCTACGTCGCCGAGCACTCCAATTCCCTGTTGCCGCTGCAATATCGCATTGCCGGCGTCTGGGGCGGCCACGAAGGGTCACTGCTGCTCTGGATGCTGATGTTGTCCGGCTGGTCGATGGCGGTCAGCCTCTTTTCGCGCCAGCTGCCGGAAACCATGGTGGCGCGCGTGCTCGGCGTGCTGATGCTGGTGGCGGCGGGTTTCCTGCTCTTCATCGTCATCACCTCCAACCCCTTCGATCGCCTCTTGCCCGGCGCCGAGGAAGGGCGCGACCTCAACCCGCTCTTGCAGGACCCGGGCCTCGTCATCCATCCGCCGCTGCTCTATATGGGCTACGTCGGCTTCTCGGTGGCCTACGCCTTCGCCGTCGCCGCGCTGCTTTCCGGCCAGCTCGATGCCGCCTGGGCGCGCTGGTCGCGCCCCTGGACGACGGCCGCGTGGATGTTCCTGACCATGGGTATCGCCCTCGGCTCCTGGTGGGCCTATTACGAACTGGGCTGGGGCGGCTGGTGGTTCTGGGACCCGGTCGAAAACGCCTCCTTCATGCCCTGGCTGGTCGGCACGGCGCTGGTGCATTCGCTGGCGGTGACGGAAAAGCGCGGCAGTTTCAAGAACTGGACGGTGCTGCTCGCCATCTCTGCCTTCTCGCTTTCGCTGCTCGGTACCTTCCTCGTCCGCTCCGGCGTGCTGACTTCGGTGCATGCCTTCGCCACCGATCCCAAGCGCGGCGTCTTCATCCTCGCCTTCCTCGTCGCCGTCATCGGCAGTTCGCTCGTGCTGTTCGCCTGGCGCGCGCCCAAGGTCGGGCTGGGCGGGCGCTTCGGCCTGCTTTCGCGCGAATCGCTGCTTTTGACCAACAACGTGCTGCTGGTGGTCGCCTGCGGCACGGTGCTGCTGGGCACGCTCTACCCGCTGCTGATCGACGCGCTCAACCTCGGCAAGATTTCGGTCGGCCCGCCGTACTTCAACGCCGTCTTCGTCCCGGTCATGGCGCCGGTGCTCTTCCTCATGGGTGTGGCGCCTTTCGCGCGCTGGAAGGAAGCGACCTTCGCTGAACTGGCGCGCGCCGTGCGCTGGGCGATGGTGCCGGCGGTGGTGGTCGCTGTCGTCCTGCCCTTCGTCTATGGCAGTTGGACGCCGCTGGTCGGCCTCGGCCTCTTGCTCGCGATCTGGGTGGTCGCCACCGGCGCGCTGAATTTCGTCGAGCGCGTGCAAAGCACCCGCGCCGGGCAATCCTTCCTCAAGGCGGCGACGCGCCAGCCGCGCCACTTCTACGGCATGCATGTGGCGCACTTTGGCATCGCGGTTTTCGCCATTGGCGTCACCATGGTCGGCGGCTTCCAGGAAGAGAAGGACGTCAAGATGTCGCCGGGCGACACGGTCACCGTCGCCGGCTACACCTTCCTTTTCAACGGCGTCAAAGCGGTGGAAGGGCCGAACTACACAGCCATGCGCGGCGACGTTTCGCTCTCCGCCAATGGCCGCTTCGACAAGAAGCTCTTCCCGGAAAAGCGCGCCTACCATTCTTCCACCATGCCCATGACCGAGGCCGCCATTGATGCCGGTTTCCTGCGCGACGTCTATGTCTCGCTCGGCGAACCCATCGACCGCGATCAGCCCTTCGCCGCCTGGGCGGTGCGCGTCTATTACAAACCCTTCGTCGACTGGATCTGGGGCGGCTGTTTCCTCATGGCCCTGGGCGGCCTCCTCGCCCTCACCGACCGGCGCTACCGCATCCAGTCGCGCATCGCCGCCAAGATCGCTTCGGGAACGCAAACCGCATGAACAAATTCATCTGGCCGCTGGTCGGCTTCGTCGTCCTGGTCGTTTTTCTCGCCGTCGGGCTGCGCTTGAATCCGAGCGATGTGCCTTCACCGCTGGTCGGTAAACCCGCTCCCGCCTTCAACCTGCCGGTGGTGTCCACGCCGGATCAGAACTTCGGCCCCAAGGACATGCACGGCAAGGTCTGGCTGCTCAACGTCTGGGCCTCGTGGTGCGTCTCCTGCCGGCAGGAACATCCGGTGCTGCTGGAATTCTCCAAGCGCGCCAACGTGCCGCTGGTCGGGCTCAACTACAAGGAAGTGCGCGGCGACGGCAACTTCGACATGAACAAGATCGCCGCCGCCGAGGAGAAGAAACTTGCCCTGCAGCGCGCCGGACAGTGGCTGAGCAAGCACGGCGATCCCTACCAGCTCTCGGTGCTCGACCTCGACGGCCGCGTCGGCATTGACTACGGCGTCTATGGCGTTCCCGAAACCTACGTCATCGACAAAGCCGGCGTCATTCGCCTCAAATACACCGGCCCGATCACGCCGGAAGTTCTGGACAAGAAACTGCTGCCTCTCATCGCCGAACTCGACAAGACCGCGATATGAAAAAACTCTTCTTTGCCCTTTGCCTGGCGTTCGCCGCCAACTTCGTCGCGGCCGAGGAAGCCACCCCGCTCGCCGCCGACCCGGTGGCGGAAAAGCGCCTGATCGCGCTTTCCGAGGAGTTGCGCTGCCTCGTCTGCCAGAACCAGAGCATCGCCGATTCGCACGCCGAATTGGCACAGGACCTGCGTCATGAAATCCGCGGCATGATCAAGGCGGGCAAGTCTGACAAGGAAATCGTCGATTTCATGGTCACGCGTTACGGCGACTTCGTGCTTTACAAGCCGCCCTTCAAGGCCGTGACGCTTCTGCTCTGGGGCGGCCCGGCGCTGTTCCTGATCGTCGGCTTATATGCGCTGACGCGCTATCTGCGCCGCCGCAACGTAAACGTGGTCGACAACGCCCCGCTCTCGGCGGAAGAATCCGCCCGCGCCGAGGCGCTGCTGAAGGACCAGTCAAACTAACGCGGCCGCCGCCTGAGGCCGCGACCCGGCGGCTTGCCAGATGTTCCGGCAGCGCGTCTCGCGCGTCCACCAGGCGCTCAGCGCGCCCACCCAGGCAGCGCCGCCCATCAGAAACAGCCCATGACGGAAGGCTTCGGCGGAATAGAAGCGGGCGCCGTCGACCATGCGTCCATCCCAGTGTTCGTCCATCGCCCAGCCGACCAGCGGCTGCAGCACCGCTGCCGCGAGGAATCCGCCCATGTTCGCCACCGATGTGGACATCCCAGAAAGCAATGGCGGATTCACCTCCTTGGCGCAGGCCCAGGATAGCGTGAAGCTCGAAGCGGCAAGGCCCATGAGCGCGAACAGGAGGTAAGTGATGCTGACGGGCAGCGCCCGACCCGTGAGGAGGATCAGCCAGACCAGCCCATAGAGATGCGTGCCGATGAGGACGACCGGCTTCCTGCGCCGCCAGCGGTCGGAAAGACTGCCGGTAAGCAGGGCGCCGATTGCAAACGAGACAAAGAGCAGCGAGAGGTGGCTCGAAGCCGTGCTGCGGCTCATGCCGTGAACGTTGATCAGATAAGGCACGCCCCAGAGCCCGGCGAAGGCGAAGAAGCTGCCGGAAATTCCGGTATTGACCAAGGCGGCCGGCCAGGTGGCGCGGTTCTTCAAGACCGCAACCAAGCCACCCAAGATGACGGTGCGGTCAAAATGGAAGCGTGGCGCTTGTTCGCCGTCGGGGTGGTCGCGCACCAGCCACCAGCACGCGGCGGCGATCAGCAACGAAAACACGCCGACCCCGACGAAGGCCGCGCGCCAGCCAGCCGTCTGCGCCAGCGCCGAGAGCGGCGCTCCGGCCAGCATCGCACCGAGGTTGGCAACGACGATGCAGGTTCCGGTTAGGGTGGCGAATCGGCTTTCCTCGAACCAGGCGGCGATGATCTTGAGCAGGGCGATGAACACCACGGAGACGCCCAGCCCGACCAGGATTCGCGCCACCAGCGCCACCTCCAGTGAAGGCGCCGCGCCGAAAAGGATGCTCCCGGCTCCCGCCATCAGCCCGCCCAGCAGCAATACCCGCCGCGGCCCGAGGGTGTCGGCGAGGATGCCGGTCGGCACCTGCATGATCGTGTAAACATAGAAATAGGTCGCCGCCAGAATGCCGAGCGAGGCGGCGCTGGTGTGAAAAGCCGCCGCGAGGTCCGGCGCGATACCGACCGGGGCGAAACGCTGAAAATAGGATATGATGAAGGCGCAGGCGACGACGCCGAGCGCCAGCCAGCGGCGGCGCCGCTGGTCGAGGGAAAGTTGCATGTCGGCTTTCTAAAGATGCAACCTGAACATGGCCGCTTGATCTATTCCGAATAATCCAATTTTCAGATTTTTAGCACACATCAAAGTTCCTTCGGCTTCATATCCCTAGACTGATCCCACGATCAAAGAGGGGATTTATGGATATCGCGCGTCGCAGCTTCCTGCGGGGCCGGCCCGGCCGGCAGGCGCCGCTACGCCCGCCGTGGGCTTTGCTGGAAAGCGACTTCACCACCCGCTGCACCCGCTGCACCCGCTGCGGCGATTGCGTTTCCGCCTGTCCCACCGGGCTGCTGCAAAGTGGTGACGACGGTTTCCCCTTCGCCAATTTCGCCTCGGGCACCTGCGATTTCTGCGCCCACTGCGTTGAGGCCTGCCCCTCCGGCGCCCTGCTGCGCCGCAACGATCCACCGTGGAACCTGGTCGCCAGCATCGGCGACGCCTGCCTTGCCCGCCAGGACGTGGTTTGCCGCACCTGCGGCGAAGCCTGCGACGCAGAAGCCATCCGCTTTACGCCGCGCATCGGCGGCGTAGCCATTCCTGAATTGAACACCGAACGCTGCACCGGTTGCGGCGATTGCCTGGCGGGGTGCCCGACGCGGGCCATCGCCATCGCGCGCGCACCGACCTCTAGGGAGAACGCATGAAAATCATCAGCCTGGTCCTGAAATTCCTGCCCGAGCATGCGGCGGAAGTGCGAACCGCCGTTGCGGCGGTTCCGGGCGCGGCGGTCGAGGCCGACAGCGGCGATGGCCGCATGATCGTATTGGTCGAGGACGGCGATGGCTACTCGACGGCAGATTCCATCATCAAGGTTCATCAGGTTCCCAACGTGATGTCCATCACGCTGGCTTACGAATATTCGGACGCAGATGCGGTCGCTATGGAGGCACACTCATGAGCATCGAACTACCCAAGGTCACGCGCAGAGACTTCATCAAGGCCAACGCCGTCGCCGCCGCCGCGGCCACCGCCGGCATCGCGCTGCCTGCCCTCGCCGCGCCCAAGGGCGAGGCGCCGGTCAATTCCAGCGAGATCCGCTGGGACAAGGCGGCCTGCCGTTTCTGCGGCACCGGCTGCTCGGTGCTGGTGGGCGTGCAAAACGGCCGTGTCGTCGCAACCCAGGGCGACCCGGATGCGCCGGTCAATCGCGGCCTCAACTGCATCAAGGGCTACTTCCTCTCCAAGATCATGTACGGCGAGGACCGCCTGACCAAGCCCATGTTGCGCATGAAGGGCGGCAAGTACGACAAGAACGGCGAGTTCGCGCCCATCTCCTGGACCCAGGCCTTCGACATCATGGCCGAGAAGTGGAAGGATGCCTTGAAGACCACCGGCCCGACCTCGATCGCCATGTTCGGCTCCGGCCAATGGACCATCTGGGAAGGCTACGCCGCCGTCAAGCTGTGGAAGGCCGGCTTCCGCTCCAACAACCTCGACCCCAACGCCCGCCACTGCATGGCCTCGGCCGTCACCGGCTTCATGCGCACCTTCGGCATCGACGAGCCGATGGGCTGCTACGACGACATCGAGCACGCCGATGCCTTCGTGCTGTGGGGTTCGAACATGGCGGAAATGCATCCGATCCTATGGTCACGCGTCACCGATCGGCGACTCACCGGCAAGGACGTCAAGATCCACGTGCTGTCCACCTTCAGCCACCGCTCGACCGAACTCTCCGACAACGAACTGATCTTCAAGCCGCAGAGTGACTTGGCCATCCTCAACTACATCTGCAATTACATCATCCAGAACAACGCGGTGAATCAGGAATTCGTCGCTCGCAACGTCAACTTCAAGAAGGGCGTCACCGACATCGGTTACGGCCTGCGCGCAAATCATCCACTCGAGAAGGTGGCGATGAACAACGGCTACCCCGGCGAAGACGGCAAACCAAAAGGCAATCCCGCCGCCGCGAGCCCGATGAGCTTCGACGAGTTCAAGACGTTTGTTGCCGAATACACACTCGACAAGACGCACGCGATCTCGGGGGTACCCAAAGACAAGCTGGAGGCGCTGGCGCAGGCTTACGCCAATCCCAAGACCCGGGTCACTTCCTTCTGGACCATGGGTTTCAACCAGCACACGCGCGGCACCTGGGTCAACAACATGATCTACAACGTTCACCTTTTGACCGGCAAGATTTCGGAGCCGGGCAACGGCCCCTTCTCGCTCACCGGCCAGCCCTCCGCCTGCGGCACGGCGCGCGAGGTCGGCACCTTCGCCCACCGCCTGCCGGCGGACATGGTGGTTACCAACCCCGAGCACCGCAAACACAGCGAGGAAATCTGGCAACTGCCGGACGGCACCCTGCCCGACAAGATCGGCCTGCACGCCGTCGCCCAATCGCGGGCGCTCAAGGACGGCAAGCTCAAGTGCTACTGGACCTCGACCACCAACAACATGCAGGCCGGGCCGAACATCAACCAGGAAATCTACCCGGGCTGGCGCAATCCCGCCGCCTTCGTGGTGGTTTCCGACGCCTACCCGACCGTCTCGGCCCTGGCCGCCGACCTCATCCTGCCCTCCGCCATGTGGACCGAGAAGGAAGGCGCCTACGGCAACGCCGAGCGCCGCACCCAGTTCTGGCGCCAGCAGGTCAAGGCGCCGGGCGATGCCAAGTCCGATCTCTGGCAATACATGGAGTTTTCCAAGCGCTTCAAGATGGAAGACGTGTGGCCGGCCGAACTGCTCGCCAAGAAGCCGGAATACAAGGGCAAGACGCTCTATGACGTACTCTACGCCAACAAGGTGGTGAACAAATTCCCCAAGAGCGAACTCGCCAAGGTGAATGAGCATGCCATCAAGAACTACACCAACGACGAATCCGAGGCCTTCGGCTTCTACGTGCAGAAGGGACTGTTCGAGGAATACGCCCAGTTTGGCCGCGGCCATGGCCATGACCTGACGTTGTTCGACACCTACCACAAGGCGCGCGGCCTGCGCTGGCCGGTGGTCGACGGCAAGGAAACGCTGTGGCGCTTCCGCGAGGGCTACGACCCCTACGTCAAGAAGGGCGAGGGCATCAGATTCTACGGCCACAAGGACGGCAAGGCGGTGATCTTCGCCCTGCCCTACCAGAACCCGCCGGAAATGCCGGACAAGGACTACGACCTCTGGCTCTGTACCGGGCGCGTGCTCGAACACTGGCACACCGGCACCATGACCCGGCGCGTGCCCGAGCTGCACCGCTCGGTGCCGGAAGCGGTGATGTTCATGCACCCGGACGACGCCAAGAAGCGCGGCATCCAGCGCGGCATGGTGGTCAAGGTCGCCTCGCGCCGCGGCGAGATTCAGTTGCGCGTCGAAACCAAGGGCCGCAACAAGCCGCCGGTCGGCCTGGTCTTCGTCCCCTTCTTCGACGAAGGCCGGCTGATCAACAAACTCACCCTTGACGCCACCTGCCCGATCTCGAAAGAGACGGACTACAAGAAGTGCGCGGTCAAGGTGACGAGGGCGTAATGCGGACCGCTTGCGCAACCGGCGAACACCGCCCCTCCCAGAGACGGTGGCCGCTACCCTCGTACTCCCTCCCCTTCAAGGGGGTTCGAGCGGGGTTTCATGGAGCACTGCTCCATGCCGCTCGAACGGGCTGGCTGTGCAAAGCCAGCCCCGGACGGGTTGGGGTGGGGATTGGATGCGGGTCGGTGTGCACTCTTGAGAACCCCATCCCCCTCCCTACCTCCCCCTTGAAGGGGGAGGAGTTTCGGGTGGAGGCCTGACGTGAAACCCGAGGCATCCGCCGGCAAGGACGGGCTGAATTCCAACGCCCGCCGCCGCTTCCTCAACGGCATCGCCGGCGCCGCCGGCGGGGCCTGCCTGCTGGCGCTTGGCACCGGGCTTTTCGCCCGGCACGCCTCGGCGCTGCCTGCGGAAGCGCTGCGCCCGCCGGGTGCCCGTGCAGAAGCGGATTTCCTCACCGCCTGCATTCGCTGCGGCCTATGCGTTCGCGACTGCCCCTACAACACGCTCAAACTCGCCGTCCCGGGCGATGGCGTCGTCAGCGGCACGCCCTATTTCACTGCCCGCGCCATCCCCTGCGAGATGTGCGAGGACATCCCCTGCGTCAAGGCCTGCCCGACCGATGCCCTCGACCACGCGCTGACCGACATCAACAAGTCACGCATGGGCCTGGCGGTGCTGATCGACCACGAAACCTGCCTCAATTTCCTTGGCCTGCGCTGCGACGTCTGCTACCGCGTCTGCCCGGTGATCGACAAGGCGATCACGCTCGAAGCCCAGCACAACCCGCGCTCCGACCGGCATGCCATGCTGCTGCCGACGGTGCATTCGGAGCATTGCACCGGCTGCGGCAAGTGCGAGAAATCCTGCGTCCTGCCGAAAGCGGCGATCAAGGTGCTGCCCGCCAAGCTGGCGCAGGGCAAGCTGCCGGACCATTACCGCAAGGGCTGGGAAGAAAAGGAAAAACACGGCGGCTCGCTCATCGGCGAGCAGGTGCAATTGCCGACGCGCGGCCGCGAAGCAGTGCCCGAAAGCGCGCCGGCGCTCAACTCAGGGTGGAAACCATGAGTGCCCAGCATCCTGGCCGTGAAGCCGTCGCTGTCCCGCCCTCTCCCCCGGCCCCTCTCCCACATGCGGGCGAGGGGAGATTCGTCGGCCGCTGGCGCGGCCCCCGCAAACCCGGCTGGCTGGTCGCCCACAAATGGCTGCTGCTGCGCCGCGTCTCGCAGTTGCTCATTCTCGCGCTCTTCCTCGCCGGGCCGTGGTTCGGCCTCTGGATCGTCAAGGGCAACCTCGCCTCGTCGCTCATCCTCGATATCCTGCCGCTGACCGACCCCTTCATGCTGATGCAATCGCTCGCCGCCGGCCATGCGCCGTACAAGACGGCGCTCATCGGCGCCGGCATCGTCCTCGCCTTTTACCTGCTTTTCGGCGGCCGGGTGTTCTGTTCCTGGGTCTGCCCGATGAACCTCGTCACCGACGCCGCCGCCTGGCTGCGCCGCCGACTCGGCCTCAAGGGCGGGCGGGCGCCGGACCCGCGCACCCGCTACTGGCTGCTGGCCTTCGTCCTGGTTGCCGCCTTCGTCACCGGCAGCCTCGCCTGGGAATGGGTCAATCCCGTCTCCATGCTCCAGCGCGGGCTGATCTTCGGCTTCGGGCTGGCCTGGGGCATCGTCCTGGCGGTCTTTCTTTACGATTTGCTCATCGCCAGCCGGGGCTGGTGCGGCCACCTCTGCCCGATGGGCGCCTTCTACGCTTTGCTCGGCAGGGTGACACCGCTCAAGGTCGCCGCCGCCCGGCGCGAAGCCTGCAACGATTGCCTCGACTGCTTCGCCGTCTGCCCCGAACCCCAGGTGATCCGTCCCGCCCTCAAGGCCACCGGCCAGGCGAGCCGGATCATCGCCAACCCCGAGTGCACCAGCTGCGGACGCTGTATCGACGTCTGCGGCCAGGATGTCTTCAACTTTTCCCTTCGCTTCAACCAAAGGAGCGCGTCATGACGCAAACGCCCCGTATTCTGATATTGGCCCTCGCCGCCACGCTCATCTCCACCGTTCCGCTCACCGCCGGAGCAATCGAAAAACTGCAATCCCTGCGCGGCACCGATGTCACCTCCAGCGAAGGTGAATCGGAGGCCTTCCGTCGCGAAAAAGACCGTGCGCCGATTCCGCGCGATTTCGTCCAGCAACCGCCGCTGATTCCGCACACGGTGCAGGGCTACAACATCACCATCAATTTCAACAAATGCATGGATTGCCATGCCTGGACCCGCTACAAGGAAATGGGGGCGACCAAGGTTTCGCTCACCCACTTCAAGACACGCGACGGCCAGGAACTCTCGAACATCTCGCCGCGCCGCTATTTCTGCCTGAGCTGCCACGTACCGCAAACCGACGCCAAGCCGCTGGTGACCAACACCTTCAAGCGCGCCGACGGCCTCAAGTAAGGGGAAAAGCATGCGCCAATTCATCAAGAACAAGCTCATCGCCCTCAAGACTTATCGGCGCACCATGGGCGTGGGGGCACTGGGGATCGTCTTCATCGCCGGCATCATCTTCTGGGGTGGATTCAACACCGCCATGGAATTGACCAACCGCGAGGAGTTCTGCATCTCGTGTCATGAAATGCAGGAAAACGTTTATCAGGAGTACCGCAACACCATCCACTACTCCAACCGCTCCGGCGTGCGCGCCACTTGCCCGGACTGCCATGTGCCGAAGGAGTGGGGCCCGAAGATGATCCGCAAGATCCAGGCCTCGAACGAAGTGCTGCACAAGATTCTCGGCTCAATCGACACGCCGGAAAAATTCAACGCCAAGCGCCTGCAACTGGCACAGAACGAATGGGCAAGGATGAAGCGGACCGATTCGCGCGAATGCCGCAATTGCCATAACTTCGAGTATTTCGACTACTCGGAACAGGGCCGACGTTCCGCCCATCTCCACCAGTCCGGTCTCAACGAAGGCCAGACCTGTATCGACTGCCACAAGGGCATCGCCCACAAGATGCCGGTCGTGGCCCAGCAGATCGGCGCCGACAATGGCGGCGCGGCGCCGGAAGTGGTGTATCCGCCAAAACCGCCGGCACCGCCCGGAGCGGCAGACGGCAAGTAAGCAAAAAAAACCGCTGGCGCCCTTGGGCGCCAGCGGGTCGTTCAATCTTCATCTCGTCTAATAGCTTCTGGCAAACGGATGTGCCGCCCGCGAAGTATCCGCCTGCGTCTATTTGCTGTCCGGAATCTCCCGATACACGATGCGCCCATTCGCATCGACCAGCCTTTCGATCCGGTTGCCGGATGGAGACACCGAATTGGAAGCACTCAATCCAGCCTTTGCGCTCAAATCCACCTTTCCGTCCATGGCCAGCGTGTAAGACTGAGCCGCCCGCCCCAGAATCTTGCGCAGGGTAGTTGCCACATCGTTGGCGGTCTCGCGGGTTAAGTAAAAATAGCCGCAAGGACTCTTGGTTTCGTAGCTGATATTCAAAACCGGGACGCCCCTGAGCCCGCTCATGGTTTGCGCGTGGTAGCCCGAGACGATAATGCCGACAAGCTCGGTCCCGACAGTGGTGCGCAGGCGCCAATACGAAGGCTCATATGCGCCCAGCGCAACGACCACTTTCTGTCCGGGCAGATTCACATTGACGTCAAAGCTGCCCAAGCGCCGACCGCTTCCCGTCGAATCACTGGATGCATGACCTTCATAGGCACCGGCTGCAAGCAACACATAATCGGCGGGAAGCTGCTCGACAAAGCGGCTGCATGCGTCCATCACCTTGACTGGCCGATCTTCCTGCGGGGCAACCGGCGTAGACCGTTGGAGTTCAGGGGGCTCCACAAGCCGGGCCGGGTTAGGGCGCTGCGGTGTCGGCTCCGGCCTCGGCAGCGCGTCCACGGGCTGTTGTTGGTCTGCGGTGCGCTGTTCCTTGTCTGGTCTCAGGGCGGCAAGTTGTTGGCGGTACTGCGCCAATTCGCGCTGATGGCGGGCGTGCTTGTGCCATGCTGTGGAAACCATCGCGACGCAAATGGCGAAGCCAAGAAGCAAGAACCATAAGCCGTTTATGCCTTCAGGTTCCTGTCGGTTCCTTGATACTCGGGCTTGCGTCCTTGCGGGAGCCTCGTTTGGCATCCCGAGAGATGTGCGGGCCGAACCCGCCTCGACCTGGGCGATATCGCTGGGGAACGATGCATGCACCGGCTGCGATCTAGGTCTCGCCATCGATTCGATAACCCTGGCGGTCGGCTGACTGTTCGCGCACTCGTCTGTAAATCGCTCGGTTTGAGGAGAGGGCGCATCAGAAACGGCCGCTTTCGAAGGCATGGGCGCAAGCCACGCTACCATGAAAAAAACTGCTCCCGAAGCGATGAAGGCCAGGATATTTCCAAGCTCCCCCAAATCGCCGGAATCGAAAAACACGAGCTTGATAGCCGCAATGACCAGCAACACCCCTCCCGCGCTCCAGGCCGAACGCGATTTGGAATGCGTTCCCCATATTGCAAGTGCCGCCCCGAAAACCGCCCACATCAGCGACACAACCGCCGGCAGGTTCATTTTATTGATGTCCGACGCGTCCAAAACCAAGCCAGTGGGGCCAAACGCACGCAGCAGCATGGCTTGGACCACCAGAGCACCGGATACCGCCATCATGGCTCCGACGCCGAACCCTACGCTGGCCTGCTCTCGGCTGCGCCGAGTGACATAGGTAATCAGATAGACCAAGGCCAGGATTTCAAACACCATCGGCCAGATGCCTCGTTCAATATGGAACAAGGTCACGTAGAGCAGCGCAAATGCCGTCAGATAGACATGGAGCGGTTGAATCCGGTCATTCCAGCGCGGGCTTTCGGATAACCAGAAGCGCGCGAACAGTCCTGCCGCGCTAACGCCGGTCATGACCATCGTCGCTTCCAAGAAATCGGTCTTGAATATGGTCAGATTTGCTGCGGAAATTGCCCAAGGGAGGAGCGCAAAAGGTAGCAAGCCTATCGCCATAGAGGGACAAAAATCGCTGTTTTCCGCTCTGATTTTGTCACGACCGGCCCAGGCCATCGCAAGCAGCACCAGCGGAGTCAGGATCGCGCACGCCACGACGAAAGCATCGCTTGCTCCTCCTGAAGCCCACCAGCCGGTAGCGACAAGAGCAAATATCAGCAACCCGCCGAAGACTGGGTGTTCCACCGTCCGCTTGGCAAACAGCAAACTCAGAACGGCCCCTGCGAGAAGCAGACCATAAACAAGCTGGGGTAAGAAATCCAGATTAAGTCGTAGAAGTTCGGACAACATGGACAATGCGGCCCAGCCGATGCCGACCACGCCCAAAGTCCTTGCGAAAGCCAGTTGGCCGCGTATGCCTATCCATGCTCCCAGCACCATCAAGGCACTCGCGATCATGCGGTAAGCGAATGGTTCGCTGAGAATTGGTTGAGGCGCCAGGGACTGCCCATTTGAATAAATGATGTGCAGGACACCGCACAGGGTGGCGGCACCGCAGGCGACCTGCTGGACACCGGCGTTCGCCCGAAATCTAGATGCAACCGCCATCACCGCAACCGAGATACCCAACCCGAGGATGAGCCACGGCAAGTCGCGAGAGGATAAATACAAGGCACCCACGCCGAGCAAGAGCGCTACAAGCGCATGCCGCCCGGCTCCCGGGAGCTTCAGTAAATAGAGGGCAATGGTCGCAACCGCCCACATGGAGGCCAGCGCCGCTACCCCAATTGCTCCGTCAGTCTGAAGATTCGGCGCAATTTTGAGCGTCAACAGTGCCGCAACGCTTGGTAGGAGGAGAAAGTACACGAGGTCGAAGCGAAGCACCCTGGCGGAACGAATTTGCTTGCGTTCGAGGATGGGCATAATCAGATGCACCAATACCAGGGCCAGCAGAAGCGGTTGCATCGCTTGGTAATGCTCCGGCTGATAGAACTTGCCGCTCCAGCCGAAGAAGAGCGCGCCCGCGAGGGTGAAGAGGAAGCTCAAATGGATCAACGGGCGCCATCCCCGCAGCGTCGACATGACCAGACACAAAGTGCTGGCGGCCAGATAGTACCCATACACGGCCCAAACATCCGGCGCACCTAGCGCGAACTTCGGTGCGACATAGGCGCCGACCATGGCCAATATGGCAACCGACATGGCGTTGGTCGTCACGGCAAACACGCCGGCAGCCAAGGCGACCAAGGCGAGCAATGCCAGGGCGTCGATTTGATTGATGTACTTGAAAATACCGTATGCGCTGTAGGCCGTCAGATAGGCCGTACCGAATGCCGCCCCAGCCAGCGCCAGGTGGATTGCCCGCCGCTTGGGCTGTGCCCTCAACGCCATGGCTGAGAATCCAAGAATAGCTGCTGCAACCGCACCACTCGCCAGCTTCAACTCCGCAGGCACGTCGATGTTCGCGAAGGCATACCTGAGCAACGCTCCGACGCCAATAATGACCAAGCCGGCGCCGACCTTGGCAGGCCAGTTCCCGGATATCAACCAGCCCAGTAAACCCGACGGAGCGAGACGCACTTGATCATCGTCGGCAGATTCATAGGCCAGGACAGCGGCGAAAAGCGCAATGATCGAAAGAACAAGAACGATGGAAGTCATGACTATGCCTCTGAAGTAGGCTGCCGCCCTCGGAATGGCTAGCTGGTTTCGGATATGTGCGCTCGCGGCGATCTCATCGCCGGCAAGCGCCAATGCGGGATGGAACGAAACACGAACAATTGCACTCCCACCACACATCGGCATGCATTATGCACATGTGCTTAATCCAACGGCAATCCATTTATGACTCCGTTTAGGCCGCGGAAACAGCCATCAAGCCGTGCCATGAAGGCACAAGCAGAACGACGAGTTCAAGCCCATGCAGGGCGCGCCTGAAATAGGTCGCGCCATCGACCGAAAAGCGGGCTTAGAAGAAAAACTGCCGCGACAGCCAGGTCTTGCATTGATGCCACTGACCGTCGCGCTGCTGGAACATCTTCAGGAAGAAATCGCGGTCGTTCCGTTGTTCGACGGGAACGTTGAAGCCGCGCAATTCCTCGGCGGAGAGCGGGACACAAACCGGGCGCAGGCTCCAGGCGGCAAGCGCGAGCACCAGAACAGCGACAACGATCCACGCCTTCTGCATTGAGGCTCCCGCACTTGGCTCCGATGAAACGTCCCGTCGGCCAACGGCCGCTTGTCAGGTCATCCTGAACGCCACCGCCGCCATGTTGTAGCCGACGCCCGATCCGATCATCACGACCAAGTCGCCGTGCTTGACCTTGCCGAGTTGGACGGCGTCGTCGAGCGCCATGGCGATGCAAGCGGAACCGGTGTAGCCGTATTTGTCCATGACCATGTGGCATTTTTCCACTGGCACGCCGCAGGTATTGGCCACCGCCTCGATGGTGGATTTATTGACCTGGGTGAAGATGATCTGATCCACGTCGTCGGCGGTGAAGTCGTTTTCATCGGCTAGCTTTTTGAACAAGCGCGGCCAGCCTTCGAGGTTGAGGTCGGGCGGGTAGGGCTTGACCATCTTGACCTTGGTGCGGCCGGCGCGGACCGATTCCTCGCTCGCCGGCTCGAAGGTCCCGCCGGAGTAGATGCCCCAATGCGAGTGATAGGCTCCATCTGCGAGCAGCGCGGTGCCGATGAAACCCTGCATGCTGCCGGCGGTGAGCACCACCGCGCCGGCGCCGTCGCCGTAGAAGAAGATGAGCGGGTCGTTCGGGTCGGCCAGCTTGCGCATCATGTAGACGGCGACCACCAGCACGTTCTTGATGCCGGCGTTGGTGGCAACCATGCCGGCGGCCAGCCCGAGGGCGGTCGGGAAGGAGGCGCAGGCGCAGCCGACGTCGAAGGTGCCGGCATTCTTGGCGCCGAGCTTGTATTGCAGCACGACCGAGGTGTCGGGCGTCATGTAGTCGGGCGAATCGGTGCCGAGGACGATGAGGTCGATGTCCTCCGGCTTGAGGCCGGCCCGCTTGATGGCTTCCTGCGCCGCGGGCAGGGCGACGTCCGAGGTCGCCCAATCGTCGGGCGCATAAAAGCGTTGCTTGATGCCGGAAGTGGCGATGAACCGTTCGATGACTCCGCCCAAACCCAGGGGCTCGAAATGCTGCATCAGTGCTTCGTTGGTGATCTTTCGCTCGGGAAGATAGCAGGCGGTGGAAACGATCTGTGCGGTACGGGCCATTATTCACTCCTTCATCGCGCGACAGGCTGGTCGATTTCCAATCGCGTTGCGGTAAACAATCATGATTCGCCGACCCGGCTGGCTGGCGTTGCCCAACTCGTTGCGGCGACTCCCTTAGCTTGTTGCCCTGAAAGCATTCGTCTCCGCCTGGCGGAGGAATGCTAATTGGATTTTAGTCGGGATATGAAAAAATGCCATGGCCGCGCACACGCCAGCAGTGGAGCAACCGGCGGCATTTGCTTCCTTGAGAAAATTCAGCAAAAAAAACCGGTTTGTAAGTATGTTGGCTGGGTCGGGAACTGCCCCAGACTAAAGGGCCTGCACTGCTATGATTACGGCTTCATCCGGCAGAAGACCATGGATAAACGAACGACGACTTCTTTGGCCTTGGTGGCGTCAACAACGGCTCTGACCTTATGCGGCTTGATTGGCGGCTGGTTCATTTTGTTAAGCGACGGATTCCATCACCAACCCTCCCGGTTTTCGCGTGAAAGCGTCTTCGTGAGCGGTCTGCCTGCCCTGGTCATGGCAGCAATTTTTTTCTTGATGGCGGCGATTGGAATTGCCAGCCTGATTCAACGAAAACGTGCGGGCTGGGGTTGGTATGCAGTCGGTTGCAGCTGCGTGCTGCTTCCGCCTGTGTGGTTCGTGCTTCTTTACTGGTAATCAACTGCTTCATCGAATGCGCTTGCTTCGAAGGGCGCGCACCGATTGATGGCCTCGGCGCCAGTGCGCCAATTTGCAAATGGACTTTAGGCGTTGGTGGTTGCTAGCGCCTGAGTCACGGCTTCCACTCTTGCCGCTTCAACCCGCTCGGGAATTTTGGCTTTATCGACCGTGGACAAGGCAACCGCGCCGGCGTCGACCGCACGCGCGGCGGCGAGCGCCTGGCGCCAGATGGCCCCTGCCTCGTAGATCCGACGCTCCCAGCCGAGGCGCCCGCGATAGTCACATTCGCAAGCCTGGAGCAGTTGCTCGAAGCGCTCGGGACGACGGAAGGCGTCGACCTTGCCGAGCACCGCGACCATGGTGGCGGGGCGCAACACATTGTCGCCACCGGGAACGACGCGGTGCATGTTGCCGTGGTGGCGGGCCATGAGTAGCGCCAGGTCGCGGCAATCGGTGGGCGCCCTGAGGCGGGCGCATACTTCGTTCGCCAGCTTGTAGCCGCGTTCCTCATGGCCGATGTGGCGAGGCAGGACGTCGGCTGGCGTGCTGCCCTTGCCGAGATCATGCAGCAGCGCCGCCCAGCGTACCGGAAGCGGGCATGCCAGACGGGCTGAGAAGTCGAGCACCATCATGACATGCACGCCGGTATCGATTTCCGGGTGGTAGTCCGCACGTTGCGGCACGCCGAAGAGCGCATCGAGTTCCCGCAGCAGGCGCGCCAGGGCGCCGCAGTCGCGCAGCACCATGAACATGCGCGATGGCTTGCTTTCCATCAGCCCCTTGGCGAATTCTTGCCACACGCGTTCCGGCACGAGATGGTCGATTTCGCCGGCGGCGACCATG
>JAPUEC010000022.1 GCA_027492775.1 Rhodocyclaceae bacterium
GTGGCCGGATTCAGCACGCTGACAATTGAGGAAGCCACCGAGCGCCTCATCGACTTTCGTGGTAAAACTCCACCCAAGACCGATTCCGGCGTCCGCCTGGTCACTGCCAAAGTTGTGAAGAGCGGGCAGATCCATGATGAACCGGCGGAGTACATTGCCGCCGATTTCTACGACGAGTGGATGCGACGTGGTTTGCCTCAGAAGCTCGACGTGCTTTTGACTACGGAAGCCCCGCTCGGTGAAGTTGCAATTCTCCGCGATGATGCGCGAATTGCGCTGGCCCAACGAATCATCCTGCTTCGTGCGAAACCGGGATTGCTCGATCCGCTCTATTTCTTCTACTCTCTCCAATCGGATTTCGGTCAAGGTGAGTTAAAAGCACGTGCATCAGGCACAACCGTCCTCGGAATCAAGCAGAGTGAACTTCGGAAAGTTCGTGTTCCGGTTTTTCCGCTCCCCACCCAGCAACGCATCGCCAGCATCCTGTCGGCCTACGACGAACTCATCGAGAACAGCCAGCGGCGCATCAAGATTCTGGAGTCGATGGCCCGCGCCATCTACCGCGAGTGGTTCGTCCACTTCCGCTTCCCCGGCCACGAAACCTGCCCCCGCGTCGCTTCCCCACTCGGCGAGATTCCGCAGGGGTGGGAAGTGAAGAAACTGAGCGAAATAATTTCAGCACATATTGGTGGAGGCTGGGGCAAAGAAGCTCCAGATGAAGAGCACACCGAACCAGCCTGGGTCATTCGTGGGACGGACATTCCGGATGCGCGCCATTCTCAGACCGTCAGTGTGCCATATCGCTTTCATACAGCTTCAAATCTGCGATCTCGCAGACTAGCGAAAAATGACATTGTGTTTGAGGTTTCCGGCGGCAGCAAAGGGCAACTTGTCGGCCGTACCTTGCTGATCACCCCAGAATTGCTTGCCGGCCTTGGCGGTGAAGTTATCTGCGCGAGCTTCTGCAAACGCATCCAGCCCGATGTTGATGGTTACGGCTCAGAATTACTCTACCTATCGTTCCTTGAAGGCTACGAATCTGGAGAGATTGAGCAGTATCAAGTTCAGTCCACCGGCATCTCAAATTTCAAGTGGACTGAATACATTGCTAACACCGATCGCGTCGTACCACCTGATGCACTTCGGAAGCAGTTTCGTGAGAATGTTGCACCGCTTTTCACTCAGGTCACCATGCTCGGCCGGAAAATCCAAAACCTCCGCCGCACCCGCGACCTGCTCCTCCCCCGCCTGCTCTCCGGCCAGGTAGCGGTGGAGGCCATGGCGCCCTAACGCCTTCTTTTTCTTTCTTTTCATACCAAGAAAAAGTAGTATCTTTTTCTTGGTGATTGGCCCGAAAGAAACGATGCAAACTATTGAAGACAAAATAGTTTCAAGAATATACGGCCGCGGCAGGGGTTGGGCGTTTGGCGCGAATGATTTTTCGTCCGAATTCGGGCGCAGCACCATCGATTGGGTGCTGTCCCGGCTGCTGGCTGCGGGAACGATCCGGCGCGTCTGCCGGGGGATTTACGACTACCCGAAATTCAGCGAGTTGCTACAGCAGGAGCTCAGCCCGGATTTCGATCAGGTGGCGCAGGCGTTTGCGCGCAAGTTCAACTGGCGCATCCAGCCTTCCGGCGATGCGGCGCTGAATCTGCTCGGGCTCTCCACCCAAGTGCCCGGTCGGCTGGTGTATCTCTCCGATGGCCCCAACCGCCAATACGACATTGCCAATTACACCCTGGAGTTCAAGAAGTCGGCATTGAAGGATGTCGGCTTCAAATACCGCGAGAGCGGCCTGATCGTGCAGGCGCTGAAAGCGCTGGGCAAGGAGCGGGTGGATGAGGCGGTGATCGCGGCCATCCGCAAGCAACTGGACGACACGGCCTGCAAGCGGGTATTGAAGGACACGGTAACGGCGACCGGCTGGGTGTACGAGACGATCAAGCGCATTTGCGGGGGGCGAGGCTGATGCAGTCGGTCGCGCGCCTCTCCTCCGCCGAACGGCGCGAGCTGTTTGCCGAAACGGCGGCACGCAAGGGCATGACGCCGGCCATCGTCGAGAAGGATTTCTGGGTGTGCTGGACGCTGGGAGCCGTGTTTGCGCATCCCGATTTGTCGCGCCTGTTGATGTTCAAGGGCGGCACCAGCCTGTCCAAGGTATTCAACCTGATCGAGCGTTTTTCCGAGGACATTGACCTGATCCTGGATTGGCGGGTGGTGATTGGCGAGGATGATCCGCTGGCTGCACGTTCCGCCACCAAGCAGGAAGCGCTCAACAAAACCATCGATGCCAAGGCGGTGGATTACATCGGCAACACCTTGCTGCCGCTGATTTCTGCGGCGCTCGACCCAACCTGCCGCTGCGAACTGGCGGCGGATGATGCTCATGCTTTGAACGTCCGCTATCCGGCGGCGTTTTCCGATGCCTATCTGCGGCCGGAAGTGCGCCTTGAGATTGGGCCGCTGGCCGCCTGGCTGCCCTGCGACCGTTATCGCATCCAGCCTTATGCCGCCGAGGCTTTCCCCCGGGTTTTCAAGCAGGCGGCTTGCGCGGTTCAGGCCATCCGCGCCGAGCGCACCTTTTGGGAGAAGGCGACGATTCTGCACCACGAAGCCCATCGCCCCGAGGGCAGCCCGCAACCGATGCGTTATTCGCGCCACTATTACGATCTGGCGATGATGGCGGCGGCGCCGGTGAAAGACGCGGCGCTTGGCGACCTGCCCTTGCTTGAGGACGTGGTGGTATTCAAGCAGCGTTTTTATCGCCGCCCTTGGGCGCGGTACGATCTGGCGAGACCCGGCACCTTCAAGCTGCACCCTTCAAGCCATGTGCTGGCGGCGGTCGAAAAGGATTATGCGCAGATGCGCAACATGATTTTTGGGCACTACCCTCCTTTCGACGCGGTCATGGCGGCGTTGCAAGCCCTGGAAAACGAAATCAATGCTCTCGGCGGGATGACAGCTCAATGAGTTACACGGAAGACAGCCTGGTCGAGCAACCCGCCATTGAGCTCTTTGCCGCCCTCGGCTGGCAGACGGTGTCGGCGCTGGAAGAAACTTTTGGCGCCGGCGGCGCTTCGATTTCCAGCCTCGGGCGCGAAACCAGGAGCGAGGTGGTGCTGGCGCCCCGCCTGCGCGCCGCGCTCTGCAAATTCAACCCGGCGCTGCCGCCGGAAGCCATCAACAGCGCCGTCGACGAGCTGACCCGCGACCGTTCGGCGATGAGCCTGGAAGCCGCCAACCGCGAGGTCTATCGACTGCTCAAGGAAGGCATCACGGTTTCCGTCCCTGACCGCGAACACGGTGGCAAGAATGGTGGCCAATGCACCGAACGCCTGCGCGTGGTGGATTGGGAGCACCCGGAGAACAACGACTTTTTGCTGGTCAGCCAGTTCAGCGTCACCGGCGCGCTCTACACCTGCCGGCCCGATCTGGTCGGCTTCGTCAATGGCCTGCCCTGGGTGGTGATCGAACTCAAGAAACCCGGCGTGCCGGCGCGGGCCGCCTTCGACGAGAACCTCACCCACTACAAGCAGC
>JAPUEC010000023.1 GCA_027492775.1 Rhodocyclaceae bacterium
CGAGTGCAGTCGCGGCATGGACAGCATGT
The DNA here is from genome assembly GCA_027492775.1 of Rhodocyclaceae bacterium. GTDB lineage: Bacteria > Pseudomonadota > Gammaproteobacteria > Burkholderiales > Rhodocyclaceae > UBA1934. Next base: position 30 of record JAPUEC010000023.1, read on the forward strand.
TCTTCAAGGACATCGCGATGCCACAAGGCGACAAGTCGGCTTATACCGACAAGCAGAAAAGGCAGGCGGAACATATCGAAGCGGGCTACGAGAAGCGTGGAATGCCGGAAAACGAAGCGGAGCGTCGTGCCTGGGCGACGGTGAACAAGCGTTCCGGAGGTGGCAAGAAATCCGGTTCCGGGCGGCGCAAACCCGCGCATAGATAGGGTGGGTGTCGGAATCGGACCTGTTGGGAGATCGCTGGCACGGATGCTGCATAGCTTCGGGGCGGGATCGTTTTGATAATTCGATTCCGCTTTAATTTGCATTCGAGGCCAGCATGCCGTTTTCGCGGCGCCAATGGTGTTTCGGGATTTCGAGGCACTAATGCTGGCATGCACAATTTTTTAGGAGTTTATGCCATGACCCAATTCAAGCGACTTTCCCTAATGCTGTTTTCCGTGGTGTTTGCCGTGCTGGTTGGCTGCGCGGCGACGCCGAAGCAGGAAGGGACCGGCGAATACATCGACGACACCATGATCACGACCAAGGTCAAGGCGGCGATTCTCAACGATACGCAGCTCAAGGCTCGTGAAATCAACGTCGAAACCTTCAAGGGCCGTGTCCAATTGAGCGGCTTCGTGACCTCGCAAGCCGACATCAACCGCGCCATTGAAGTTGCGCGCAGCGTCAGCGGCGTGAAATCCGTCCAAAACGACATGCGTCTCAAGTAGCAGCGTAGTTCTGATCCACAGAGCGGCGGCATGCGTAAAGCGGCCGCCGTTTTTTTTGCCCCGCCCGGCAGGTTAGGCGCAAAGGCGCGTCGGGCGGAATTAGGCATGGTCATTGCTGTCCAATGATCCAGAATGCGCCAGTTACTGCCAACACCAGGAGAAAAACCATGAATACCTCGCAAACGCTGGAAGTCCATACCGTTGCAGCCCGTCGCCGCTATTTCCCCGCCATCAACTGGGGGGCGATCATTGCCGGCATCATCGTCGGCCTGGCGACGCAATTGATTCTTTCCCTGCTGGGACTCGCGGCCGGGCTGTCTGCCATCGACATGATGCGGGGCGAGCCGGCGGTTTCCGATGCGCCGACCTACGCGGCGATCTGGCAGGGCGCCACCATGCTGATCGCAGCCTTTGTCGGCGGCTACGTCGCTGCCCGCATGTCCGGCTTGCAGCGCAAGGGTGATGGGATGCTGCATGGCCTCGTCGCCTGGGGCGCGACGACACTGCTCGTGGTGCTGCTCGCGACTTCCGCCCTCGGCGCCATGTTCGGCTCGTCCTTCTCCATGGTAGGATCTTCCATCGCCCAATCCGCCGGGCTGCGTAGCGATACCGACCGCACGGCTGCCGCCTCGCGGATCGAGGACATGATTCGCCGCGACAACAGCCAGACGGGGCAGCGCGTCGATATCTCGCCGCAGACCATGGGTCTTCTGCAGCGCCATATCCAAGCGGGCGATCGTCAGGCTTCGATCGATGTCATGGTCCAATCCATGGCGATTTCGCCCGAGCGCGCCGCCGTCATCGCCGACCAGGCGATGGCCTTGTCGCAATGGTTCAATCAGGCGGCCAGCGATACGCGCACCCGTGCCGACACGGCGGAAACCGCCCGGACGGCGACCTGGTGGGTATTCGGCGCCGCGGCGTTGTCCATGCTCGTTGGCGTTATCGGCGGTCTTGCCGGCGCCGCCGGAATGCGTCGTCGCACCCGTCTCTCGACCGATCGCGTGGTCGCCGCATGAATCAATGGGCGGCCCGAATTCCTGAAACCATGAAGGCGAGGTGATCCCCTTCCTGACTCATGGCGGTGCCCGGCTCGGCGCCGCCATTTCAACCAAGCTCCGTTCCCGACTGGCGCGACTGGTGCGCCGGCTGGCGATCATTCCGCTGCTCACGGCTTGCGCTTCGTTGCCGGATTACGAAGCGCTCAAGCCGATCGAGCTTTCCCCGATACGCGTCGTTAATGCCCAGGGGCAGCTGTCGCCGGCGAAGAGTTCGGCGGTACTGCAAAAGCTGGAAGGGCAGGGGCAGAGCGACCTCCTGCGCCAGCACATCGCCTTCATGGAGGCGGTGGGCGGACCGCCGTTGGTGCTCGGCAACCATGCACGCCTGCTGGTGGATGGCCCGGCCGCCTATACGGCCATGTTCGGCGCCATTCAGGCCGCCAAGGACCATATCCACCTCGAAACCTACATCCTGCAGGACGATGCCGTCGGACAAAAGCTCTCCGACATTCTCATCCGCAAGCGGGCGCAGGGGGTGACGGTGCGTGTGCTCTATGACAGCGTCGGCTCGCACGATACCTCCAAGGCTTTCTTCGAGAACCTCGCCAGCCACGGCGTGATCGTGCATGAGTTCAATCCGATCAACCCGGCCGAGGGACGCAATTGGAGCCTCAATAATCGCGATCACCGCAAGATCCTGATTGTGGACGGCATCGTCGCCTACACCGGTGGCATCAATATCAGCAGCGTTTATTCCAGCGGCTCGGCGCGGCGAAAGAAGGACAGGTCGCCGACCGAGGAGGGCTGGCGCGATACGCAGATCGAAATCCGCGGGCCGGCGGTCGCTGAATTCCAGAAGCTCTTTTTCGACAGCTGGCAGCGCCAGCACGGCCCCGAGATTACCGGTGGCAACTATTTTCCGCCGCTCAAACCGCAGGGCGACAAGGTGATCCGGGTCATCGGCAGCACGCCTTCGGCCGAAGGCAATCTCATGTACCTCTCGCTGCTTTCGGCGCTGCGGCACGCCGATATCAGCATCCATATCACCATGGCCTATTTCGTGCCCGACCCGCAAACGCTTGCCGCACTTGCGGACGCGGCGCGGCGTGGAGTTGACGTCCAACTCATCCTGCCCGGTGTGAGCGATTTCTGGGCGGTGCTGGAGGCGGGTCGTTCCTACTACAAGGAGTTGCTTGCCGCCGGCGTCAAAATTCACGAACGCCAGGATGCCTTGCTTCACGCCAAGACGGCCGTTATCGACGGCATTTGGTCGACCGTGGGTTCGGCCAATATGGACATGCGCAGCTTCCTTCACAACGACGAGGTCAATGCGGTGGTGCTGGGCGCGGGACTGGCCAGTGAAATGGAAGCGATGTTCAAGGCCGATCTGGCGCGCTCGGTGCCCATCGACGCCAAGCGCTGGAATGATCGTCCGATCAGCCAGCGATTCCGGGAATGGGCCGCCCGCCTTTGGGAATACTGGCTATAGGGCCTGTTCCCATTCAGCGGACGGTCGCACAGGGATCTCGCAAGGTGGAGCACAAGACGCTGTGACCGCGGTGTGGTTATTCCACACAAGCGCGCGGCAACGCGGTGTTCCGCCTCGCCAGACCCTTGCCACCGGGCTGAACCAGTATGCGGTGCCGGCGGTATTGCGCGCCATGGAAGGGAACAAGCATTCGCTGCGGCGCACGCTTGGCCGGCCCGCGCATACCGGTTCAACGCGCTCCGCCCCCCAATGGGAACAGGCTCAAGCCCCCGGCACGCCGTTTGCTGTTAAGGCATGACGGCCGAATCCAGGGGGATGCGCGCCGATTATTTGAGGAGACAAAAAATGTCGAGCGTTCGCAAAGCAGTTTTTCCCGTGGCCGGCCTAGGCACACGCTTCCTTCCCGCCACCAAGGCGTCGCCCAAGGAAATGCTTCCCATCGTCGATAAGCCGTTGATCCAATATGCTGTGGAAGAGGCCGCCGCGGCCGGAATCACCGAAATGATTTTTGTCACCGGACGCGGCAAGCGCAGCATCGAGGATCACTTCGACCGCGCCGCCGAACTCGAAAACAACCTGAGCGCGCGCGGCAAGCAGGATGCGCTCGATGCCTTGAGCGCCATCATGCCGCCGGGCGTTTCCTTTTCCTACATTCGCCAGAGCGAGCCGCTCGGGTTAGGCCATGCGGTGCTCTGCGCCCGCCCCTTGGTGCAGGATGAGCCCTTCGCGGTGGTCCTGGCGGACGACCTGATCAGCGCCGAAAACCCGGTGCTGAACCAGATGACTTCGCTGTTCGAGCGCCGGCAAAGCTCCATCATCAGCGTCATGCATGTGGAGCCGGAAGAAACGCATCAATACGGCATCGTCGATGCGACCGGCGTCGGCATCCACATTCACGCCATCAACTCCATCGTCGAAAAGCCGCCGCGCGGAGAGGCGCCTTCGAACTTGGCCGTGGTCGGGCGCTATGTCTTCACGCCGGCGATTTTCCGCCACCTCGAAGGCATCACGCCTGACCGCAGTGGCGAGATTCAATTGACCCGCGCCATCGACAGTTTGTTGTCCGAAGAGAATGCGTTTGCCTACGAGTTTGCCGGCACGCGCTACGACTGCGGTTCCAAGCTCGGCTATCTGAAAGCGACCATCGCTTATGGGTTACGCCATCCGGAAGTCGGCGATGCCTTCACCGCCTATCTGCTGGAAGCATCACGCGAGGTTGGATCGAATTTGAAGACGGCCAAGTCGCTTCGCGCCTGAGCGCCGATCGTCATTCTGGAGCGGAAGGCTGTTGCGGCCTTCCGCTTTCTATTGATACCTGCCCGACGGGGGGCTTTCGGTTCCCCGCAATGGGGAGTTGCTCAGGACTTCTTGACCACCAAATCGTTCTTCACCTTGGTGACGCCTTCCGTTCCCGAAGCGATCTGCCGTGCACGGTCGGCTGCAACCGGCGAGCCCACGGTGCCGGCGAGGGTGACGACGCCCTTGTTGGTTTCGACGCTGATATCGAGCGCACTCAAACTCGGTTCTGCGACGAAGGCGCTCTTGATCTTGGTGGTGATGGTCGCGTCATCGACGGCCTTTCCAGCTTTGCCGGCTTGCTGCTGTAGCTTGTCGGCCGCCGCCTCCATCTTCTCGGCGCTTTTTTCGATGGCAGCGTCGAGTTTTTGTCCTGCCGTTTCAGGCGTCTTTTGCTGATTGCAGCCGGCCAGTGCCAGTGACGCGGCGAGCATGGCGAACCCGATCCGGTGATTCCATAGATTTTTCATTTCTGTTTTCTCCAATCAAGGTCACGATGAGTTGGGCGCCGTTGGCGCCGCTCAACCTCAGACCGGGGCAATCCGCGTGCCGCGATGCCGGATTTCTTCCCGGCGCGCGCACTTGTTACCTTCGTTCCGGTAAATCCTGCATGTTGCGAGGCCCCGAATCGCCATTTCCTGGCAGATTTAAAGGGGAAACGCCTTGGCATGGCCCTTGCTGAATCACTCGGGAGGCGAACTAACCTTTGAGAGGTAGCAATGAACATGAATGAAGCGTTTTACGACTCCAGCGCCAAACTGCAAGTGCAAGGCGACGCTCCGGAGTTCGAGAAGGCCATCCTCCAGACGGCCATCATCTACCGCATCGCCCAGCATCGCGAAGAACGCGTCAGGTCCGGCGGTCATGGCGTGGAGGAGGTAATCCAATCCGAAGAGCAGGCGGCGATCTATAAATCGCTGCTGTTCGCACTGATCGATGAATGGATCCTTGGTCAGCGTGAATCGCCCGCGGGCCGCGATCATGGCAAGACTCACGCATTGGGCGCGCGCACCAACGGCAAACGGGTCAATGAGACCCGCGCGGCCATTTATAACTGACGGAGAACTGGAATGACGTTAAAAACGACATCTTTATCAACCTTAATGGGAGCGCTTCTGCTTGCATCTGGAACTCTGGCGTACGCGCAGCCCACGGCAACCACCACCGAAAGCAAATCCGCCTACCTGACAGATGCGCGCAACGTCGTCGTCCGCAACAGCACCGGATTGTGCTGGCGGACCACTTATTGGACCCCGGCGCAGGCGATTGCCGAATGCGACCCGGATCTCATGCCGAAGAAAATCGCCGCCGCCGAGCCGCCCGCAGAACGGGCACCGATGCCGACGCCGGCAGGGCAGAAGCTGACCCTGGCTGCCGACGCCCTGTTCGATTTCGACAAGGCAGTGCTGCGTCCGCAAGGGCGCGACAAGCTCAACGAACTGGTGAAAGGCATGGGCGACATCAAGCTCGAGCTGGTTACGGCCGTCGGCCATACCGACCGCATCGGCACCGAGGCCTACAACCAGCGTCTTTCCGAGCGCCGCGCCCAGGCGGTCAAGGCCTATCTGGTGAGCCAGGGCATCGACGCCAACCGCATCCAGGTCGAGGGACGTGGCGAAACGCAAGCGGTAACTGGTGACGCGTGCAAGAACATGGGACGCGAGTCCGGGCACAATCGCAAGCTGGTCGACTGCCTGCAGCCCGACCGCAGGGTCGATGTGGAAGTAATCGGCACCCGCGCTCCCGAGGCCGCGCAGCCTTCCACGCAACGGCAGCAGCCGCAACCGCGTCAGCAGTAAACTGCAGCGGGGCGCCCGTCTTCCCGGGCGCCCCGCGTTATCCCCAGGCAATTACATCGGGCTGATGTTTTCCGGCTGACCGATCTTGTCGGACATCCGGCGCATCGGCGGCAGTTCGTCCAGCGCGGCCAGCGCCTCCGAGCCGCCAGCCTCCGCCGAATATTCCTTCAAACGGTTGTAAAGCGTTTTCAGGCTCACGCCCAGAACGGCGGCGGTCCGTTCCTTGTGGCTGTTGAAATGCTGCAGGGTCGCGAGGATGAGCTGACGTTCGGTATCGGCGAGCGAAGTGCCGATGCGGATGACGATATTAGGGCCGTCGGTGGTGTTGCGGGTGACCACGCCAGGTGTCGGCGCGTCGCTCGGCAGCCATTCGTCGGTAATGCTGTTACCGCTGGCCATGACATAGGCGCGCTGCACCACGTTGCGCAATTCCCGCACGTTGCCCGGCCAGCGGTACGCCGTGAGGCGTGCCAGCGCTGCTTCGGTAAACTGCTTCTTCTGTCCTTCGCGTTCGCAAACCCCGGAAAGAAAATGCTCGGCCAGCAGCGCCACGTCCTCGGCACGTTCCCGCAAGGGCGGCAACTCGATGGGGAAGACGTTCAGGCGGTAGAGCAGGTCTTCGCGCAGGCGTCCGGCCGTCACCGCCTGCTCGGGTGAGCGATTGGTGGCGGCGATGATGCGCACGTCGGCTTCCTGATTCTGGGTCGAACCGACGCGCATGAAGGTGCCGGTTTCGAGCACGCGCAGGAGCTTGACCTGCAGTTCGAGCGGCATTTCGGTAATTTCGTCGAGAAAAAGCGTCCCGCCGTGAGCGCGCTCGAAGAAGCCTTGATGCTGGCGATCGGCGCCGGTGAAGCTGCCTTTCTCGTGGCCGAAGATTTCGCTTTCGATCAGGTTGGGCGAAATGGCGCCGCAATTCACCGCCAGGAAGGGGCGATTACGACGGCGGCTGAGATCGTGCACCGTGTGCGCAACAACTTCCTTGCCCGAGCCGCTTTCCCCGGTAATGAATACCGATACCGCCGTCCCGGCGACGCGCGAGATTTGCTGGTAGATACGCTGCATGGCCGGCGAGCGGCCCCAAAGGTGGCCAAAATGGCCGGTGCGTTCAAGTTCGGCGGTCATCGTGTCGACTTCGGCCTTGAGCGCGGAAGGGCGCATGACGCGCGACAGGATGCCTTGCAACTGCTTGATGTTGACCGGTTTCACCAAATAGTCCGCAGCGCCCAGGCGCAGGGCCTGGATCGAGGTCTCAAGACTGGCATGGCCGGTGATGAGGACGACTTCCGAGTGGGCCAGCAATTGCTGGTCGTCGAACAGTTCCATGCCGCTGCCGTCGGGCAATTGCAGATCGAGCAGGACGATATCGGGCTGTTGCAGGGCGATTTGTCGCCGCGCGTCGCGCAAGGTATGCGCGGTGGCCACGGTGAAATTTTCGGTGGCAATCAAGGCTGCCATCATTTGTGCCGAGTCGACTTCGTCTTCGACGATTAGTGCATGGCTCATGAGCTTCTCTCTTTGACGTGAGGGGTCGCCGGGCGCTCTTGCGCCTCGGGCATTATGGTTGCCGGAACCGTTCCATGGATGCGAAACCACCCATTCGTCCAGAGCTTGGTATCGGTGCCGTCGCTCGGTCGTTGCCGCACAGCAGCAGTGTATTGGTGCTGGTCGATTTCATCAACCCATTAGAGTTTGACGGCGCCGAAGAATTGGCCCCCGCCGCGCTCATTGCGGCCCAAACCGCCGCCCGGCTCAAGGCGAATTTGGAAGCCCAGGGCATCCCGGCGATATACGCCAACGACAACTACGGCGTCTGGCGTTCCGAATTCCGCGATGTGCTCCGCTATTGTCAGGACCTTCCCGGCGAAGCGGGCGAAATGGCGCGGGTGCTCGCCCCCCGGGAAGAGGATCTGACCATCCTCAAGCCCCGTCATTCAGCCTTCTATGCCACCCCGCTGGATTTGCTGCTCACCCAGATCAAGGCGCAGCGCCTGATCGTGGTCGGCCTGGCGACCGACATGTGCGTGCAGCTTACCGCCATGGACGCCTATTTGCGTGGCTACGAAATCTGCGTGCCGTCCGATTGCACCGCCGCCGAATCGGAAGAACAGCAGCGCACCGCACTGGATTACATGGCGCGGGTGCTGCGATGTGACGTCCGGCCGTCGTTCGAAATCGGGAGCGGCACGCCATTTGCTCAAAGCAGGGGCGGTCAGTGATTTGACCCGATTCCATTAAACATCAAAAAGGAGCTTCATCATGATTAATCTGATTGTCTGGTTGATTGTTGGCGGCGTTATCGGCTGGGTCGCCAGCTTGATCATGCGCACCGACGCCCAACAAGGAATTTTCCTCAACGTCGTGGTCGGTATCATCGGTGCGGCGCTGGCCGGGTGGCTGATCTCTCCGTTGGTTGGCGTGCCGACCATCAACCAGGATAGCTTCAGCATCGGTGCGTTGCTTATCTCGCTGGTTGGCGCCGTCATTTTGCTGGCGATCGTCAATCTCCTTTTCCGTCGCGGAACCGTCCGCTAGACGCCGCCGTTTTCAGCCGCGGCCCGGCTGCGGCAAACCTTACCGGCTGTGCCGGAACTCAACTACTGGAGATACACATGGTCACAACCTCCCAACCTCCCTTTTCCACCGGTACTGCCGCCAATGCTGGCGCGGCTGCGGATGACGTGATGAACCGCGTCGTTCAAGGTGCTCACGAAACGGTCGACCGCGTTGCCGAAAAGGCCGGCCCCGCCGTCGAACGCCTCAAGAGTGGCGTTAGCAGCGCCGCCGAATCCCTGCAAGCCCACGCCGAGGAATTCGGCGCCATGCAGGAACAGTGGGTGCAAAACGCCCGCGGTTGCGTGCGCGATCATCCGCTCGCTACGGTTGCCGTCGCTCTCGCGGTCGGCATGTTGGTAAGCCGGATCGTTGCGCGCTAAGCCATGTCCCGGCAAGACGCTCCAACCGGGAAGGCAAGCGGCTCCATCCTGGAATCTCTCCAGGCGCTGCTGGTCGAGTTGCCGGGATTTGTCAGCGACCGGGTTCATCTGCTGGCTCTCGAGCTGCAGCGGGCCCGCCAGGCGCTGGCGCAAATCCTCGGTTTGCTCGTCCTGGTTGGAGTGCTTGTCGGCACTGCCTGGCTGGCGCTCTGGGTGGGGTTGGCCGTCGCGGGTATCGCGGCCGGCCTCCACTGGAGCGTCGTCTGGGCGCTGGTGCTTGGCATCAACCTGCTTGGCGCCTGGCTCGCGCTCAAGCGCATACAGAGTTTGGGCAAATTGCTGACGCTGCCGGCGACACTGCGCCGGATGACCGTGGCTTCGCCCGATGTTTCGGTCAAGGCAGAAGAAGTGCTGCCGCCAAAAGAGACGCCCGATGGACACCCCAAGACAGTCTGAAAACGATCGCGGCGCCGACCTCGAGGCGCGGATCATTGCCGCCGAGAAGGCGGTCATCGAGCGCGACGAGCGTAGCCGCGGGCGCGCCGACGAGATCGTGGCGCATGTCCGCACCCGGACAGTCAGCACGGTCGCCATCGGTCTGGCGGCTGCTGCCGGCGCCTTCGTGCTCGCACGGCTGGTACGCCGTGTCAGCCGGCCTAAGGTTTCGTCCTCACTCGCTGGCGCTCCGGCGCCGGGCCCGCTGTCATGGGCGATTCGCCTCGCCGCGCTCATCTGGCCCGTGCTTCCATTGAGCCTGCGTTCCCGGTTGCCGCCAGGCGCGGCGCCGATGCTGGCCGCCTTGGGCCTGCCCTTGCTGAACGATGTGCGCCGCCCGGTTGGCCCGATTCCACCGCCGGTGATGACGGCGCCCCGGGTCGACCTCGGCCGTTATGTCGGGCGCTGGTTCGAAATCGCTCAGATCCCCGGCGGCCGGCCCGCTTGCTCGGGCGAGGTTAGCGCGACTTATAGCCTGGAATCAGACGGCGTCGCCATCGTCAATCGCTGCAATCGCCGTGGTCGGGTGGTGTTGGCCAAGGGCGTGGGGCATCCCGTCGAAGGCAGCAACGGCGCCAAGCTGAAGGTCTGTTTCGCGCCGAAATGGCTGCGCTGGCTTCCGCTGGTGTGGGGCGACTACTGGATTCTCCACGTCGACTCCGGCTACAGCCATGCATTGGTTGGCACGCCAGACCGCCGTTATCTCTGGATTCTCTCGCGCACCGCGCGCATGTCGGATAGCGATCTTCAGCGCTTGGTGGATCTCGCGCGCTCGCAGGGTTATCTCGTCAATCGCCTGAAACTGACGCCGCAATAGATGGACTTTACGGAGATATTCCGTTTTTCCGTCAATCCACTGGAAATCCTGGTTCGCGGAACCTTGATGTACTGGTTCCTCTTTTTGCTTTTCCGCATCGTTCTGCGGCGGGATACCGGGTCGATCGGCATCGCCGACATCCTCCTGGTGGTGCTGATCGCCGACGCATCCCAGAACGCCATGGCCGGTGGCTATGAGTCGGTGACCGATGGCATGATCCTGGTGGCGACCATCGCCGGCTGGAATTACCTGCTCGACTGGGCCAGTTATCACTTTGAATGGGTTCGGCTCCTCGTCGTGCCCAAGCCGCTGCCGCTCATCCGCGACGGGCAAGTCTTGCGGGATAACCTGCGCCACGAGTTGGTCACCATTGCCGAGCTGAAAACCAAGCTGCGCGAGCAGGGGATCGAACGGTTCTCGGAAGTCAAGACGGCGTTCATGGAAAGCGACGGCGAGATCAGCATCTTGCGCGCCGACGACAAGGAAACGCAAAAGCCGGCAAAGCCCAAGAACGGCGCCATCTAGCCTGGGTAAAACCCCGGCGAGGCGGCGCCGTGCTCGCAGACAATCGGATCAATGAAGGGCGGATGACCCGCTGCCTCCGCTGCGGCCGGATTTTGGCGACGCGGGTTTATCGCCGATCTTTCCCGATGACGGCGATTGTCGAGGGCTCGAATTCATCGTGTCGGATTGGGTCCGCTCAGGGCCGCTCTGGCCTTTGCTGCCCTGAATATCCTCCTGCTGCTCTTTCTCGTTTTTCTTGGAATCGTCGCTGTCTTTCGAACCGCTCATGGTCTTCTCCTCAGTAAGCGCGCTCGTATCGTGAAGCGCGACTCAATGATTGCGGCAACGCGTATGCCTGCGAGCCGCCGGTACCGCAAGGCGCCGGGGCATGGCGATTGCCAGAACCGCTTATCCGGAAAACTTCAAAGGAGAAATTCATGGCAAAAGATGATGCGGCCGAAAACAACGAACTTCCGGCGGTGGCCCCCGGCCACGACGTTGCTGCCTTGGGGCCGAGCGATACTTCCGACAGCGGCAGCGACGTCGCGGGTCTCTCCAGCCTTTCCAAGTTCGACCCGGCGGTACCGGTCGATGTCGCCCTCGACCCCGAGCGCGGCCGTCCGGGAACCGCTGTCGAAGCCGTTTCTCCTGGCGCCGATACCGACGCCGCCGGCACCGGGGAGCGCCGCAGCGCCGCCGACGATGCCGAAGCCGAGGAAGCGTCCGACCTCCTGCCGGATACGATCATCGATTTGAGCGGCAAGGTATTGGACGACAACCACCCCATCAGCGCCGACGATCTGGTGGATCGGCGCGGCGAGGACAGCGGCGCTGATTCCGCGCGGGCTGGCTGACTGACGAGGGCGCGAACCAGGCCTGCGGGGGGCGCAGAGGAGCCTGGGGCCGGGCCGCCTCGCCAGTGCATCGCCGTTGATGCGCCGACGCGCCGACATACCCCTTGACCGGCCAAACACCAGACCGAAGCGTTTGCGCCAGCGCCCCCGCTTATTCTTCCGTCAGCATGGCGCGCAACTGGTCGGTTTTCACCGGCTTCACGAAATGCGCGTCGAATCCCGCCGCCATCGCTTGTTGGATGTCGCGTTCCTGCCCGTAGCCGGAGAGTGCGACCAGGCGCCCGGCGAAGCCGGCGGCGCGCGCCCGCTTGGCCACTTCATAGCCGGTCAGACCGGGCAGGCCGATATCGACAATGGCAACTTCCGGCCGCGTTTCAAGCAGGCGCGATAGGCCATCTCGGCCATTCTCTGCGGTGAAGACGACGGTGTGGCCATCGCATTCGAGAATGGAACGCAGCGATTCCAGGGCGTCCTGGTTGTCTTCGATTACCGCAACCTGGCGCCGGTTGGAGAGCAGTGCGCCGGCCGGCTCCTGCGCGATGTCCGGCGCCTCGATGGCGGGCATGCGGACACGGAAGGTGCTGCCTTCGGAAGAGCTTTCGGCCACGATGTTGCCGCCATGCAGATTGACCAGGCGGCGCACCAGCGTCAGGCCGATGCCGAGGCCGCCCGCACGCCGATCCAGGGTGCGCTCGCCCTGCACGAACAAGTCGAAAATGCGGGGCAGCAGCGCGGGTGCGATGCCGATGCCGTTATCCTTGACCTCCAGTACCGCCTCGGGGCCTGCGCGTTTGACGGTGACCGTTATCCGACCGCCAGAGGGCGTGTATTTGAGCGCGTTGGTGAGGAGATTGCTCACCACCTGTTCCATGCGGACGGCGTCGGCATCGATCCAGGCCTCGTCCAGGATGAGGACGAGCTTGTGGCGGCTGGAATCGCCGGTGATCTCCTGAGTGGCGATGACGCGGCGAACCAGGCTCGACAGGTCCATAGGGTGGCGCGACAGCAGCACCTTGCCGGAAATTACCCGCGCCACGTCGAGCAGATCGTCCATCATGTGCGCCAGATGCAGCGTCTGGCGGCCAATAATGGCGCGGGCGTTGGTCGCGATCTCGGAAGCGGCGTCGACACGGTTGAGCACCTCCACCGCCGATGAAATGGCGCTCAGGGGATTGCGCAATTCATGCCCGAGCATGGCCAGGAACTCGTCCTTGGCACGGTTGGCCGCCTCGGCTTCGAGGCGGGCGGTCTGCTCGCGCTCGATCATGGCGGCACGTTGGCGCTCGGCCTCTTTCTGATCGGTCATGTCGACGGTAACGCCGATCAAATATATCGGCGCGGCGTCGTCGCCATAGTTGATCAAGACCCGGCTTGAAAGCCAGCGCACCTTGCCCTCGGCCAAATTGACCCGGAAATCGAGCGTCTCCTTTTCCTGGCGCGCGGCGATCGCTTTGAGCAGCGTCTGTTCCATTTTTTTGCTGTCGCCCTGATCGATGCGCCCGAACCAATCCGCGAGCTTGCCTTGCATCTCCATCGTTTCCATGCCGAACAGCGCGGCTTGTCCGGCCGTCCAGGTCAGCGCGTCCCCCCCGAACTGATAATGGAAAAAGCCGACATGTCCGGCTTCCTGGGCCAGATCGACCAGATGCTGGCTTTCCCGCAGGCGCTGCTCGGCGCGGATGACGCGGGCTTCGGCCAGTTTGCGCTCGGTGATATCGACCACTGCGCCGATGGCACCCCGCGGCCGCCCGCCGGCATCGCGCAATGGAACGGCGTTGACCAGCACGAAGATGGGCGCGCGGCCATTGATGATCAATTCCAGTTCCATGGCCTTGATGCGCTCTCCGCGGGCGGCGGCGCGCTGCAGCGGCTGCTCGGCCGGATCGAGTCGCTGACCGTTGTACAAAACTTGGACGTTGCTGTCTCCGTAGGCTTCGGGTGGGCCGAAAAGGGCATCCATGGCGGCGTTGTGCAATACGACGCGGCATTGCGAATCCTGGGCGAAAGCGAGGCCGATGGGGCTGTTGTCGAACAGGGTTTCGAACTCGTCGGCCTTGCTTTGCAGCTGGTCGCGCTTGCTCTGCAAGCGTGCCCGCGCCACCTCGTCCTGCGCCTGGGCGGCGAGGAGGGCGTCGCGGAGCAGGGCGATTTCGCGCACGGCAATGCGCTCGAACGGGCGCGATAAATCGTTGCGTGCCAATTGATGGAGGGGCTTGGTCATGCGCCGGGCAACGAACAGGGCCAGAAAAATTCCGAGCGCCAGGCAACCGAGCGCCGTCGCCACGGCGGCGGCGATCGCCTTGTTATGCCCGGCATCGAGCGGTTCGGCGGGAATGCCAGCACCCACCGCCCAATGCGCCGTCGGCACCGTATCCCATGCACTGTAAGTCGTTCCGCCTTCCAGCAAGGCGGTGCGCGCCACTCCCGATTCCTTTCCGCCCATCGCAGCGATGATGACGGGCGGAAGGCGCTGCCCGACGAAACGTTCGGGCGACATGGTGCGCGCGACGACACGATAGTCACGGTCAACCAGGGTGGTGAAACCGCTCGCAGGAACCCCGGTCTTTTCCAGTAAATCCTGCCAGACCGAGGCATTGATGCGGGCGCCGAGCACGTAGCGCAGTCGGCCGTCGACCAGTACCGGAACCTGAATGGTGGTGACGAACTTGTTCTGCACCGGATCGGTGAGAAGATTGGAGACGACCGCCTCGCGGTTGGCGAGCACGCGCTGGAATTCCTCGAGCGCCTTGAAACTCTTCCGCGTCCGGCTGCCCGGCATCTCCGTGTCGAATAATACCGTGCCATCCGCATCGGCGAGAAAGGCGCCGCTCCAGCTCGGGCGCAGCAGCGGCAGCACCGTCAGCGCCCGCTCGAAGCGCTCGATGTCATGACCTTGGATCGATTCCGCGTAGGAGAGGATGGTGAGTGCGTCGATCGACGAGGCGATTTCACGTTCGATCCCCTGCGCCAGAGATGAAGCGTTCTTTCGGAGATTGACCTTCATGCGGCCAAGCTGGCCGTTGACGTCGGCGAAAATCTGATAGGACATCAGACCCGCGATTGGCACCGTCGCCAGCAGGATTACCACCACCAGGTAGGTCCGCAGCGAGGCCGTTGGCCAGGCGGCGTGAATGTGCTTGGGAAGGGCCGAAAGGGCTTTCATTTCGATTTTTGTCTATGCGCTAAACGCTGGCGGAATTAAAAAGTACCAAAAAAACCCGCCGGCGACGCGTTCTTTTGTCTCATGCCGCGCGCTCCCTTCGCGGCATAACTGTGGCCGTTTACCCCCTCCGAAGTTCCGCCACCACTCCCGGCACCGGGCATGGGGCTTGCCGCCACTGTCGAACGGTGCCCGCGGCACCGTCTTCATCATCAGTAAAAGGAGTGCAAATGAAGGAAAAGTCAACGTTATACCTCACCGCCGCAGCGTCGGTCCTCGCCGCTTCGACCCTCGCCTGGGCGCAGCCGGCAAGCTCCGGCAATGCCAACACCGATGCGGGTCAGCGCGGCGCGGTAAGCACCGCGGCCCCCTCGTCCACGTCATCCAAGGCCGCCGCCACCGGCGAAAGCCGCACCTGGGAACGCGACCATCGCGCCAGCAAAATCATCGGCACCGATGTCCGCAACCGCCAGGGCGAGAAGGTTGGCGATATCAAGGACCTGATCATCGACCGCAATGGCGCCATCACCTTGGCCATTGTCTCCACCGGCGGTTTCCTCGGCATCGGCGACCGCTTGCACGCCGTTCCCTGGAGCGCGCTGCAAACCATCTCGGGCAAGGATCGCATCCTCGATATCGACAAGGCGCGCCTCAAGCAGGCGCCCGGCTTCGATTCGCGCGAGTGGCCCAATCTCGGCGACGAGCGCTGGCTGAATGAAAACCAGCGTTACTTCGGCAGCGCCAAGGCGAGCGGCACGACCAGCGACACTTCGGCAAGCGGCGCCGCACGCAGCGGCACTTCAGGCACCGCCGCCCCGGCCAGTCGTTCCAGCGGCAGTACCCCGGCACCCGCCGTCTCCGGCACGACATCCAAGTAATCACGAAAGGAAAAGATCATGAGAGAGACCACTTCAGGCATCAATCGCCCGTCCTCCTCGTACTCCGGCGGCTCGGAGGACCAAGACGAAACCAACACCATCCGCCACGGCGCGAGTGTCGATATCAACCAGAGCGGCCCCGGGCCGCGCCTGATGACGGCGGACACCCTGACCGGCGACAAGGTGGTGAATCGCAACGACGACGATCTCGGCACGCTCAAGGAAATCATGCTCGACGTGGTTCGTGGCCGTATCGCCTATGCGGTGCTGGCGACCGGCGGCTTCATGGGCATCGCCGAAAAACTTTTCGCCGTGCCTTGGAACGCCCTGACGCTGGATACCGAGCGCAAGTGTTTCATTCTCGATGTGGATAAGGCGGTTTTCGAGACCGCGCCCGGTTTCGACAAGGATCATTGGCCGGAAGCCCCGGACATGACCTGGCACAACCAGGTCCACCAGCATTACGGCTCCCGCGCCTACTGGCTGTAATCCAACCCGTCCGCCAGCAATGGCGGACCAACCACTTGAATGGAGGTGAGAGATGACGCATCGATCCCTCGGAACCACCCTGGCGCTGGCTGCCTTGGCTGCCGGTTCCTACGCCATGTTCTGCCGTCGCTGCCACCGGCGCGGCCAGACCCGCGCCAAATCCGCGCCCGGTCACATTCAGACCTGGGAAAGCGAAGGCGGCGGCGTCCCGGTCGACATGAACCGCACGGCAGCGCAAATCCGCAGTAACCAGGCGCCACCGCTCGGCATGCCGTAGCCGATGTCGCGCCGTGGCGGGCACCGTCCCGCAGCGATGCGAGCGACGACAAGCGCTCCTCCGGGAGCGCTGCGCTGCGCATTTTCGCCGCATCGATCGGCCGTGAAGCCGATCTCCGCAAGGGGGTCGGCTTTTTTCTTGCCGGACGCACCGGAAATTTTTCCCGATGTGCTTACGGATTTACAGCTTGAGCCGTCTCATGACGTGCCCGTATGCCGTGAATATGCAAACAGGGCCTTGTTTCGCCATGGGTAATCGTTATTGGCACGCCACTTGCTCGACGCCGGCATCGCCAACCAACACACGGATGCATCATGGCCGCACAACCCCTACGCATCGCGCTCATCAGCGAACATGCCTCGCCGCTCGCGACCATCGGAAGCGTCGATGCCGGAGGCCAGAACATCTACGTGTCGCACGTCGCGCGCGGCCTGGCGCGCGCCGGCCATCAGGTCGACGTCTTCACCCGGCGCGACGACGCCTCGAAGCCGACCGTCGTCGATGTGCGACCGGGCATGCGGGTCATTCATGTCAATGCCGGCCCGGCCGAATTCATTCCCAAGGAAAAGCTGCTGCCGCACATGCCGGCCTTCACTCGTTCAATGCACCAGTTGCTGCAGAACACCGTTCCCTATGACGTGATTCACGCTAACTTCTTCATGTCCGGCCAGGTCGGCATGCAGCTGAAGGAACGCTTCGGCGTGCCCCTGGTCATGACCTTCCATGCCCTGGGACTGGTGCGCCGGGAACATCAGGGAACGGCCGACGCCTTCCCCCACGAGCGCCTGGACATCGAGCGCCGCATCGTCCGCAACGCCGATTGCATCATCGCCGAATGCCCGCAGGACAAACTCGACCTCATGCGCCTCTACGGCGCCAAGAGCGACCATATCTCGACCGTGCCCTGCGGCGTCGATCTCAACGAATTCACGCCGGGGTGCAAGATCAAGGCACGGGCCGCGCTGCGCTTGCCGCACGACGAATTCATCGTCCTCCAGCTCGGGCGGCTGGTGCCGCGCAAGGGTATCGACAACGTGATCCGCGCCGTGAGTCGCCTCGATCGCGGCATGCGCGTTCGCCTCGTCGTCGTCGGCGGTGAATCGCCCGAGCCCGATGAGCAGAAAACGCCGGAGATCGGCCGCCTGCGCGCCGTCGCCCGCGAATGCGGGATCGGCGACCGCGTCACTTTCACCGGCCAGCGCCAGCGCGGCGACCTGCGCACCTGGTACAACGCCGCCGACGCCTTCGTCACCACGCCTTGGTACGAACCCTTCGGTATCACGCCGCTCGAGGCGATGGCTTGCGGCACGCCGGTGATCGGCAGCGCCGTCGGCGGTATCCAGTATTCCGTGGTCGATGGCGTCACCGGCTATCTCGTCCCGCCGCGCGACCCCGAAGCCCTGGCCGAGCGGCTGGCCGACCTGCAGGCCAATCCGGCGCTGGCGAATGCGCTGGGACGCGCCGGAATCCGCCGCGTGCGCTCCATGTTCACCTGGGAACGCATCGCTGACGAATTGGCCGGCGTTTATGAGACGGTTCGGCTGCCGCGCAGCATGGTGCGGCCGCGGCCTTCGCGCAATCTAACGCTGGTTCGCCGCATCCTGCCCGACCAGCATGCGGGAGCACAAGCTTGATCTGGATGAAATCGCGGGCCGAACGGCCATCTGAAGTGCTTCCTGGGCAGGTACGGGCGCCCCATTCGGCGGCGGTGTTCCTCGACAAGGACGGTACGCTGGTCGAGGACGTGCCTTACAACGTCGATCCCGAACATCTGCGCTTCACCCCCGGCGCCTTGCCCGCAATCCAGATGCTCGATCAGGCCGGGTTCGAACTCGTTATCGTCACCAACCAGCCCGGGCTTGCCCTGGGGCGCTTCAGCCGCGGCGACCTAGCCCGTTTGCAAAAGGCGCTGTTCGAGCGGGTGCTGGAAGAAACTGGTGTCGAGCTGGCCGGATTCTACGTTTGCCCGCACCTGCCGAGCGCCGGTTTTTCCCCGGCCTGTCTGTGCCGCAAGCCGTCGCCCGGCCTGCTGCGCCAGGCGGCCATGGCGCACCGCTACGATATGGCGCGCTCCTGGATGATCGGCGACATTCTCGACGACGTTGAAGCCGGGCATCGCGCCGGCTGCCGTTCCATTCTCCTCGACGTCGGCAACGAGACCATCTGGCGCCTTTCGCCCTTGCGCACGCCCGACTATCGCTGCAACAACCTGATCGAAGCGGCACGCATCATCACCGATGACGCGGCGATCGCGCTCGAAATGCATTATTCCAATCCTGTGGAGCAAGCATGAGTCATCAGCCCCGGCCGGATGCCGCGACTTCGCGGCGCTGGCGATCTGCCCGCAACATTCTCGCGGTGCGACTCGACAACCTGGGCGATGTGCTCATGACCACTCCGGCCCTCTCGGCCATCCGCGAAACCCTGCCGGAAGCGCGCCTGACCATGCTCGCTTCGCCTTCCGGCGCGGCACTGGCCAGGCATCTTCCCGCCGTCGATGAAGTCATCGCTTTTGAGGCGCCCTGGGTAAAGCACGCCAGCGCAAGCGCCGAGCCGACCTTCGGCGACGCCGAGGCGCGCATGCTGGCGACCCTGGCCGAACGCCGCTTCGATGCGGCGATCATCTTCACCGTCTGCACCCAAAGCGCGCTTCCTGCGGCGCTCTTCTGCCGCATGGCGGGGATTCCGCTGCGCCTGGCGCACAGCCGGGAAAACCCCTACGCCTTGCTCACCGACTGGATTCCTGACACCGACACCGTCGGCGACGGCATGCGCCACGAAGTCGAGCGGCAGTTGGCGCTGGTCGCCGCCGTCGGCTTTGTGCCGCGCCACGAGCGCCTGCGCTTTCGTTTCGAGGCCGAGCACGTTCGCCGCTTGCGCCGGCGCATGGCGGCAGCGGGATTCGATTCCCGCCAGCCGTACTTCGTTGTGCATCCGGGTGCCACGGCGCCCTCACGGCGTTATCCGGCGGCGCGCTTCGGCGCCGCGGCCGATCTCATCGTGCGCGAAAGCGGTTGCGCTGCCATCTACACCGGCACGCGCGGCGAAGAGAATCTGGTCGAGGAAGCGCGCGACCAGATGTCCGGCAAGGCGATTTCGCTCGCCGGTCAACTCGATCTCGGCGAACTCGGCGCGCTCATCGGCGGCGCCCGCGTGCTGGTCGCCAATAACACCGGCACCGTGCATATCGCCGCCGCGCTGGAAACGCCGGTAGTCGATCTCTACGCCTTGACCAACCCCCAGCACACGCCCTGGAAGGTGAGGGCGCACGTGCTGAGCCATGACGTTCCCTGCCGCAATTGCCTGAAGAGCGATTGCCCGGTGGGCCACCACGACTGCCTGCGCAAGATCGAACCCCAAGCGGTGGCCGAGGCCTCGCTCGATCTCATGGATGCCGAGGTCGAACCCGGGGTGCCACTGGGGGCGCCGCATTTCCTCGCTTCGCCTGCCGCCGGCTTCGGCCGGCTGGAGTTGGAGATGGGGGGCGCGCGATGATTACGCTCGGATTGAACGCCGCCTTTCATGACAGCGCCGCGGCCTTGGTCATCGACGGCGTCACCGTCGCGGCGGCCGAGGAGGAGCGCTTTTCGCGCATCAAGCACGGCAAGCGTCCGGTGCCGTTCTCGGCCTGGGAACTGCCCTTCAACGCCATCGATTTCTGCTTGAAGCAGGCCGACATTGATCTCGGCGATGTCGATCACATCGCCTATAGCTTCGATGCCCACCATTTCCTCGGCGCCCGCGCCCATGTGCTGGATGCGCCGGCCTTGCCCCTCGATCTCGAGGCCGCGGCCTCCGAGAATTGGGAAACGCCCTGGGATCCGCTCTTTGCCACCTATATCGTCCAGGCGCCGCGCCAGTTGGTCGACGGCGTGCCGCATCACCTGCGCCGCCGTCTGCAACTCAATGGACGTTCGCCCCGCTTCAAGTGGCACTCCGTCCATCACCATACGTGCCATCAGGCGAGCACCTTCCTGGCGGCGCCTTTCGAGAGCTGCGCCGTGTTGACGCTCGATGGCCGCGGCGAACGTGCCTCGACCAGCTACGGCGTCTATCGGAACAATAGCTACCGCTCTCTCGGCGAGGTCAGCGTTCCGCATTCGCTGGGCATCCTGTACGAACGGGTGACCAGCCACCTCGGTTTCCTCCATTCCAGCGACGAATACAAGGTGATGGCACTGGCTGCGCTTGGCATGCCGCGCTTCCGCGACGTGCTGCGCGAACACGTGCAGGTCGGGGAGGAGGGCGAGTTCACCGTCGCCAACTTCGACATGGAAGCGGCCTTCGGGCCGGCGCGCCGCCCGGGAACGCCGCTGGAAGAGCATCACCTCGACCTTGCCTCTTCCTTGCAAGACATCCTCGAGGAAACGACCCTGAAGCTCGCCAGCTGGCTGCGGCAGGCCAGCGGCGAGAAGCATCTCGCCATGGCCGGCGGCGTGGCGCTCAATTGCGTCATGAATTCGCGTCTCCGCGACAGCGGTCTGTACGAGGCTGTCTGGGTGCAACCGGCGGCGGGCGATGCCGGCACGGCGCTCGGCGCCGCGCTCTGGGTGGATTCCCGCGAGCGCCTGCTGGCCGACGATACGGCCAACGGCGTGATCGAGAGCAAGGCGCTGACGCCAGGCGAGGCGATTCCGCTCGCGCCGCGCCGCTGGCGCATGGGCAGTGCCTATCTCGGCCCTGGCTACGATGACGGCGAGATCGAGGAATTCCTGCGTTGGGCCAAGCTGCCCTACCAGCGCTTGCAGGACGTCGCCGAAACCACGGCTCATCTGCTTGCCAGCAACCGCATGATCGGCTGGTTCCAGGGGCGCATGGAATTCGGCCCCCGGGCGCTCGGCTGTCGCTCGATCCTGGCTTCGCCCATCGATCCCGACATGCAGGCGCGCATGAACGAACTCAAGGACCGCGAGGATTTCCGCCCGGTCGCGCCGGCGATTCCGGAAGAAGACCTGGCCGAGTGGTTCGGGCCGGCCAACGCCAACGGCGGCACCTCGCCCTTCATGCTTTTTGTCTATGACGTTGCTCCCGGACAGAGCCAGCGCATTCCCTCCGCCTGCCACACCGATCGGACGGCGCGGGTGCAGACAGTGAACGCGGCGTCCAATCCGCAGTTCCACGCCCTCTTGAAGGCGTTCGGCCGCATCACCGGGGTGCCGGTGCTGATCAATACCTCGTTCAACGTGCGTGGGGAACCCATCGTCTGCACGCCACGCGATGCCGTCGAATCGTTCTACAGCACGCCACTCGACGCGCTGGTGATCGGATCGTTTTTACTCGAAAAGTCATAACAGGCAGGCATGGAGGAGACACCATGAACAATCTCGCGAGAATCGACACCCAGTTCGAAAAGGCGTGCGCCCTGACCCAGAGCCCGGAAATCCGCGTTTCCGTGGTCATCCCGACCTACCGGCGCCCGGCGCTGCTGGCGCGTTGCCTGTCGGCGGTGCTGGCACAGGATTTCGAACCCGGCGCCTACGAAATCATCATCGTCGATGACGGCTGCACCGACGGCACCCGCAATATCGTCGAGGCGCTGCGCCCGCGCACTGCGTGGGCGCCCAAGATCACCTACCTGCGCCCGAAAGGCGCGCATGGCCCGGCGGTGGCCCGCAACCTTGGATGGCGCGCGGCGCGCGGCGACTTGATCGCCTTCACCGACGACGACACGGTGCCAGCGCCGGATTGGCTCGCCAAGGGCGAAGCCGGCATGAAACCCGGATTCGCGGCAGTTTGCGGCCGGGTCAAGGTGCCGGTCAGCAGCACGCCGCCGACCGACCACGAGTTGATGACCCTGGGCCTGGAATCGGCCGAGTTCGTCACCGCCAACGCCTTCGTCCGGCGCGATGCGCTGGAACTGGTGGGTGGTTTCGACGAGCGTTTCACCCGCGCCTGGCGCGAGGATTCAGATCTGCAATTCCGCCTCCAGCGGGATGTCGGCCCGGTAGGCCGTTGTGCCGATGCCACCGTACTCCATCCCGTGCGCCAGGAGTCATGGGGCGTTTGCCTACGCCAGCAGAAGAATGCCTTTTTCGACGCCTTGCTCTACAAGAAACATCCGCACTTGTACCGCGAGCGCATCCATCCCAGCCCGCCCTGGAACTACTACCTGATCGTCGGATTGGCGATCGCCGTTCCCTTCTTACTCGCGGCGGCCCATCCCTTCGTGGCCGGCGCGGCGGCCGGGGGTGCCGTCGCCATGGTGGTCGCGCTGGCGCTGCGCCGCCTGCAACGCACCGCCAAGACCCGCGAACATGTTCTCGAAATGCTGGCGACCTCGGCCATGATCCCCTTCCTCTCCGTGTACTGGCGCCTCCGGGGCGCGCTTCATTTCCGGGTTCTTTTCTTGTGAGCGGCGGGTTGGACCGCAACAGCATCCGGCGCATCGGCGTTTTCCGTGCCCTCGTGCTCGGCGATCTCCTGTGCGCGGTGCCGGCGCTGCGGGCGCTGCGCGCCGGGTTTCCCCAGGCGGCGATCACCCTCATCGGCTTGCCTTGGGCGCGGGCGCTGGTGGAGCGGCTGGATTGCGTGGACGATTTCATCGAATTCCCGGGATTTCCCGGTCTGCCCGAAATTGCCTGCGACGTGACGGCGCTGCCGCCATTCCTGAACCGCGTCCAGTCCCGCCGCTTCGATCTCGCCATCCAGCTGCATGGCAGCGGTCCCATCGTCAATCCGCTGGTGGCGGCGTTCGGCGCCCGCCATACCGCCGGTTTCTTCAACGACCAGGCCTGGGTGCCTGCAGCGGATGCGGCGTATTACCGCGCCTGGCCGGAAAAGGGCCATGAAATCGAGCGCCTGTTGAAGCTGACCGATCATCTTGGCCTGCGCCGGCAAGGCACCGACCTCGAATTTCCCGTGCGGGACGAAGATCGCCAGGTGCTGCAAGGCATCTGGCCCGAGATGCGGAAGCAATCCTATATCTGCGTCCATGCCGGAGCGCAGTTGCCCTCGCGCCGCTGGCCGCCGGAGCGTTTCGCGGCGGTGGCGGATCGCCTGGCGGAGCAGGGCTTTCGCATTGTGCTCACCGGCGGCCCCAAGGAAAAGGAGCTTGCCGCAGCTGTGGGCGCGTGCATGCGGCATGAGGCCGTCGATCTCTCCGGACGCACCAGCTTGTGGACGCTCGGCGCCTTGATCGAAGGCGCGGACGGGCTGGTCTGCAACGATACGGGCGTTTCCCATATCGCCGCCGCCCTGCATTGCCCGAGCGTGGTGGTTAGCAGCGGCGCCGACGTCTCGCGCTGGGCGCCGCTGGAAAAATCGCGCCATCAGGTGCTGTGGCAGGCCATGCCTTGCCGGCCTTGCGCCTATTACGATTGTCCTTTCGGCCATGGCTGCGCCGAAGCCGTCGAGGCAACGCAGGTGATCGAGGCTTTCCAGGACTTTGTCAGTGTCGATGAATCGAACGCGCCGGGCCGCCTCCATGCCTGAGCTGCGAACCCATCCCAAACCGCTGCGCATCCTTACCTGGCACGTCCATGGCAACTATCTTTACTACCTGACTCAGGTCCCCCATAACTTCTATCTCGCCACCGACGCCGCCCGCTCGACCCATTACACCGGCCGCAGCGGCACGCTGCCTTGGGGATCGAATGTGCATGAAGCCCCGGTCGAGCGCCTGCACGAAATGGAGTTCGACCTTATTCTCTTCCAGTCGCGCGATGCCTGGGAGGCGCAGGGGCGTTTGCTGAGCCCGGCGCAGCGCCGGCTGCCGCGCGTCTATCTGGAACACGATCCGCCGCAGGAGCATCCCACCGACACCCTGCACTGGGCGGCCGAGCGCGACGTGCTGCTGGTCCATGTCACCGCCTTCAACGCCCTCATGTGGAACAGCGGCGAAGCGACGACCCGGGTGATCGAGCACGGCGTCTTGCCGCTGGCCGAGGCCCGCTACAGCGGCGAGCGCGAAACCGGCCTGGTGGTGGTCAATAACCTCGACCTGCGCGGCCGCCGCCTTGGGCACGACGTTTATATGGCGCTGCGGGAAGAAGTACCGCTAGTGCTGGTGGGCATGGGCAGCGAGCGCATCGCCGGCGGCGAGGGTGAGGTGGCGAATGCCCAGTTGCCGGAATTCATGGCGCACTACCGCTTTTTCTTCAATCCCATCCGCTACACCAGTCTGGGATTGGCGATCATCGAGGCGATGATGGTCGGGCTGCCGGTCGTCGGGCTGGCCACCACCGAACTGGTGACGGTGATCCGCAATGGCGAGAACGGCTTTGTCGCCACCGATCCGCAAGCGCTGGTCGAACCCATGCGCCGCCTGCTCAAGTATCCCGAAGAAGCGCGTGCGCTGGGCGAAGCCGGGCGGCGCACGGCGATGGAGCGCTTCAATATCCAGCGCTTTATCGAGGATTGGCTGGCAACGCTGGATCTGGTGACGCGCTGAGGTCGGCGCCGCGCTCGCGCAGGAAGGCGAGCAGGCGTCGTTCGGCTGCCCGCAAACCGTTGGCCTGGATACTTCCTTCCAGACTGTCCCAAAGCGACGTCGCCGCTTCGCCGTCCAGGCGCTCGCTATTGCTGCTCAGCGACTTTCCCAATTCCAGCACGGCGGGGTGGATGTAGGCCTTGCGGCAAACCGCGACGGTGTTGCCGAGCTGGCTGGCGACTTCCTTGAGGATCGCCTGAGCGCTGAAGTTGCCGGCGCCGCAGGCCAACCGGGTCAATTCCAGCGCCTGGACGGTGCCGTGCCAGGTACGGAAATCCTTGGCGGTAAAGCGCTCGCCGGCAGCCTCGGCGAGGTAGTCGTTGACGTCGCCCGAGCCGATGCCATGGACGGTGCCATCCGCATCCTCGTAATGAAAGAGCGACTGTCCGGGCAATTCCTGGCAGCGCCGGACGACGCGGGCGACACGCCGGTCATCCACTTTGACGCGGTGAAGGACGCCGCTCTTGCCGCGAAAACTCAGGCGGATGGTCTCGCCGCGCACGCCGGCATGACGCCGCTCGAGCGTGGTGAGGCCATAGGAGCCGTTTTCCCGGGCATATTCTTCATTGCCCACGCGGATAAAGGTGGTGTCGAGAAGCCGGACCAGCGTCGCCAGCACCAGCGGCCGCGTCACGGTCGAATCCTCCTCGGCCGCCCGCAGATCGCGCGCAACGCGCTGGCGGATGCGGGGCAGGGCGAGGGCAAAGGCTTCCAGACGGGCGAACTTGCCGCTGTCGCGCGAGGCGCTCCAGAGCGAATGGTAGCGGTACTGCTTGCGCCCGCGGGCATCGCGCCCGGTGGCTTGCAGATGACCGTTCGATAGCGGGCAGATCCAGACCGATTTGTAAGCGGGCGGAATGGCAAGGCTGCGGATACGCTGCAGGGCTTCCGGCTGGCGCAACACCTTGCCATCCGGAGCGTAATAAGCAAAACCGCGTCCTCGGCGGACGCGGCTTATGCCGGGACTGGAATCGCTGACGTAGACCAGCCCCGGGGGTAAATCAACTGGCTCGGAAGATCCTTCTTCCGCCGGTTTCGGCAATGCCTTACCGGCGGAATCGGGATCGGTCACGATTCTCCCTGAAACAGGAAGAGGTGTGCCGATAACTTAGCGACCAGCCGCGCCGCCGGCAGCGCCGGCAGCACCAGCACCTGCGGCGCCCGTACCGGCTGCACCGGTACCAGCGGCTCCAGTACCAGCGGCACCGGTTCCGGCCGCACCAGCAGCGCCAGTACCAGCCGAACCGGTTCCAACGCCACTCGCGCCGACACCAGCGGCGCCGGGCGTGCTGCTGCCAGACGCAGCGGAGCCGGTGGCCGAACCTGCGGAAGCGCCGGCACGGCTGCTAGCCTTGCCGCCACTCTTGCCGGGGAGCTTTTGGGCTTCGGCCAGGTGTTGGCGCAGCGTCGGCAGGGTCTTGTCGATCCAGGCCTTCAGCTCGGTGTCCTTGGCGTTCTTGCTGCCTTTTTCGAACTCCTGGATGTCGTGCTGGTGATCCTTGATGCCAACGGTCTGGATGAACTGCTGGTCGAAGTTGTCGCCCGAGAGCTTAGAGAGGCGGTCGATGGTCGCCTGCTTGTCGGCCGGCAGCTTGCTCGGCAGCGTGACGTTGAGGTTGGAGGCGAGCGCCTTCAGCTCATCGTTGGCCTTGGTGTGCTGGTCGACCAGCATCGAGGCGAAGGACTTGACGGCCGGGTCGGTGGCGCGCTCGGCGGCGACGCGGGCGACTTCAACTTCATACATGCCGTCGGCGGCAGCCTTGGTGATGAAGTTGCGGTCGGGAGCGCTGACCTCGCCAGCCGACTTCTTGCTGCCCTTGGCAGAATCCTTGCCGGAAGCTGCGGTAGAGCCAGAGCCCTTGACGTTGCTCGAGTCGGTTGCGCCTGAGCCGCCGCGGGAGGGGCTGCTGGTGCCCGTGCCGGAAGTACCGGTGCCGGAGGTGCCAGTGCCCGAAGCGCCGGTACCGGAAGTACCAGTGCCGGAAGTACCAGTGCCG
>JAPUEC010000024.1:0-2554 GCA_027492775.1 Rhodocyclaceae bacterium
TCGGTTTCGCCGCCGAGAGCCAGAATCTCGAGGCTTATGCCCAAACCAAGCGGCAGAAGAAGAATATTCCCCTGATCGTCGGCAACCTCGTTCAGGAAGGCTTCGGCGGGGAAATGAACCGCATCGTTCTCTTCGACGACGAGGGTGTCCATCCGCTGCCGCCCGCAGCCAAGTCCATCCTGGCCCGGCAGCTCATCGAGCACGTCGCGGACATGCTCAAGCCCTGAATTTATCCCCATCAAAGCCATCAAATGCATCCTATCGACCTGAAAATCCTCGATTCCCGCCTCAAGGAAACGCCGCCTCATTACGCCACGCCCGGTTCGGCCGGCCTCGACCTGCGCGCCTGCGTGGACGAGCCCGTGCATTTGCCGCCCGGCGGCACCATGCTCATCAAGACGGGAATGGCCTTGCATCTGGCCGATCCAGGCCTGGCGGCGATGATTCTGCCGCGCTCCGGTCTGGGGCATAAATTCGGCATCGTCCTCGGCAACCTGGTCGGCCTCATCGATTCCGACTATCAGGGCGAGATCATGGTTTCCATCTGGAACCGGAGCCAGGAGACCTTCGTCATCAATCCGCTCGACCGCATTGCCCAACTCGTCGTCGTGCCAGTGTTGCAGGTGGCGTTCAACGTCGTCGAGGAGTTCGATGCCAGCGAACGCGGCGCCGGCGGTTTCGGCAGCACCGGCCATTAAGCCTGCCGGCGCGACGCGGAGCCTGCGATGAAACTCCAGCAACTGCGGTATATCGTCGAGATTCAGCGCTGCGGCCTCAATGTTTCCGAGGCTGCGGAGACGCTGTTCACCTCGCAGCCGGGTATCTCCAAGCAGGTGCGCATGCTCGAGGATGAACTCGGCATCGTCATTTTCGAGCGCAGCGGCAAACGCTTTGTCGGCATTACCGAGCCGGGGCGGATGGTGCTGGTGATCGCCGAGCGCATGCTGCGCGAAGCCGAAAATCTGCGCCGCGTCGGCGCCGAGTATTCGCGGGGCGCTTCCGGCAGCTTGGTGCTGGCGGTGACCCATACCCAGGCCCGCTACGCCTTGCCGCTGGTGGTGCGGGATTTCGTCGCCCGTCACCCGCAGGTCCGCCTCGAAATCCACCAGGGCAATCCCACGCGCATTGCCGAGTGGGTGGAAGCGGGTGAAGCGGATATCGGCATCGCCACCGAGGCGCTGGACCAGCACCCACAACTGGTGACGCTGCCTGTCCGGCAGTGGAACCACTGCGTCATCGCGCCGGTAGGCCATCCGGTGACGGAAGTCCAGCCACTCAACCTCCATGCGCTCGCCCGTTGGCCGCTGATTACCTACGACATGGCATTCGCCGGGCGTTCCCGTATCAACCGCGCCTTCGAGCGTCTCGATATTCAACCGCACATCGCCCTGACCGCGCTCGATTCGGACGTGATCAAGACTTACGTCAGCCTGGGATTGGGATTGGGCATCATCTCGGCGCTCGCCTACGATGCCGAGCGCGATTCAGGCTTGGTGGCGATCGACGCCAGCCATCTCTTCGAGTCGAATACCACGCGCCTCGCTCTGCGGCGGGGAACCTACCTGCGCGGCTATGAATACGATTTCATCGCTCTTTTCGCCCCGCACCTCGATCGCAAGATCGTCGATATGTCGATGCAGGGTGGCGGCGACCTGTACCAGCTTTAGCCGCTATCGCACAGGGTTTTTCCCGCGCCCTGGCTCTAATCCCAATGTGAGGTGACGTCGCTCGCCCAACTCGTTGCGGTGAGGAGCGCCGCGTTGACCGTCGAGGGATCGAGGCCGACGGTGCGTGAAGTATCGGCGATCTGGATGGGATCGAAGGCTTCGCAAGCCTCGGCGACCGCCAGTAGCGGCGCGTAAGGGCCGGCGCGTTCGAGCAGGGCGGTGCGGATGTTGGTCGGCAACCGGAGTTTCTCCACCGCTTCCGCCAGCGGAATGTGCAGCAACCGGTCCAGCGTGGAGAAGACTCCGGTGATGAAAAGATGGTCGCCCTCGGCGGCGGGGAAGCGCTGCTGCCCCAGAATTTCCATGATGCGGCCGCGTGACAGCGAGCTTTCGACCAGCAGCCAATCCGCGAAATCCGGGTCCTTGACCGAAAACAGCAGCACCGAGAGCCAACGCGCCAGGCGCTGGCGGCCGAGTACGATCAAGGCCTGGTCGATGGAGGAAATTTCCCGGCTGAGCCCGATCGCCGGTGAATTCAGATAGCGCAGGACACGGTAGGTCAGGAGCGGGTCTTGTTTCAATGCCGCCGCCAGTTCGGCGATTTCCGCATCGCTGTTGGCGAGGTTGAGCAGATGCATCAGGTGCAGCTTGTGCGGATCGCCCTTGGGCTGGTCCCACTTCTCCTCGCTACGGACGAAGGGGCCGTGGAAAAAGGAGAAATTGCAACGCTGGCAGAGGCCTTGGTCGTCGAAGGTTTCGATGTTGGCGCCGAAAAGCTCGATCAGATGCCGAACGTCGTTGGGGGGGGGGCGCCCCCCCCCCCAAAAACTCCGTGTTTTGCCCCAGGGGGGGGGGCGAAAGAAGGGCGGGCCAAACACCCCCCCCCC
>JAPUEC010000024.1:2564-27140 GCA_027492775.1 Rhodocyclaceae bacterium
TTTGGCGTTGTGCGTCTTTGTTTTCGTTGTTGCCCCAAAAACGCTCCATCTGTTGCTGACGGGGTTGGCGCCGGCGCCGCGCCACGGAAAAGTCGCGGATATTGCCGCCCTGGCTGTCGGCGATATCGACGGCGGCGAAATCGACCAGCCGCACCACGCTGCCGAAGGCCGGATGCTTCGGCTGGCGGAAAATGCCCAGCCGAAGGCCGCGTTCCTTGAGCGCTTCCAGTCGGGTGCAAAGGGCTTCGATGTCGGTGGTTTCGGGCGCCAGCACGATCATCAGGACGGTGTTCTGAGTCGGCAATCGATGCAGCCAGGGATTGTCGAGCGAGGCCGAGCACAGAGGCACGAAGCCGTAAAGATTACCCCACGAGTTTTCGTCGCTGGAGAGGCATAGGCTTCGCAGGAGCAGATCGTCGATCGGGAGTTGGCGCCGGGTCGGCGCGTTTCCCAGGCCGGAGTCGGAATGTTGCAGGCGGAAAAGGTGGCCGACGATGCGGCGTTCGCGATTGAAGACGGCGTCGCGGCGAACGAAAGCGGTCGGCGCCTGGTCTGGCGGTTGCACTGCGTCGCTGGCCGGGGCGGCCGGTGCTTCCTCTTCCCCGTCCTTGTTGCCGCCGAACAGTTTGCCCAGTCCGAAAACCATTTCTATCTCCCAAAAGCAAATGCCCACCGAGGGGCGGGCATTTGTTTGGTTCTCTTTGAAAACGCCCGCCTTATGACAGGCATTTTCGCACGGCTTTGACCTTTATGGTCAGTTCACCTTGGCCTTGGCACGCAGATCCTTGATGTATTCCTCGACCAGTTGCTGGTTGGCACGTTGCTGCAGTTGCGGCTTGATCTGCTCGAACGGGGGATGTGTCAGCGCTTTGGTGTCCTCGAGCATGATGACGTGATAGCCGGAGTCGGTCTTCACCGGCTGCTTGGTGTACTCGCCCTTTTTCAGCTTCAGCAGGGCGTCGCCGAAAGGCTTGACATAGGCGCCGGGGGCGCTCCAGCCGAGGTCACCGCCGTTGTCCTTGGAGCCAGGGTCCTTGGACTGCTTGGCCAAGTCGGCGATCTTCTCGCCCTTGTCGAGCTTGGCGATGATCGCCTTGGCGTCGTCTTCCTTCTCGACCAGCACGTGGCGGGTCTTGTACTCGGTGTTGCCCATCTGGACCTTGATGGCCTCGTATTCCTTCTTCAGCTTGTCATCGCCGACGGGATGTGCCTTGACGTAGTCGGTGATGGCGGCGCCAATGAGAACAGCCTGTTTGGCGAGTTCGACCTGGCCCTGGATCTCGGGCTTCTTGTCGAGGCCCTTCTTCTTGGCTTCCTGGGTCAGGAGTTCGCGGCGAATCAGTCCTTCCTTGACCGCGGCCTTGAACTCGGCCGAATCGGGTGCCCCCTGGGCTTTCTGTTCGGCGACGAAGGCATCGTAAACATACTGGGGGATGGCTTGGCCATTCACCGTGGCGACGGATGCATCACCCTTGGCTGCCACGGCGGGAGCCGAAATGATGGCGCCGGCGGCGAGAAGCGCGGCCAGACGGGAAATTTTATGCATATTGCTTCCTCTTCGGGTGGGTGAAAAAAGAAAAATTATACTTCTTCCGGCAAAACAGCGCTGATGGCAAGCGCATGGATGCGGCCTTGCATGAGATCGCCAATCGCCTCATGAATCAAGCGATGACGAGCGACGGTATTCTTTCCGGCAAAGGCGGCAGAGGCGATGGTCAGGCGAAAGTGACCGCCTTCCTTTGCCCCGGCGTGGCCGGCGTGGCGATGCGATTCGTCCTCGATTTCAAGCTGCGTGGGAGCGAGTGCCGCGAGACGCTCGCGCAGCAGTTTCAGGGTGGCGGAATGATCGATCAACTGGGCAGTACCTTGCGGAAGGGTTTGACCTCAACGGTCCGATAGACACCGGCGGCGACATAAGGATCCGCTTCCGCCCACTCGCGGGCCGCTTCTAGCGATGCGAACTCGGCCACGATCAGGCTGCCGGAATATCCGGCGGGCCCGGGATCGGCGGCGTCGATGGCGGGGAAAGGGCCGGCGAGGAGCAGCCGACCCTCGGCCTGCAACTTGGTCAGTCGTTCGAGATGGGCCGCGCGGGCACTGCCCCGGGCCGCGAGCGAACCTTCATGATCGGTCGCGAAGATCGTATAGAACACTATTCCCTGTCCTCGATGTATTTCGCCAGGAATACGCCCTGGGCCACCACGAAGGCCAGCATCAGGCCCATGCCGCCGAAAAGCTTGAAATTGACCCAGACGTCGATCGGAAAGTTGAAGGCGACGAAGAGGTTGAGCGCGCCCATGAAGGCGAAGAAGGCGATCCAGGCGATATTGAGGCGGTGCCACGCGAATTCCGGCATTTCGACCTGCGCCCCGAGCATGGCCTGGATGGCGTTTTTCTTGAACGCGAACGCGCTGATCGCCATTCCGGCGCCCATGCCCCAGTAAAGGATGGTCGGCTTCCACTTGATGAAATCGGGGTTGTTGAAATAAAGCGTCAGCCCGCCGAAAAGGACGACGATGCCGAGGCTGAACCAGAGCATCTTGTCGACCTTGCCGCGGCGCAGCAAAATCCAGCCGACTTGCGCCAGCGTCGCGACGATAACCACCACCGTGGCGATCAGAATCGGCGCCTGGCTGGCATCGATGGCGCCGTTGGAGAATTGGCCAAGCCATGCGGCGGCCGCATCGGGCTGCTTTTCGGCGAATTTGAAAGCGGTGAAAAATAGAATGACCGGGAAGAGGTCGAAGAGAAATTTCATGCGGAGGCCAACGAGGAAGTCGCGGGATTATCGACCCTCATCCGGCGATTGTCCAGGGTGCGTTGATCGCAGACCAGCCGTTCCCGCTGCCAGGTGGCGCCGGTCGGCGGGCGCGAAGGCCAGGAAAACGGCGTTTTCAGCCCAGGCGCCTCGCTTGACATCGTCTCGCCGCAAACGGCGCCGGGGCGCTGATATACTGGGCCACGTCCCGCAGTTGGAAAAAAATTCATGCATTCCGTGCTCATCGTCGATGACAGCGATATCAACCTCGCCCTGGTCAAGGCGCTGGTGTTGAAACTCGGCGATTGCGAGCCGGTCCTTTACGATTCGCCCCTGGCGGCACTCGATTGGTGCCGGGCCAATACGCCCGATATCGTCATCGTCGATTACATGATGCCGCGCATGGACGGCCTGCAATTCATCAACGTTTTTCGCCACTTCCGCGGCTGCGAAAACATCCCGGTGTTGATGATCACCGCCAACGACCAGAAGGACGTGCGCTACGAGGCGCTCACCGGCGGTGCCGACGATTTCCTCAACAAGCCCATCGACCGCATAGAATTCATGGCCCGCGTGCGCAACATGCTGAACCTGCGCGCCGCCCAGCGCCAGCTTGCCGATCGCGCGGAACACCTCACAGCGCTGGTCGAGGAGCAGGTGGCGGTGATCCGCGGTCGCGAGGAAGAACTGATTTATCGCCTCTCCCGCGCCGCCGAGTTCCGCGACCCGGACACCGGCGCGCACATTCGGCGCATGGCGCATTACTCGCGGCTCATCGCCCAGCGCATCGGGCTCGATGCGACGCTTTGCCGGCTGGTGCTGGAGGCTTCGCCAATGCACGATGTCGGCAAGATCGGCATCCCCGATTTCATCTTGCTCAAGCCGGCCAAGCTCATCCCGGAGGAATTCGAGATCATGAAGGGCCACGCCCGCATCGGCTACGAGCTGCTCAAGGACAGCGAATCGGAGGTTCTCAAGGCTGGCGCAGAAATCGCCTTTTCGCACCATGAGAAATTCGACGGTACCGGTTATCCGCGCGCCCTGGCGGGAGAGCATATTCCCATCCTGGGCCGGGTAGTGGCGGTGGCCGACGTGTTCGACGCCCTGACCTCCGAGCGGCCCTACAAGAAAGCCTGGGCAATGGAAGATGCGCGCCGATATCTATTGGAAGGCCGGGGCCGACATTTCGACCCGGTGTGTGTCGACGCTTTCCTTTCCGACTGGGATGGAATTATCGACATCCGCGATCGTTTTGCGGATGATGGACAAAACGACGGGAGGTAATGACGCCATGCAACCACTGCCGAAGCTCGACCGCGCCACCATTCTCGAACGCCTGGGCGGCGACGAGGAATTGCTCGAGACCATGGCCGATATGTATCTGCAGGAATATGAGAGTTACTGCCAGGGCTTGCGCGCAGCTGTTCAATCAGGCGCTGCCAAGCTTCTTCAGCGCGAGGCGCACACCTTGAAAAGCCTGATGGCGACCTTCGAGGACGAAGCGGGGCGGGATCTGGCCATGGAGATCCAGCTGCAAGCCGAAGGTGGACAACTCGCCGGAGTCGAAGCCAAGGCGGCGGCGCTGGAAGTCGCGATTCGGCGCATGGCTGATATTCTCCGGGCAGAATTCAGGGTAGGGTAAGGAATCCGGCTGCCCGTACGGCATCGCTGCCGGGCAAATAAGGAACGCGCCCGAGCAGGGGCGCGGCGATCCGTTCGCCGAGCGCGGCGATGTTTTCTTCCAGGCGCGCCATGTCGGGTTGAATCTGGTTCGCCACCCAGCCGGCGAGCGTCAGGCCGCGGCGCTCGATGGCTTCCGCCGTCAGCAGGGCGTGATTGATGCAGCCCAATCGCATTCCCACCACGAGAATCACCGGCAGCGCCAACTCCACCGCCAGATCGGCGGCATCGAAACCGGGGCCGAGCGGCACGCGAAATCCGCCGACGCCTTCGACGATCACCACGTCCGCAGCTTCAGCCAGCGTTTCGAAGCAATTCCGGATGATCTTGCCCTCGATGACGACGCCGGCCTCGGCGGCGGCGATGTGCGGCGCGATGGGCGGTTGGAAGAGGTAGGGATTGATGGCTTCCCGCGCCAGTTGAATGCTGCTGGCGGCGCACAGCGCTTCCACATCCTCGTTCCTGCCGTTGCCATCCACGCCGGCGGCCACCGGCTTCATGCCCACGGCGGTCAAGCCGCGCGCCCGGGCGGCATGCAGGAGCGCACAACTGACGAAGGTCTTGCCGATTTCGGTGTCGGTTCCGGTGACAAACCAGGCTTGGGTCATTTTTCCGCCCGCAGGTAGATGAGTTCGTAGGTCAGCGGCAGCCCGGCCGGCTGGCGCAGCGCTTCATAGGCGGCTTCCGCCCGCGACCAGGCAACGCGTCCCATGAGGCCGGTGCGCCGGCCGCTGCCGACCTGATTGGCGCCGATGGCCTTGATCGAGCCGAGCAGCCGCTTCAAGTCGGCGTGGTGCGTCACCACCGGTTCGCGCTCGACCAAGCAGTCGCGAAAACCCGCAGCCACGGCCCGTCGCTCCACGGTGGCGGCATCGAGAAAGCCGAGGGTGTGGGCGTAAAAATCGCTGGCGGCGAAGGCCTGACGCAATTCGGTGAAGGTTTCCGGCCCCAATGTCGCCAGCACCAGCCGCCCCGTTGCTTGCAGTACCCGCCGGGCTTCATGCAATAGTTTGTCGAGATGGCACCATTGGGCCGTGAGGCTCGACCAATAGCAATCGATGCTGGCGTCGGCCAGGGGCAGGTGTTCGACGTCGCCGGCGATCCCGAGCGGGAGGCGGGCCTTCGCCAACATGGCCGGCGCCAGATCGAGGCCGACGCCCTCGGCGTGCGGGAAGCGCTTCGCCAGCAGGCGCAGGCCATAGCCGGTGCCGCATCCGGCGTCGAGAATGCGTTGCGTTAAGAGGTCGGCGGGCAAGCCGGCCGCCAGCCGCTCGCAGGCATGGCGCTGAATCTCGGCGGCGCTGTCGTAGGTGTGCGCGGCCTTGTCGAAGGCCCGCCGGACCTGATGTTTGGCCGGCATCATGAAAGAAAACCTTCCAGGTGCTCGAGGAAAGCCTCAGGTGCCGAAAGGAAGGGGGCGTGGGCGCAACCGTCCATGACTGCCAGGCGGGCGTTGGGCAGGGCGGAAGCCAGGCGTTGCGCGCCGGTGAGCGGCATCAATGGGTCCGCAGCGCCCTGGATGATCAGGATCGGGCAGTAGACGGCGGGCAGCAGCGGCCGCAAATCGACGGTACGAAGCCAATCGAGGCCGATGGCCAGCGTTTCCAGCGGCGGCAGCGGGTCGCCCAGCTCGACGATCTCGCGGGTCAGGGCTCGCGCGCGCCGGTCGCCGCGATTGAAGTTGCCGACGAAACGCGGCAGCAGCGCCGCCATATCGGCTTTGGCCGCGGCGATGAATTGATCCAGCTCCGCTGGCGGCATGCCTTCCGGCCAGCCGTCACGGGCGACGAAGCTGGCGGTGCCGCCAATCAGCACCAGGCGGCCGACCTTGTCCGGGTGGCGGGCGGCAGTGGCCAGCGCCAGCATGCCGCCCAGCGACCAGCCCATCAAATCGGCGCCGGGCGCAAGGCGAGTGGCCAGTGCATCGGCAGCGGCGTCGAAATCGGCAATCGCGGACGTGCCGGCGTAACCGGGAAGATCCGCGAACCTTGCGCCGAGCGCCGCAGCCAAGGCTTGTAGCGGCCCGCGCCCGAGCCCCCAACCCGGAACGATCGTCGGTGCGGGTCTGGCCGCCTCGGCGTGCGAATTCATTGGGCGGCGAGGTCGACGAGCGCCGCCAGTAGGGTTCCGATATCGGCGGCGCTGTGGGCGGCGGAAAGCGAGATGCGCAGCCGCGCCGTGCCGCGCGGCACCGTCGGCGGGCGAATGGCCGGAACCCAAATGCCGCGCTGCCAGAGCGCGGCGGCCAAATCGAGCGCCAGCTGGTTTTCGCCGACGATGAGCGGCTGGATGGCGGTGGGCGAGGCCGGCAGGCGCCAGGGCAGTGAGGCGCTGCCTTCCACCAGGCGGGCGATGTGGGCGCGCAGGGTGGCGCGCAGGGCGTCGCCGGCGGCGATCAGTTCCAGGCTTTTCAGCAGCGCGCAGGCAATGGCAGGCGGCGGGGCGGTGGTGAAGACGTAGCTGCGTCCCTTCTGCAGCAGCAGCTCGATCACCGTTTCCGAGGCGGCGACGAAGGCGCCGGCGACCCCGGCGGCCTTACCCAGCGTCGCCATCAGGATGAGGCGCGGCGAATGACGGATGCCGAAATGGGCGAGACTGCCCTCGCCATGCGGCCCGAGGACGCCGAAGCCATGGGCGTCGTCGACCACCAGCCAGGCGTCGAAGCGCTCGGCCAGCGCCAGTAACTCGGGCAGCGGGGCGAGGTCGCCATCCATGCTGAAGATGGCATCGGTGACGATGAACTTGCGCTTGGCGGCGCTGGCGGCGAGTTGTCGTTCCAACGTTGCGAGGTCGCCGTGCGGATAGCGGTGGCTCTCGGTGCGCGAAAGCTGCACGGCATCGATGAGCGAGGCGTGGTTGAGCTTATCGGCAAAGATGGCGTCGCCGCGCTCCGCCAGCGTCGGCACGATGGCGAGGTTGGCGAGGTAGCCGGTGCCGAAGCAGAGGGCGCGGGGAAAGACGACAAAGGCGGCGAGCGCGTCTTCCAAATGTTCGTAGGGGGCGAGATGCCCGCTGACCAGGGCTGAAGCCCCGCTGCCGGCACCCCAGCGCCGGGCACCGTCGGCCAGCGCCTCGATCACCGCCGGATGCTGGGCAAGCCCGAGATAGTCGTTGCTGGCGAAGGCGAGCATCGGCACGCCTTCCACCACCGCATGCGGCCCGCAGGCGGAATCGAGCCGGCGACGGCGGCGGGTGAGGCCGGCTTCGGCGAGGGCGGCGAGTTCGCGTTCAAGGTTGGCGGGCATGGCGTCGATTCCAGTGCAGTCCGGTCGTCTTCAGGCAGCGAGCGCTTCTTCCAGGGCGCCGGCGATGGCTTTGCCGAGGTGCGCGACTTCCTCGTCGCCGAGGATGTAGGGCGGCATGATGTAGACCGTGTTGCCGAGCGGCCGGACGAGGGCTTCGCGTTGCAGCGCGGCGCGGTAGAAGCGGCGGGAGAAACCGAGGTCGGCGTCGGCAACGTCGAAGGCGAGGATCATGCCGCGCTGGCGCAGGTGCTCCACCCGTGGATGCGATTTCAGCGGCGCCAGGGCGGCGCCGAGCTCGTCGGCGAGGATGCGGTTGGTGGCAATGACGTTGTCGCTGGCGAAGATGTCGAGCGTCGCCAGCGCCGCGCGGCAGGCGAGCGGGTTGCCGGTGTAGGAATGCGAATGCAGGAAGCCGCGCGTCGTTGCATCGTCGTAAAAGGCAGCGAACACCGCATCGCGGGTGAGGACGATGGAAAGCGGCAGGTAGCCGCCAGAAATCCCTTTGGATAGACAGAGGAAATCCGGCGTGATGCCGGCCTGCTCATGGGCGAAGAAGCTGCCGGTACGGCCACAGCCGACGGCGATTTCATCGCAGATGAGATGGACCTGAAAGCGGTCGCAGAGCTCGCGCGCCAGCCGCAGATATTCCGGGTCCCACATAATCATGCCGCCGGCGCACTGCACCAGCGGTTCGACGATGAAAGCGGCGATGCGTCCGGCGTTTGCTTCGAGATGCGCTTCGAGCGCGGCGGCGGCGTGGCGGGCGACGTCGGCGGCGCTTTCACCCTCGGCCGCCAGGCGGCAATCGGGCGAGGGCACGGTCGCCGCCGTGCGCACCAGCGGGCCGTAGGCTTCCTTGAACAGCGCGACGTCGGTCACTGCCAGCGCGCCGACCGTTTCGCCGTGATAGCTGCCGGCAAGGCAGAGGAATTCGCGCTTTTCCCGCCGTCCGGCGTTCTGCCAGTAATGGAAGGACATTTTCAGTGCGATCTCGGTCGCGCTGGCGCCGTCCGAGGCGTAAAAGGCGTGGCCGAGCGCTCCGCCGGTGAGGGCAGCAAGGCGCTCGGAGAGCTCGATCACCGGCGGGTGGGTGAAGCCGGCGAGCATGACGTGTTCGAGCTGTTCGAGCTGGTCGCGCAAGGCGGCGTTGATTCGCGGATTGGCGTGGCCGAAAAGATTGACCCACCACGAGCTGATGCCGTCGAGGTAGCGCTTGCCTTCGAAATCGTAGAGCCAGGCGCCGTGGCCATACGAAACCGGCACCAGCGGCAGCGCGTTCTTCGCCGCCGCGTGGTGCTTCATCTGGGTGCACGGATGCCAGACCGCCTTGAGGCTACGTTCCAGCCAATCGTTATTGCCCATCACCGGCTCGTCAGTGCAGGACTTGCGAGCTTTGCGCCGGTTGCTCGGGCATTTCGGCATGCACCAGCTCGCCGCTCTTGTCCGGGTACATCGGCGCGCCGCAGTCGTCGCAGAATTCCATCGGGAAATGGTGGTCGAGGAAGACCACTTCCTTGACCCCGCATTCGCGCAGGACGGCTTCGATTTCGCCGGCGGCATCGGTCGCCTCGTCCTCGGCGCCGAGCAGCGGCCAGACGATGCCGTGATAGGTGGCCTCCTTGTCGCGCGGGCCGAGGCCGACGCGGTACTCTTCCATGCGCCGGTCGTAGAAGGGGCCGACCACTGCCTTGATGCCCGCCGGCATGAGGCCGAGCGCCGTCTGCAGGAAGGCGACCGAGGCGCGGATGGAGTAGGGCCGGGAATCGCGGTCGGCGAGGCGGCAGGCGGAGTGGTAGGCGTCCGGCAGCAGCGGCTGCCAGGCGCACCCGGTGAGCATGGCTTCGAGGCTGGGACTGCCTTGGCGCAACCATTCCTTGAGCGCGGCTTCCTTGTTGCCTTCCGCTTCGTTCCAGCGGAAAGGCGCGGCGCCACGCGGCAGGGCCATGGCGCCGATGAGATAGCGCACGTCCGACAAAAAGCGGTTGGTCTCCGGCAGATCGGCGCTATCGACACTGAGATGTCGGCCGGAGAGCGCCGCCACGCCGAGTTCGCGCAGGAGCAGCCAGGTGTCGCAGAAGCTGCGGGGAAGCTGGTCGGGGCTGAAGAAAAAATCGGCGAGCGCAAGCTTGGCGCCGGTGCCGAAAACGTGGGCCCCGAGATGAACCGCGAGGTTGGTCATGACGCTGGCCGGCAAGGTGCCGGCGGGAATGGAGAAGCGCGACCAGGCGAGCACCGGCGCCGCGAACAGCAGGATGTCGTGGTCCTTGCCATCGTGGGCGAGAAGCGTCGTTTCGGCACGCGACTCGATCATGTCGGCGAGTTCGTCGTGGGCGCGCGGGTTAACCTCGAAGAGGCGGTCGAGCGCGGCGTTGAGATCGTCCTCGGCGCCATCCTGGAGCAGCTTGTCGATGAAGGTGGCGAGGCGGTTCTGCCAGAAAGCGTCTTCGAGCTGGCCGCCCGATTCCGAAAGGCCGGTCGCCAGGCGCTGCAATTCGGCGGCGTCGCGTGAAATTCGGTCGCGTGAGCCAAAACGGGTGCGTTTCATTGAACTGCCTTTGAAAGAATCCAACCCGATATTCTACCAAGCGAATGGCGGGCAACCGCCTTCCCATTCTCCGGGAGGCGGTGCTTTTCCGGCTGGCGATCAGGCCTTGAAGCGCGAAACGATGCGGTTGAGTTCGTCGGCCAGGCGCCGCAAGCTTTCCGAGCTGTGGTGGTTCTGCTGGCTGGCGTTGCGGTTGGTGTCGGCCATTTGAGCGATGCTCTCGACGCTATTGGCGATCTGCTGGCTGGCGGTGCTCTGCTCGTGGGTGCTGTCGGCGATGTCGTTGACGGCATGAACGGCGCGCTGGCTCTCGCTCTCGATTTCGCTCAGCGCAGTCCCGGCCTGATTGGCGAAGGCGACCCCTTCGGTGATGCGCTCGGCAAGCACCTCGATGCGCTTGACCAGGTCCTGCGATTCGTCCTGCACGGTGCCGATGGTGCCGGAGATCTCCTTGGTCGAAGTGCTGGTGCGCTCGGCGAGTTTCCGCACCTCGTCGGCGACGACGGCGAAGCCGCGCCCCGCTTCGCCGGCTCGCGCCGCCTCGATGGCGGCGTTGAGCGCCAGCAGATTGGTCTGGTCGGCGATTTCCTTGATGATGCGGATGACGTTGGTGATCTCGGAAGTACGCTCGCCGAGTTGATGCACGACGCCGGCGGTATCGCGGATGGCGGCTTCGATTTCGCCGAATTCGCTGACGATGCCGGTCACCTTGGCGCTGCCGCGTCTTGCCGCCGCGGCCGCCTCGGTGACGATATTGCGGGCTTCGGCGGCATTGTTCGAAACATGGGTGATGGAGACGGAAACTTCCTCCACTGCGGCCGCCAGCCCCGAGGCCGATTCGTTCTGGCGCTCCGAGCTGTCCATGACGGCCTGGGCGCCCTGGGTCATGGCGATCGAGGCGGAGCTCATCTCGCGGGCGCTCGAAGAAATCTGGCCGATGATGCTGGAAATGTCGCTGCGCATGGCTTCGAGGCTGCCATTGAGACGGTCAATTTCGTTGCGGCTCTCCGTTTCTGCCGCAGGGAAACGCCGCGTCAGGTCGCCGCCGCCCATGGCTTGCACCGATTCGACCATTTGGCCGATGGGCGCCAGGCGCCGGCTGGTGAAATAACCGACGATTCCAACCAGGAGGAGGGCGGCCGTCACCAGCGCCGCGATCATGATGTTGCGCAACTGGCGGGCATCGGCCGTGAATTCATCGACCCAGCTGCCGGCGGCCACCGTCCAGTCGGTATCGCGCACCGTCGCCACGGCTACGATCTTGCTGCCGGCATGCCCGGTTTGTTCGTCCGTCCAGTCGTAGGAAAAGGTGCCGTTCTTGACTTCGAACATCCGCTTCACCACCTCGTTCATGCGGGGGTTGTTGGCTTCGGCCAAGGTTTTGCCCCCGAGCGTTGGGTGCACCAGCATCGTCGATTCCTCGAATGTCTTGCCCGGCAGAACGACGTAGGCATAGCCGGTATCCCCGACCTTGATGGCGCGAACACTGGCGGTGAGGCGCTTGATGATGGCGTCGATATCGACCCGCACCGAGATGGCGCCGACCACCTGCTGGTTCTGGATCACCGGCTCGAAAATGGAGATATAAAAAATGCCGTTGCGGTTGACCATCCCGAAATACGGCTTGCCTGCGTTGAGCGACTTGGTTTCCGGGCCCTCGGCGTCGAGCGCAACGCCGATTTGCGATTTCCCGTCCTTGTTCTTGAGAAAGGTTGCGACCCGGATGAATCTGTTGCCTTGGCGCACCATTACCGC
This sequence comes from Rhodocyclaceae bacterium, assembly GCA_027492775.1. Taxonomy (GTDB): domain Bacteria; phylum Pseudomonadota; class Gammaproteobacteria; order Burkholderiales; family Rhodocyclaceae; genus UBA1934. The sequence goes on from JAPUEC010000024.1 coordinate 14,548, forward strand.
CGGGTCGGCGCCGATCAGATCGCGAATCCGGCCGAGAAGCTCCATGTTGTTGTTGAGCGCCACCGAGCCGGAGCGCATGACCGGTACCGCCGGCAAGTCGCCAGCCGGCGCGGTCTCCGGAGTCACGAGCAGTGGCCCGGGCAGGGCTTTCTTGTAAAGGTCCTTGCGGATCACCGCGACATCCTGTGCGGCGTCGAGCACATCGCGCAGGGAGACCGCGATGGCGGTAATCTGCTGCGAAAGCTGGTGTTCCGCCTGCTTGAGCGCCGTGCGGTTCGAGAGCACGTTGAGGGCAATGACGAGAACGGTAAATACGATGATGCTGATCAAGAGGACGATGGCGCCCAGCTGCTGCGCGAGGGGCCAATTGCGGAGATTCATGAAAACCTCAAGGAAAAAAGTCGAATCAAACCGGGTTTGTTACCCATTTTGGGGATTCTCCCGGCTTTTTCGCGGTCGGGCAAGCGCTTTCCCGCGTCAAATATGGTCCTCCCCGAACACGGCGGCGGAACAATTACAATGCCCCAGAAAACACTAGCGGAGTTTACGATGCTCATGGTCATTTCGCCGGCGAAAAGGCTGGATTTCAAAAGCGCGCCGGTCACCACCCTGTATAGCCAGCCCGGCTATCTCACCCAGTCCAAGGCGCTCATCAAGCTGCTGCGCACTTTGGCGCCCGCCGATATCGCCCGCCTCATGGACCTCTCGGACCAGCTTGCGGTGCTCAACTTCAATCGCTACGCCGATTGGAATCCACCCTTCACCCTGGAAAACGCCAAGCAGGCCGTGCTTGCTTTCGCCGGCGACGTCTATGAAGGGCTGGAAGCGGCCAGCCTCGAAGCCCCTGCGCTCAACTTTGCCCAGACGCATCTACGCATTCTTTCCGGCCTCTACGGTGTCCTGCGCCCGCTCGATCTCATCCAGCCATATCGGCTGGAAATGGGTACCAAGCTGGCCAATCCCCAAGGCAAGGACCTGTACGCCTTTTGGGGCGAGCGCCTAAATGCCGCCATCAATGCCGAACTCGCCGCCATGCCCCGCCCGGTGTTGGTGAACCTCGCCTCGGAGGAGTATTTCAAGGCGCTGGTGCCGCGCAAAATCGCCGGCACCGTCATCCAGCCGGTCTTCGAGGACTGTAAATCCGGGCGCTACAAGACCATCAGTTTCTTTGCCAAGCGGGCGCGAGGATTGATGGCGCGCTACGCTTTGGTCAATCGGCTGGAGGAACCGGAAGGGCTGCAAGCCTTCGCGGCCGAGGGTTACGCCTTTGCGCCGGATGCTTCGGACGAGACGACCTGGGTTTTCCGCCGGCGCGCGGACTGAGCTCGGCGGCATAGGCGCTCGATGGATGAGCGCGGCAAACTTCGGCGATCCGACTGTGGTTTTCGAGTATGCGGCGCAGCCCTTCGAACGACGCGAAGCGCACCGCGACATTGATCATGCTCTTGTCACGGCGTACCATGGCGGTTGCCCGCCGACCCTTCGGCTGGCCCCATCCCTATAGGTTTCGAATGTTGGAGAGTGTAGCAATCCGATAACGCCGCCCCGGCTTCCGGGTTGGCAGTTATCGCAAAGCAAGCGTTGGCGACGGCCGAATCGGTCGGTCGCCTGTCATGCATTTTTGATTGCTGAAGCATTATCCAACATGAACATTTCCAAACCGGAGCAAAGGACGCTTCACGTCCTCGCAAAGGGTGGCCGTATCGTGCATCGGCGCGATGCGGCGGGCCTTATTTTCACCGTCGATTGCTATACCCGCGACGGCTACGTCCTGTCGGACTGCACCCTTTTGATCTTCAAGAGGCTGCGCAGCAAACGCCTCATCGGTTCCAGGGACGGTCAGCCCTACCACATCAACAAGGCCGGGCTCCGCGCGGTTCGCGCTCAACTCGACAATCAATAGTGCCTATCCGCGGCCGCTACGGCTGCCGCGCGCTTTGGGCCATCTGGAGTTATGAAAATGAACATTACCGTTAGAAACGAAGGGCCGGACGATATCGAAGCAATCTTCAAAGTGACCCGGCTCGCTTTTGCAACGGCGGCGTACACGAGTCTTACCGAGCAATTCATCGTCGATGCGCTACGACGCAGCGGTGAGCTGGCGTTGTCGCTCGTTGCCCTTGATGGCGAGCGGTTGGTCGGCCACGTCGCCTTTTCGCCGGTTAGCCTAGCGACCGGCGAGGTCGGCTGGTATGGGGTCGGGCCGCTGTCCGTGTTGCCCGAGCATCAACGCCGTGGAATCGGCAGCCGCCTGATGCAAGAAGGGATGGCGATGCTCGCAGATCGCGGCGCCAAAGGTTGCATCCTGGTCGGCGACCCGGCCTTCTACTCGCGTCTGGGTTTCGCTTCCAGCGCAGAGACGACAATGCAAGGGGTGCCACCGGAATACCTGTTGAGCAAGAGTTTCGCAGGCGGCCTGGCGAAAGGGGAAATCGCCTTCTCGCCGGCCTTCGGCGCAACGGCCTGAGCCGGTTGGTGCATGGATTGGCTGCTGCCCTGGCGAAGGGGGCTGCTTGCGGGCGCCTTCGAGAAAACGCCCGGGGCGGCAGTCGCTCCTTCGTCGCCATTCAATCTACGGCCCTGTCGCGCAGCGTAAAACGCAGGCAAGAAATCGCGGTTTGTCAGATTTTACGCGGTGAATTTTTCCGACCCGGTCTATGATTGAGCCATGAAACTCACGTCCAAGGAGTCTTCCATGCGCCGCCTGTTGCCGCTCTTCGCCGTACTGTTGCCGCTATCCGTCTTCGCCCAGTTGCCGGCGCAGGATTCGGTGCTCTACCCCTACAAGAAGCCGATGCCGCCCGCGACCATCATCGAATCCGGCCAGGGCGGAATCCCCACCGACGGCACCGCGATGTCGCGTCAGCTCAGGTCGCAACAGGCACCGGCGAGCGCCGGGCCGACCTGGATTTACCGCGAACCCGGTCGCGGCAAGCCGACTTTCATCACCGGCCCCAACGGCACCACGGTGTGCACGGACGCTAACGGCCGGGTGGTGGTCTGCTGGTGAATTCCTGGCTGGCTTCGGCCGGCTTTACGATGCGAAAGCCAAGGCCCCGCGAGCGCGCGAGCGTAAGCAGGGCCTTGTCTTTGGTGACGAGCATTTCTGCGCCCGTCCGGGCGGCGAGTTCGAGAAATCTCTGATCGTCCGGGTCCTTACAGCGTGGCAGGGCGGACAGCGGCGCGGGATCACCATCGGCGATCCGCGCCAACTGTCGGTAGCGCTCACATAGGGCTTTGCCGGCGGTCGCATCTAGCTTGAATTCCGGGTAAGTCACGACCCGCGCCAGTTCTTCCAACCCGGCAGCGTCCGCCCAGCACTGTGCGGCCCCGCTTTCGAGCGCCGCCAAAATGGGCAGCGCCTGGGCGTCGGCGAAGTGCAGGAGATCGAGGACGACGTTGGTATCGAGGACAAGACGGCGGGGCATGATCGGGCAGGATTATAATCGCCCGCTTTCCTTCACCGGTCGCCCCATGTCACGCATCATCCTCGCCCCCATGGAAGGTCTCGCCGACGACATCCTGCGCGACGTGTTGACGCGGGTGGGTGGCTACGACTGGTGCGTCTGCGAATTCATTCGCGTCTCGGACACCGTGTTGCCGGACCGCACCTTCAAGCGCGTCTGTCCCGAACTCAAGCACGGCAGCCGGACGGCGGCGGGAACGCCGGTGCGGGTGCAGCTCATGGGTTCGCATCCGCAGCGGCTGGCCGAGAATGCCGCCCGGCTGGCGGCCTTGCGGCCGGCGGGCATCGACCTCAATTTCGGTTGCCCGGCGCCGCTGGTCAATCGCCATCGCGGCGGCGCGGCGCTGCTAGAAGAGCCGGAACTGCTGTTGCGCATTGCCGCTGAGGTACGCCGTGCCGTGCCGGCGGGCATGCCCTATTCAGCCAAGATGCGTCTTGGCGTCAACGATCCGGCGCGGGCGGTGGAATGCGCCCAGGCGCTGGTCGCCGGCGGCGTGGATGAACTGGTGGTGCATGGCCGCACCAAGATCGACGGCTATCGTCCGCCGGCGCGCTACCACTGGATCGCCCGGGTGCGCGAGGCGATTAATGTCCCGGTGATCGCCAACGGCGAAATCTGGACGCCAGCCGATTATGAACGCTGCCGGGAGGAAACCGGTTGTACCGACGTCATGCTCGGGCGCGGTGCCATCGCCGATCCGCTGTTGGCGCGACGCATTCGTTGCCAGGAAACCGCGGATTGGGAAAAAACGCTGGTGCCGGCGCTGGGCGATTTTTGGTGCGCGGTGCGGCGCAAGGTGTTGCCGCATCACGCCCCTGGCCGGCTCAAGCAATGGCTGGGTCTCCTGCGCCGCGCCTGGCCGGAAGCGGAAGCGCTCCATCTGGCGGTGCGCCCGTTGCGGCGGGCGGAGGAGATCGACGCTTTGTTAGCCAGTACCGGGATCGCTTTTTCGCTGGCGGAGGCGGCATGAGCGGCGATTCGCGCAGCGTCACCAGCGCCCAGGAGGCGCCGCACCGCGACTTGGGAGCGCTGGTCCGGCGGCACGCCGAACACCCTTATTTGAAGCCGATCCTCGAACACAATCGCCAAGCCTTCATCACCGCGATGGGCGCCTGGTGGAACTGGAAGGATGGTTCGCCGCTGGTGCTCGATGCCGGCTGCGGCGTCGGCTGGAGCACGCTCCGGCTGGCGGAGGAATTTCCCGAGCATTTCATCATCGGCGTCGATCAGTCGCTCGACCGCCTCTCGCGCGGCAAGCCGCACGCGGTGCCGGACAACGTCGTGTTCGTGCGCGCCGACCTGGTCGATTTCTGGCGTCTGCTGCGTTCTTCGGGCATCAGGCTCGCGCGCCATTACCTGCTCTATCCCAACCCCTGGCCCAAGATCGGTCATCTGGCGCGGCGCTGGCATGGGCATCCGGTCTTTCCGACCCTGCTCGCGCTGGGCGGCCGGCTGGAGTGCCGCAGCAATTGGGAAATCTACGTCGCCGAACTGGCGCAGGCCTTGAAATTCCTGACCGGCAAAGAGGCCGGATACGGCCCCTTCATTCCCGAGGGGCCGTCTTTGACACCCTTCGAGGCCAAATATCTGGCCTCGGGACAGTCGCTCTTTCAGTTGGTGTTCAGGTTTTAGCCAGGAAAGCCCGGATCGGCTCCGATACTTCCTGGGGATGGGTGAAAGCCATCAAGTGCTCTCTATCCTTCAGCAACACGACCTGAAGCCGGGCGATGCTCTCACGCATTTTCTTTTCCAGACCGTCGCTGAACACGAAGGATTTTCCGCCCCGCAGCAACAGCGTCGGCGCGGTGATTTTCCGGCACGCGTCCCACAGGTCGCGCGTGCGCGCCGCGCCCTTGGACATGGTGTTCGGCGCGAAGCGCTGCTTGTCGTAGCGCGGCTTGAAGTGGTCCGCATCGTCCCGCGTGAGACAGTACTTAAGCATGTATTCGCCCATTCCCGGGTTGCGGGTGTCGAAATGGCGATACACATGCGCCTCGTCCTTGAAGAACTTTGGCGTCTTCATCAAGGCCAGGAGCAGCGAGAGCGTGCCCTTGAAGCAAAGTTGCGGCGCGCTGTCGATGATGACCAGGCCTTTGACCTTGTCCGGGTAGGTGCCGGCGAACTTGATCGCGTATTGCCCGCCGAGCGAATAGCCGAGGAGATAGAACGGCTCCTGGATCACCGCCTGATAGAACGCCAGGAGGTCGCCGGCAATGGCGTCGTTGGTATAGCTCTCATCGTAACTGGTGCCATTGCCGCTCTTGCCGTGGCCCTTGAGGTCGAGGAACAGGAGGTGGTAATCGTCCTTGAAATAGGCCGAGAGTTTCTCGAAGCAATGGCTTTCCACGATCATCCCGTGCAGCAGAAGCATTTTGGGCTTGCCGGGGTTTGCCATCTCGTAATAGGTATATTGGGTGACACCGAGTTGAATGGTTTTGCTGTCCATGGCCGCTCTTTCTCTGGTTATGCGTCAAAACATCGCTCCCGGCTGCTCTCGCCGGGCCGCCGCCCTGCCCATCGTGACTTGGACTTATGCCGCGCTGGGGAAATCCGATTATTGATTATGAATGCTTGGCACTGCGAATGAAACTCCCTAAACAGGGGAGCCCGATCATCGCCTGCCAGCGGTGGCAGGCGATGATCGGTATTTTCATTCGGCAAAACGGGCTTTGAAGCGATCGCCCAAAAGCGGCAAAATTAGGGGAGGATTTTGCGGGGGGTCACCATGGTTTATTCCAAAACGCGCCGCTGGTTGTCATGGATTGCCGGCGCCATCTTCGTGCTGGCGCTGCTCGGCCTGGGTGGCCTGCATTTCGCCACCAAGGCGCTGAAAACCAAGGTTGAAGCCGCGCTTGGGCCGCGCGGCGAAGTGGAAGAAATCCGCGTCGGGCTCTCGGCGGTCGAGATCGTCGGTGTCCGCATCAAGGCGGAGAAGGGGTGGCCAGCCGGGGAAGAGCTGAGCGCCCGTCGGGTCGTGATCGAGCCGGAATTGCGCTCGCTCGTTTCCAGCAATATCCGCATCGGCAATATCCGGGTGGAAGAGGGCTATGTGTCGCTCTACCGCCGCAAGGATGGAAAGATGCTGATTCTGCCTTCGCTGCTCGGCGGCGCCGGGGAAAAAGCCGCCGGCGGCCCGACCGTTCATCTCGCCGGCATCGCCCTCGCCAACTGCGCCGTCGAACTCTTCGACGCCACCGTGCGCCAGCCGCCGCTCAAGCTGCGGATCGAGCAGGTTAACGCCAGCCTCGGCAAGATCGTCATCCCAAACCTCACCGGCCAGACGGCGATCGCCCTCGAGGGCGTCGTCAAGGGCGTGCGGCGCGACGGCCGGGTCTCGATCAAGGGCGAGGCCGAGTTGGCCAGCCGCGATTCCGAAATTTCGGCGCAACTGCGCGGCGTCGATCTGCTCGCTTTTCAGCCCTACCTAATCAAGGCGGCGGAGACGGGCGTCAAAAAGGGAACCCTCGATCTCGATCTGAAGTCGACGATACGCCACAACCGGTTGAAAGCGCCCGGCGCGGTCACGCTTTCCGATATGGAATTGTCCTCGGGTGGCAGCTTCATGGGCATGCCGCGGGCGACCATGGTTTCGGCGCTGAAAGACAAGAATGGCCGGATCGCGGTCAAGTTCGTGCTCGAGGGCGATATCAATGATCCCAAGTTTTCGCTTAACGAAAGTTTCGCCGGCCACATCGGTTCGGCCATGGCCGGTGTCCTCGGCATCAGTCTGGAGGGATTGGCCAAGGGCGTCGGCGCCGTCGGCGGCGGGGCGGCCAAAACGGTTGGCGACGCGGTGGGCAAGCTCTTCGGCAAGTAGTCTGCGGCGGATCACGGCGTGAACGCGCCGCCGGGAATCGAAGGCAGGGCGGTCGCGGTTTCCTTCTGGCAGGCCTTCCGCTTCTGGCTGAAGCTGGGTTTCATCAGCTTCGGCGGCCCGGCGGGCCAGATCGCGGTAATGCACGAGGAGCTGGTGGAGCGACGGCGCTGGATTTCTGAGCGGCGTTTCCTGCATGCGCTCAATTTCTGCATGCTATTGCCGGGCCCGGAAGCGCAGCAGCTGGCGACTTATCTCGGCTGGCTCATGCATCGCACCTGGGGCGGTATCGTCGCCGGCGCGCTCTTCGTCCTGCCCTCGCTTTTCATTCTGATCGGCCTCTCCTGGCTTTACGTTGCCTTCGGCATGGTGCCGGTGGTTGCCGCGCTGTTCTACGGCATCAAGCCGGCGGTCACCGCCATCGTCGTCCATGCCGCTTGGCGCATTGGTTCGCGGGTGTTGCGCAACGGCGTGCTTTGGGCGATTGCGGCCGCCGCCTTCGTGGCGATCTTCGCGTTCGACGTGCCGTTTCCGGCGATCGTCGCCGCGGCGGCGCTGATCGGGTTCGTCGGCGGACGCATGACGCCGGGCAACTTCGTCCTTTCGGGCGGCCATGGCGCGGTCAAATCCCCCGGCCTGCCGGCGTTGATCGACGACCATACGCCGCCGCCCGCCCACGCCTTGTTCGCCTGGCGGCGACTGGCGGTGATCGTCGTTGCCGGCGCGCTGCTCTGGCTGGTGCCGATCGGCCTCCTGGTCGCCGCCGTGGGTTCGGATCATGTGCTGACTCAGATGGCGTGGTTCTTCACCAAGGCGGCCTTGCTGACTTTCGGCGGCGCCTATGCCGTTCTGCCTTACGTTTGGCAGGGCGCGGTCGAATCCTATGGCTGGCTGACGCCCTTGCAGATGATCGACGGCCTGGCGCTGGGAGAGACGACGCCGGGGCCGTTGATCATGGTGGTTTCCTTCGTCGGCTTCGTCGGCGCCTGGTTCAAGGCGCCCTTTGGTGCGGACTCGGCCTTTCTCGCCGGTGTGGCGGCCGCGTTGGTGGTGACGTGGTTCACCTTCTTGCCGTCGTTTCTTTTCATTTTTGCCGGCGGGCCGCTGGTGGAGTCGACTCACGGCGATCTCAAATTCACCGCGCCCTTGACGGCGATTACCGCCGCGGTGGTCGGCGTCATCCTCAATCTGGCGCTGTTCTTTGCCTATCACGTCTTCTGGCCGAAAGGTTTTTCCGCCGGTTTCGATTGGCCATCGGCGTTGATTGCGTTCGGCGCCGCCGTCGCGCTCATTCGTTATCGGCAAAACGTCATTCTCGTCATTGCCGCCTGCGCAGCGCTTGGCTTGGTCGCGAAGGTGGCGCTGCCTTAGGCCTGTTCACATTCGGCGGACGGTCGCGCAAGGATCTGGCGAGGTGTCAGCCACATCCTTGAACTCGAACCCGATTTGATCAAGCTCGATATCAGCCTGACCCGGGATATCGACAGCAACCGCAGTCGCCGCACCATGGCGGCCGCGCTCATTCGTTTCGCCGAGGAAACCGGCAGCACCATCATTTCGGAAGGGGTGGAGACGGAAGCCGAGTTCGCCACCCTGCACGACCTTGGCGCATGTCTGGTGCAGGGTTATCTGCTGGGTCGTCCGATGCCAATCGAGGCGGCGGCCGCCCTGCAGCCCCACGCCTGAATCGGCTTTGGCTCAATTCGCCGGCGGCGGCTGATCGCCGCATCCGCACTGGTGGATTTCGATGGTGGCGTGCACGATTTCCTCATGCACCGCCAACTGGTGGCGGACCTGCTCGGGGTTGAGCTTGACGTCGTGCGTGACGATGCCCAGGGCGCAGGCATAGGCGTTCTTGCCGACGCGCCAGACATGGAGATCGACGACGCGCGTCTCGCCCGCTTCCGGCCCGGTTTCCACCGCCTCACGAATTTCGTCCACCACCGGGTGATCCATTTCCCGGTCGAGCAGCACCTTGCCGGTGTCGACCAAGAGATTCTTGGCCCACACCGCCACCAGCACTGCGCCGACGATACCCATCACTGGATCGAGCCAATCCCAGCCATAGAGCCAGCCGCCCACCAGCGCGACGATGGCGAGCACCGAGGTCGCGGCATCGGCGATGACATGGATATAGGCCGATTTGAGGTTGAGGTCTTCGTGATGATGGTGGTGGTGATGTTCGTCCCCGTGGTGATGGTCGTGCGCATGTCCGAGGATGAGGGCGCAGACAACATTGACGACGAGGCCGAGTATCGCGACCAGGATGGCTTCCTGATAGCGGATGGGCTGGGCCGAAAAGAGGCGTTCGACCGAGCCGTACACCATCATCGCCGCCACGCCGAGCAGAAAGATGGCGCTGGCGAAGCCGCCCAGAATCTCGATCTTCCAGGTGCCGAAGGCGAAGCGCGGGTCGTTGGCGTAACGCCGGGCGGCGCCATAGGCGAAGGCGGAGAGGCCGATGGCGAGCGTATGCGAGCTCATGTGCCAGCCGTCCGCCAGCAGCGCCATCGAGTTGAAATGCCAGCCGGCGACAATTTCGACCACCATTGCCAGGGCGGTGATCCACATGACCAGGCGCGTGCCGCGCTCCGCCGCACCGCTGCTGGTATTGAAGCGGTGGTCGTGGGTCCAGGGAGAGTCTTTGTGGCTGTGCAAGATACATCCTTTTCATCGCGTCGGCCGCGATTATCCCAGCTTCCAATGTAGACCGCGCGGATTGCGGCGGGTGCCGCCTGTCGGATGATGTTTGGTCCTGCGAAACAAGAACGCCTAACGCGGTCCCGAGGCCAGGCGGTGGGCAGCGCGTGTGGTTTCCGGCAGGCGGTAACGCGTGGTGGTGCGCATCACCCACTCGATGGCGGTTTCCAGGCCCACGCGATGCCCGGTGGAGATATAGAGCGGTCGGCAGCCCGGCCGGGTGCGGAGGACGGCGCCGATGGTTTCGCCGCGGGAAAGCAGCGGCGTCCAGCCGCCTTTTTCCGGCGGCGGCTCGGCGTGGCGGCCGGTCAGCCGGCTTTTCCCGACGCCGATGCTGGGCATGCCGGTCACCAGCCCGAGATGGCTGGCGATGCCGACACGCCGCGGATGGGCGATGCCCTGGCCATCCATGAGCAGGAGTTCGGGCTGGATGGTGAGTTTGTCGAGCGCATCGAGAATGACCGGGATTTCGCGGAAGGAGAGCAGGCCGGTGATGTAGGGAAAGCGCGTCTCCCGCCGGGCGACGCACTGGTCGACCGTCACCAGCGTATCCGCCCGCAGTATCGCGACCGCAGCCCGCGCCACCCGGCCTTCATACTCGAAGCCGACGTCGATCCCGGCGACGTGCCGCACTTCGCCGAAACGGTCGGTCCGCTCGATCTGGCCGGCGAGTTCCTTCTGCAGCGCGACCGCTTCGCTCGGCGACAAGTCCCAGGGATGGTCCAGTGCAAGCTTCATCGGAAATATCTTTGTCGTTTGCCGGAGAACCCCAGGCCGCACTTCTCGCGGCTGTCGTCCATCGCCGTTTCAAGGCCGGGATGCGGGGTATTTAATCCGGACAGGCTGTCAGGGGCAAAAATCAAAATATAATTCTTCACAGGCCGTTTTGAAAAAGATATCATATATAAGACTTGCGGCGATTCCTGTATCGGGTGAAATCGAGCACCCTGCCGCAAACCCTTCGCGCCACCCTGAACTAGAGGAAATCGCCATGCTTGAAGCCTATCGTGCTCACGTCGCCGAACGCGCCGCCCTCGGCATTCCGCCGCTGCCGTTGACCGCCCAGCAAACCAAGGACCTGGTCGAGCTGCTGAAGAATCCGCCCAAGGGCGAGGAGCAGACGCTGGTCGATCTCATCACCCATCGCGTTCCCGCCGGCGTGGACGATGCGGCCAAGGTCAAGGCCGAGTTCCTGGCGGCGGTGGCCAAGGGTGAGCAGGCTTGCGCGCTCATCTCCCGCGCCAAGGCGACCGAGCTGCTCGGCACCATGGTCGGCGGCTACAACGTCAAGCCGCTCATCGACCTGCTGGCGGATGCCGAGGTCGGCACGGTGGCCGCCAAGGCGCTTAAATCCACCTTGCTCATGTTCGATTTCTTCCATGACGTGCAGCAACTGGCAAAGCAGGGCAACGCCAACGCCAAATCGGTGATGCAATCCTGGGCCGACGCCGAGTGGTTCACCGCCCGCCCGGAAGTGCCGTCCTCGCTCAAGCTGACCGTTTTCAAGGTGACCGGCGAAACCAACACCGATGACCTTTCCCCGGCACCGGACGCCTGGTCGCGCCCCGACATTCCGCTCCACGCCGTCGCCATGCTCAAGAATCCGCGTCCGGGCATCGAAGCCGACGAGCCGGGTAACCGCGGCCCCATGAAGCAGCTCGAAGCGCTGATTGCCAAGGGCAACCCGGTCGCCTACGTCGGCGACGTGGTCGGCACCGGCTCCTCGCGCAAATCGGCGACCAATTCCGTGCTCTGGTGGACCGGCGAGGACATCCCCTTCGTCCCCAACAAGCGCTTCGGCGGCGTCTGCCTCGGCGGCAAGATCGCCCCCATTTTCTTCAACACCATGGAAGATGCCGGCGCGCTGCCGATTGAAATCGACGTCGCTCAAATGAACATGGGCGACGAAATCGAACTCCGCATCGACCACGCCGCCGCCAAGGTCACGGCGCTGAAGAACGGCGCCGTCATTGCCGAGACCACCCTCAAGACGCCGGTGATCCTGGACGAAGTCCGCGCTGGTGGCCGGATCAACCTCATCATCGGTCGTGGCCTGACGACCAAGGCGCGCGAAGCGTTGGGCCTGCCGGTTTCGACGCTCTTCCGCCTGCCGCAAGCCCCGGTCGAAACCGGCAAGGGCTTCTCGCTGGCGCAGAAGATGGTCGGCCGCGCCTGCGGCCTGCCGGAAGGCAAGGGCGTCCGCCCCGGCACCTACTGCGAACCGCGCATGACCACGGTCGGCTCGCAAGACACCACCGGCCCGATGACCCGCGACGAACTCAAGGATCTCGCCTGCCTCGGCTTCTCCGCCGATCTGGTGATGCAGTCCTTCTGCCACACCGCCGCCTATCCCAAGCTGGTCGACGTCAAGATGCACCGCACCCTGCCGAGCTTCATCACGGCGCGCGGCGGCGTCTCCTTGAAGCCGGGCGACGGCGTCATCCATAGCTGGCTGAACCGCCTGCTGCTGCCCGACACCGTCGGCACCGGCGGCGACTCGCACACCCGCTTCCCGATTGGTATTTCCTTCCCGGCCGGCTCCGGCCTCGTCGCCTTCGCCGCCGCCACCGGCGTCATGCCGCTCGACATGCCGGAATCGGTGCTGGTGCGCT